>JADCRD010000001.1:0-309717 GCA_014946745.1 Lysobacterales bacterium | reverse complement strand
TTGGAACACCACCGGCACGGCCTCGCGCAGCACTTCGGCCGAGGGCCCGTGATAGCCGAAGGCCCAGTGCCGGCCGTCAATTTCCAGCGGGGCGCGGGTGGCACAGCCGGCGATCAGAAAGAGCAGCAGCAAAGCGGACAAGCGCGACACGCAGCGCATGCGAAGACCCCAGGGAAGCCCGCGAACGTCGGGCGTGCCGCGCAGTGTTGAGGCAGGGAGCGAGGCTGCCAATACCGGATGCGTCAAGTCGCGTGTTCCGCATCCCGCGTGTCCGCCAGCCGCGGCAGCACGCTCACTCGTCGATCGAGGACACGCGCCTCTGTTCGAATACGTTGCCGGTGCGGTAGTTGGAATACACGAGGTGTTCGCCGCTGATCTCGTGCACGCGATAGACCTCCTGGAACAGTGCCGGCTCGCTATCGACCTCGGTGATCAGGCTCGCGTAGATGCAGCCGGTGATGGCCCAGTAACCGCGTTCCCGGGATTGCACCGTGCCATCCTCAAGAAGAAAACGGATCTCGAAGCGACCATCGGCGCGACGCACATTGCGCCAGCGGGAGGTCTCGCCATTGGCCAACCGGCTTGAACCCTCCCAGGTCCCGATGTGCATCTGCAGTGTCGATTTCACGCAGGGGCTTTGATCCCGGTAGGCGCGCGTCTGCAGCCCGCGCTCCATGAACGGGGCGGGCTCGGTCCATATCGGTGCTTCTCGTTGCGCCGCGAGCCGCAGGGGGAACACGACGACCTGCATCACGATCGCACTCCCCACAGCCCCGGCGAGCAGTCCCAGCAGCAGCCACACCCAACCCTTGAGGTCATCGCGCGCGACGACCTTGTCGTGCTCTGTCATGCGGCACTCCCCATGCGCTCAGCGCTTGCGCAACCACTCCTCGATCGCCCCCGGCACCTCGCGCTGGGCGCGGCCGGAGACGTAGATGCCGATGTGGCCGCCGCGGAAGCTGATCTCGGTGTAGTCGCGGGTGCCGGCGGCGGCCTTGAGCGCGCGCGAGGCGTCCGGCGGCACCAGATGGTCCTGCTCGGCGTAGATGTTGAGCACCGGGCAGCGCACATTGCCGAGGTCGACGCGCTGCTCGCCGATGAAGACGTCGCCGCGCAGCAGCTTGTTGCCCTGGTAGAAGTCCTTGATGAACTGCCGGAAGGCCTCGCCCACCTGATCCGGCGAGTCGAAGATCCAGCGCTCCATGCGCACGAAGTTTTCCACTTCCACCGGGTCGTCCATCTGCTCGACGAAGCCGATGTACTTCTGAAGGAACAGGCGGTAGGGCTTGAGCGTGAGGTAGCAGAGGTTCATCAGGTCGGCGGGCACATTACCCAGCGTGTCGACGAAGAGGTCGACGTCCAACCCGCGCGTCCAGCTGCTCAGCATGTTGTCCGGGGTATGGAAGTCCACCGGTGTGACCATGGTGATCAGGTTGCGCACGCGCTCGGGGTGCAGGCTGGTGTAGCACAGCGAGAACGCGCCGCCCTGGCAGACGCCGAGCAGGTTGATCGCGGCCAGCTTATGGCGACGGCAGACCTCGAGCACGCAGGCGTGCAGGTAACCGTTGATGTAGTCGTCGAGCGTCTCGTAGCGGTGGCTGCGGTCCGGGTAGCCCCAGTCGATGATGTAGACGTCCTCGCCGCGGGCCAGCAGCTGCCGCACCAGCGAGCGGTCGTGCTGCAGGTCGACCATGTAGGGCCGGTTGACCAGGGCGTAGCAGATCAGGATCGGCACCGCAGCCGTGGGTTCGCGCTCGCCGCGGTAGCGGTACAGGCAGACGCGGCCGTCCTGCCAGATCAGCTCCTTGCGGGTGGCGCCGTAATCGACATCGCCAGCGCGCTGCAGGCTGTCAATGCCCTCGCGCAGCTTGCGCTGGGCGTCGAGCAGGTCCTGCATCAGCTTGGCGGGAGTGAAGCCCAGCGGGCCGATCATCGAGGGAAGGTTCATCGGCTGCATGGATCAGCGTCCCTTGCGTGCGCGGGCGGGCGCCTTGGGCGTGACCGCCGCCAGCGGCGGCAGTGCTTTCTTGCGGCTGGCGCTGGCCTTGACCGCCCGCTTCGCCGCGGCCTTCGCGGCCGGCTTGGTGGCCTTGGCGCGGGGCTTGGGTAACGGCGCTTGGCTGGCGCGTGCGGGTTCGGCCTGGGCCTGCGGCTCGACCGTGCGCGATGCCGGCGACGGCGCGGGCGCGGGGCGCGACGCGCTCGCGCTGCCCTGCGCGGCCAGCTCCAGCTCGGCCAGACGCTGCTTCAAGGCGCGGACTTCGCGGCTCAGCTCGTGCGTGCGCTTGTGGTTGGAGTCGAGCTCGGTGCGCGAGGGCAGGCCCACGGCCTTCAGCTGCTCCTCGACGATGGCCATGCCGCACTGGCGCAGTCGCATCTGCGCATTGACCAGCTCACCATAGACGTGGCGGTACTCGGGGCCGAGTGCGATCTGGGCGAAGGCTTCCTCGCTGGCATCGACCCACAGGTCGAACAGCGCTCGCGCCGACGCCAGCTGCTTGCCGGGCTC
The DNA here is from genome assembly GCA_014946745.1 of Lysobacterales bacterium. Lineage (NCBI taxonomy): Bacteria > Pseudomonadati > Pseudomonadota > Gammaproteobacteria > Lysobacterales > Lysobacterales bacterium. The sequence continues at coordinate 307,208 of JADCRD010000001.1, read as the reverse complement.
GCTGTGGGCGCGCAGTTTGGTCTCGAAGCGGCCCATACCCTCGCGCTGCACCTTCTGCATCAGCGTGCTGTAGCGCTCCATCACCGCCTGCAGATCGATCTGCGCCTGGGCGAAGGCCTGCCAGCGCTGCTGGTGCTCGCGCATCAGGCCCAGCGGTGCGGCACCCAGCGCACCGCGCAGCTCGGCGGCAAAGCCCGGCGAGCCGCCGGCGGCCATCGGCGCGAGAAAGCTCGGCACCATCAGCGCAGGCGGGATGGCTGGCGCATCGCCGAAGGTCTTGCGCCACAGCTGAACCACGCTGTCGACATCGAAACTCTGCGCCTGCAGCGCCGGCAGCAGGGCCTGCTGCAGCTGGGCGTACATGTGCTGGGCCTGACCGAAGAGGTCGCCCCCCGGCATCGGCGGAGCCGGCGCGCCGAACATTTGCTGGACGGCCGCGAACGGCGACGGTGGCGGCGCCGGCTGCGGCCGCGCGAAGGAACTCCAGAACCCCATCACCTGCTCGGCCATGCGCGCAGGATCGAAGGCGGAAAAATCAGGCGTGGCGGCGCTCATCGGAGCCTCGTGGCGCAAGGGAAATTGCGGTTCGCAGCGGCCTCGCGAAAAACGCGGTGAGCCCTACGTCAATGCGACCGGATGCTAGCACAGGGGTATTGCGGTTCAGGCTGGGCATCGGCGCATCCGCCAGCCTTCGATGCCGACCCGAGGCGGGCTCAGTCAGCCGGCAACGCGAGGTGCTCCGCCCGCAGCGGCGCCACGCCCGCGCCTGCGATGCCGCGCGGCTCGGCCGCCACGCGCAGACGCTCGCTACGCGGCCCGCGACCGGCTTCGAGATCGGCCCAGACCTGATCCAGCGCGCGATACGCATACGGCATCAGCGGCAGGTAGCGCGCGGCCAGCGGCGGCGCGCCGAGAAAACCGTCGAAGTGCTGCACATGCGGCAGCTGCCAGTAGCGCAGCGCACGCCCCGCCTGCTCGGCCTGGGCGACGTAGGCCGCGCTGCTGAAGGCCTCGGGAATCAGACCGTCGTCGAGCCCGTGCAAAACGGTCAGCGGCAGGCCGGCGCGCGGTGGCCCCGCCTGGGTCTTCGCGACCGCGGCGCGGAGACTGCGCGCATCCTCGCTGCCGCCATCCCACAGCTCGGCGAGACAGCGCAGGCCGGCCAGCGGGGGCGGCAGCTCGCCTTCGCTCGGCGACAGCAGCTGCGCGCCGGCGGTCGGCGGAATGCCCGAGCCATCGCTCCAGATCAGCGCGCGCTCGGCGACCGTGGTGGCGCGTGGCTGACCCTGCGCATCCACCGCGGCGACGCGGTATCCGCAGGGCATGTCGGCTGGCCCGCGGCGCAGATAGGCCGAAGCATAGGTCGCACCGACCGCACGCCACATCTCGAAGCTGACGCTCAGCGCGCCGGCAGCGATGGCCTCGTCCGTCCAGCCGCCCTCGTACAGACGCTGACCGGCTTCGCGGATCTGCGCGTCGATGGAATCCGCAGCCAGCAGGCCGGCCGCATGCGCCAGCGCACAGGCCTGCTGCCAGTGCGCGGGTGCCGCTTGCGCAGCCCGTGCGAAAGGCGTGGCGTCGAAGCGCGCATCCAGCAGCGCGCAGGGCATGAGCACACCGGCTTCGGTGCCGTAATCGAAGGCGGGGCGACCGCGGTTCGCGACATGCACATTGGGCGCGATCGCCACCGCCGCATCCAGCCAGTCCTCCGCCTGCTCTGCAGCCCGCAGCACCGCTGCGCCGCCGTTGGACACACCTACCGCGATGATTCGGGTGTTCTCGAAGGTAAACGGCGCCTGCGCCGGCAGCGCGCGGCCGAGCTGCTGCAGGCCGAACTCCGCGGCCTGACGCAGATGGCGGCCCCAGTCGGCCTCCGGATGGTCGCCGCTGTGCGCGTGTTTCAATGCAAGCAGCGGCGCGCCGCTCGCTTCGATCAAGAATTCAGGACCGCCGTCGACGAGGCCCGAGAGCCCCGCACCCTCTCCGCTGGCCATGTCGACAAAGCCCGTGCCCGCGCCCTTGTCGGTGTAGGCGACTGCGCAGCCGCGTGGCAGGCCCCAGCCGCCGGCCAGCGAGATCGCCCCGTAGATGCCGCGCGAACCGGAAGACGCAGTCACGATCAGACAGCGCGCGCGCGCATCGAAGGCATCGGGCAGCTGCAGCATCACCCGATGCGGCTGGCGCGCGTCGGGCAACCAGGCGAGCGCATGGAACTCGCGCCCGGGCACGGCCGGCAGCGCGCCGTACACCTCAGCGAATCCGCCGCCCGGGGTCAGATCGGCAATGCCACGCCAGTTGGCCCAGACCGCGCGGCGACGCAGCTCCGGCGCAGTGGGCGAATCCGCATCCGCCACGACAGGCGGTGTGGCCTGCTGCAGGCCAGTCAGCCCCAGCCCAGCGCTGAGCAGATCATCGGGCGCGCGGTGCGCGGTCTCGCGGACGTCGGACAGTCGCATGGGCACGGCCTCGTTCGGTGCGGGAACGGTAGCGCAGGCCGCGAGCGCGAGGCAGCTCAAGAGTGCAGGTAGGCGGATTGATGGCATGTCCGGATGCTCGGCGCGACCCGCGCAGCGAACCATCGTACTTTGGTACAGCCCAAGCAGCTCCCGGACCGCCCGCTGCGGTTCGACGCGGGCCGAGCGGCCAGCGTGGGCTCATCCAAAGCGCACACACCCGGCCGCCGCTGCGCATCCCAATCCCCAATCCCCAATCCCGACTCTCAACTCTCAACTCCCGCCCCCCGATTCCCACGAAGTCATGACTTGCGCCCCTCCCCGCCCGCGCGCAGCAGGGGCCACACTTTGGTGCTGCACACACTCAAGGCCACGCCATGCGCCCTCGCCTGCTCCGCGCCGCCCTCGCCCTGCTGTTCACCGCCACCTGCGCGCAGGCTGCGATCCCTCCGGCGCCCGAGCGCGATGAAGGCGAAGGCCCGTACGACCAGCTGATCCTGCGCGGAGTCACGGTCATCAACGGCACCGGCAGCCCGGCCTTCGGCCCGGCCGATGTGGTGATCGAGAACAACCGCATCACCGAGGTGCGCATCGTCGGCAGCGCCGATGCGCCGATCAACGCCGAGCGCCGCCCTGCTCTGAAACCCGGCGGCCGCGAGATGGATCTTGCCGGCCACTACGTCATGCCCGGCATCGTCGACATGCACGGCCACATCGGCGGCGACGAGCAGGGCGTGACCGCCGAGTACGTCTACAAGCTGTGGCTGGCGCACGGCATCACCAGCGTGCGCGACCCTGGCTGCGGCAACGGTATCGACTGGTGCGTGTCGGAACAGAAGCGCTCCGAGTCCAACACCATCACCGCGCCGCGGATCTTCCCCTATGTGTTCTTCGGCCAGGGCCGCATCGGCCCGATGCTGACGCCCGAGCATGCCCGCGAATGGGTGCGCGACATGAAGCGCCGCGGTGCGCTGGGCATGAAGTGCTTCGGCTACCGCCCGGACATTCTCGAAGCCGCCTTCGATGAGCTGAAGAAGCAGGGCATGGGCTCGGCCTGCCATCACGCCCAGCTCGACGTGAAGCGGGTCAACGTGCTGACCACCGCGCGCTGGGGGCTGACCACGATGGAGCACTGGTACGGCCTGCCCGAGGCCCTGTTCGACGGCCAGACCGTGCAGGACTACCCGCCTGGCTACAACTACATGAACGAGCAGCACCGGTTCGAGCAGGCCGGCCGGCTGTGGGCGCAGGCGGCCGAAAAGGGCAGCGAGAAGTACGAAGCGGTGATGACGGAGCTGCTCGAACTCGACTTCACCATCGACCCGACCTTCACCATCTACCAGGCCACCCGCGACCTGATGCGCGCGCGCATGGCCGAGTGGCACGAGGACTACACCCTGCCCGCGCTGTGGGACTTCTTCCGCCCGAGTCGCACCAGCCACGGCAGCTTCTTCTTCGACTGGGGCAGCGAGCAGGAGATCGCCTGGCGCGACAACTACGTGCGCTGGATGGCCTTCATCAACGACTTCAAGAACCGCGGCGGCCGCGTCACCGTCGGCAGCGACTCGGGCTACATCTACAAGCTCTACGGCTTCGGCACCATCGAGGAGCTGGAGCTGCTGCGCGAAGCCGGCTTCCATCCGCTGGAAGTGCTCACCGCGGCCACGCTCAACGGCGCCGAGGCGCTGAAGGCCGACGACCGCATCGGCAGCATCGAGCCCGGCAAGCTCGCCGACCTCGTGGTGCTGCGCGAGAACCCGCTGGCCAACCTCAAGGTGCTCTACGGCACCGGCCACATCCGCATCGACGCCGAGGGCGAACCCGAGCGCGTCGGCGGCGTGCGCTACACCATCAAGGACGGCATCGTGTTCGATGCCGTCGAAATGCTGGGCGAAGTGCGCGCGCTGGTGGCCGCAGACAAACAGGCCAAGGGCATCGAGCGTCTCAAGCAGCCGGGGCTGTAGGTCAGCGATGTCCATCGGGTGGGTCTTGACCCGCCCCGTTCGGTGCATAGGGTGGGTCTTGACCCACCCCGTTCGGTGCATAGGGTGGGTCTTGACCCACCCAATTCAGTCCATGGGGTGGGTCTTGACCCACCCCATTCAGTCCATAGGGTGGGTCTTGACCCACCGACGCAGAGCCGAGGCCCGCCGAGCTTTCAATCCGGCTGGTGCGGCCCCTGGGCCGGCTCAGCACACACCGCCTTGCGAGGGGATTTCGAAGGTGTGATGCGGTGGGTCAAGACCCACCCTATTCAGTTCGCGGGTGGGACGGTCGTTGCGAAGCTCTCGCGGCCGCGCACACCCTCAAGCCAGGTCGACAGCCCCGGCGCCTGTGCACGCCAGTCGATCTGCGGAAGACGAAAATCGAGGTAGGCCAAGGCCGCAGCGGACGCGATCGCGCCGAGATCGAAGCGCTCGCCGAGCGCGTCGGATTCCTTTTCCAGCTCCAGCACCCCGCGCAGGATCGCGCTGCGCCAGCGCGCCAACCACTCGGGCGAGCGCTGCGACTCGATGCGGCGGCCTTCCATCACGCTGGAGACCGCCGCATCGGTGATTCCATCCGCCAGCGCTTCACGACGCAGCACCCACCAGCGCTCGGGGCAGGCCGCGGGGATCAAGCGCGGCTCAGCGAGGCTGTCGACGTAAGCACACAGCAGCGGGCTGTCGAACAGGGTAAAGCCCGGCTCGACGATGAGCGCCGGCACCTTGGCCAGCGGGTTGGCCGCCAGCAGCTCGGGCGGATCCTGCAGCGGGTTGGCGACGACCACCTCGACGCGATCGGTGAGGCCTTTCTCGATGACCAGCATGCGCACCTTTCGGGCGTAGGGCGAGGTGGCGGAGTAGATCAGCTGCATGGGAGCTCCGTGTCGATGGCATGAAGGCGGGTTCGATGGAACGGCGTCTGCGACATCTGGAGGCATGTCGACTGCCGCCGAGGCCTCGCGCCGTGCACGCTAGCAAATCGCCAAAGCCTGCTGCAGCGCGGCATGCATACGTATGCGGCGCCACCTTGACTTCCCCGCCAGTCCCGCCGAGGGCACACTCGCCCGAACGTGCGCGCCAGACGCATCAACGAGCAGCAAAGGGGCGGGACATGCAGGACCAGCGAATCCGTGAAGTGGTGATCGTCGGCGGCGGCACGGCCGGCTGGATGGCGGCGGCGGCATTGGCCAAGGTGCTGGGCCGCAGCTACAGCATCCGCCTGGTCGAATCCGACGACATCGGCACGGTCGGCGTCGGTGAAGCCACGATCCCGATGATCAAGCTGTTCAACGCCGCGCTCGAACTCGACGAAGCCGACTTCATCCGCCGCACGCAGGGCTCGTTCAAGCTCGGCATCGAGTTCGTCAACTGGGGCCAGCTCGGCGACAGCTACATCCACGGCTTCGGCAAGATCGGCCAGGACTTGGGCACGGTGCCCTTCTACCATTACTGGCTGAAGCTGCATCAGCAGGGCCGCGCCGGGCATCTCGATGAGTACTCGATCAACACCGCGGCCGCACGCGCCAACAAGTTCATGCCGGCGCGCAGCGATCGCCCGAACTCGCCGCTGGCCGACATCGCCTACGCCTACCACTTCGACGCCGGCCTGTATGCGCGCTACCTGCGCGAGTACGCGGAAGCCCGCGGCGTGCGCCGCACCGAAGGCAAGGTGGCTTCGGTGCAGCAGCATCCGGAAAGCGGCTTCATCGAATCGATCACGATGGACAGCGGCGAGCTCATCCCCGGCCAGCTGTTTGTCGACTGCTCGGGTTTCCGCGGCATCCTCATCCAGCAGGCGCTGAAGACCGGCTACATCGACTGGAGCCACTGGCTGCCCTGCAACCGCGCGGTCGCCGTGCCCTGCGAGACGCGCCACGCGATCACGCCGTACACGCGTTCGACCGCGCGCACCGCCGGCTGGCAGTGGCGCATCCCGCTGCAGCACCGCGTCGGCAACGGCCACGTGTTCTCAGCGGATTTCATCAGCGAGGACGAAGCCACTTCGATGCTGATGGCGAACCTCGAAGGCAAGCCGCTGGCGGAGCCGCGCGTGTTGAAGTTCGTCACCGGCAAGCGCCGCAAGTTCTGGAACAAGAACGTGGTCGCGGTGGGCCTGGCCAGCGGCTTCATGGAGCCGCTGGAGTCGACCAGCATCCACCTGATCCAGTCGGCGATCGCGCGGCTGACCGCGTTCTTCCCGCACGCCGGCTTCGATCAGATCGACATCGACGAGTTCAACACCCACTCGCACTGGGAGTTCGACAAGATCCGCGACTTCCTGATCCTGCACTACCACGCCACCGAGCGCAGCGACACGCCGTTCTGGAACTACGTGCGGACCATGGACATCCCGTCCGAACTGCGCAGCAAGATGGAGCTGTTCCGCAGCAATGGCCGCGTCTTCCGCGAGGGCCACGAGCTGTTCGCCGAACCCAGCTGGGTGCAGGTGATGCACGGCCAGCGCATGCAGCCGCGCGGCTACCACGCCCTGGTCGATGCGCAGGATGAGGCTGCCGTGCAGAAGCACGTCGAAACCGTGCGCGGGGTGATCGCCCACTGCGTCGACGCCATGCCGTTGCATGAGCAGTTCATCGAGCGGCACTGCGCGGCGACGCCGAAGGCCGCCTAGGCTGGGTCTTGACCCACTGCGGGCGCTGCCCCACCGCCTACCTGCATGGGGTGGGCCCTGCCCCACCACCTACCTGCATCGGGTGGGCCCTGCCCCACCTGCTACATGCATAGGGTGGGTCTTGACCCACCATACGCGCCAGGCGGTTCCCGCGCGGCGCGTTGCTGAATGCGAGCTGCGTGTGTTTGGCGGAGCCGAAGGCGATGCCCAAGGTCGCGGACTGTGAGGCTTGCCAAAATGTTAAGCGCGCGACGTTGGGCCGCGCTGCGCTTGGCGCCGACCTGCGGCGATGGGTGCGAGTGAGGCGGATGCCGCGGGGCGGTGGGTCAAGACCCACCCTGTGCAGATAGGAGGTGGGTCAAGACGTACCCCATGCGAGGGATCCGGTGGGTCAAGACCCACCCTATGGAATCTCGCGGGGCGCGGGGCAGTACGCGGGGTCGTAGCATGGGCGGAGCCGAAGGCGATGCCCAAGGTCGCGGACTGTGAGGCTTGCCAAACTGTTAAGCGCGCGACGTTGGGCCGCGCTGCGCTTGGCGCCGACCTGCGGCGATGGGTGCGATTGAGGCGGATGCCGCAGGGTGGCACGCGCGGATCGTCCCCCCACAAAGCCGAAGCCCACGTCGCGGGGAGTCGACGTGGGCTTCGGGTGCCACGGGGGCTATTGCGATGACTCAGGCCATCAGAAGCGGTAGCTCACACCCAGCAGTGCATTGCGGCCGTACTCGACGTACTCGCGCGGGCGCAGGGGATCGCTGTCGAAGGTGGTGCTGAAGGGCTCGTCTCGCAGATTGTTGATCTGGAAGAAGAAAGCGAGATCCTTGAGCGGGCCCTCCATGAACGTGTAGTTGACCTGCAGGTCGACGATCGCCTCGCGATTGATCAGCACTTTCTCGCGGTCGAGGAACACGTTCTGGATTTCGCCAACGAACTCGGAGCGATGACGTCTCGATGCACGGATACCCCAGCCGAAGCGCTCCCAGTACAGGGTCACGTTCGAGGTGTACTTGGAGAAGCCCGGCAGCGGCTCGTTGGTGCCAGGTCCGTTGGGAGAGATGCTGGTGCGCGTATCGGTGTAATGCCCCTGCAGACCGAAGCCCTCCAACGGCTCCCAGAACAGGTCGAAGGGCACCGACACGGCCAACTCGATACCTGCGATCAAGCCACCTTCGCCGTTCGCCGGCGCGGTCAGGGTGCCGATATTGGAGGCTGGCCGCTGTTGACCGGCTGGGATCGGGATTCCAGAGAAATCGAACTCGATCGACTGGTTGTAGATGTAGGACTTCAGATCCTTGAAGAACCAGGCCGCCGACACGTAGCCCTTGCTGGCGAAGTACTTCTCGTAGGAAAGATCGATCGCATTGGCGATCCACGGCCGCAGTTCGGGATTACCGCCGCCACCCGACCAGATGAAGGGAGCGTTCGGATTGGGGTTGTTCTCGCCGCCCTCTCGGTTGATGCCGAAGGAGAAGCCTGCCGACATGTCGTCGATGCGCGGACGCGCGAGTTGCCGCGCCAGACCCAGGCGGAGTTTCTGGCTCTCGGTGATATCGAAGATCAAGTTGCTGCTCGGGAGCACCTCGGTATAGGTCGCCCCACGCGTTACCGCCTCGCCATTGCCCGTCCCACCGAAGGTGCGCAGCCCGAAACCTTCCTGGTCCACACGCTGAACCTGCAGACCGAAGTTGCCTCGCACCGGCACGCTGCCCCAGGCGCTGTCGAGGTTGGCCTGCGCATACAGCGTCGTGATGTCTTCCTCGACGCCAAAGTTCTTGCGCGCGAAACCCTGCGCAAAGCGATCTCGGCGGTTGTACGGGACTCCATTCGGATCGAAGGTCGGCAAGTTCGGCAGGCCGAAGAACCCGAAACCCGCCGAAGCACCGGTGGGGTACGGCAGGGCCGCTCGATCACCGCAGGCCTGGATGCAGAGCGCGTCTTCCGAAGCGAAACGGTCCTTGTCGCGGCTGGTGAAGTTCAGGCCGTACTTGATGCTGCTGATCGCGCCCTCGCCGAACAGCTGCTCCAGCTCGACGCGCGCCTGGTTGATCGTGTCCTCGACGGCGTAGGGCTTGTCGAAGCCGTCACCACCCCAGCCGCCCGGGTCCCAGAGGCGCAGCTGCGAGGTGTCGGCGAAGTCGTAGCCGAAGTCCATGTCGTACCAGCCGCCTGGATTCAGGGCGACGCCCAGCGTGGTGCCGTTGAGTCCGGGCGCAAAACCGGCGTTGCTCTCAAAGTTGCGGCCGTCACGATCGGCGCGCGAGGTGCTGAGGTCGGTAGTCAGACGCCAGTCGTCGTTGACGCGATACTCGTGATTCCAGCCCACCGACAGCAGCTTGTCTTCGCTGGCGTACTGGTCGGTGCGAAGCACCGGCCGCGCGTTGCGATAGGTCGAGGTGGTGCCGTTGCGGCTCACCAGCTCGGCGAGATAGCAGTTGCTTGTGCAGTTTCCGAGTCCGATCTCAAGACCACGCTGGATGGTGTCGGAATCGAAGGTCGAGTAGTACACATCGAGCGCACCGCGGTGGCTGTCGTTCGGCTGGTACTCCATCGCCGCGGTGATGCCCTTGCGGACGAGATCGCTCGTGCGACCCTGGATGGTCACGCCGCCCAGCTGGCCGTTCGGCTCATAGCCCCAGGCGCGCCAGCTGTTCGACTGCTGCGGCGAGTTGAGATATGCGTAGCCCAGCGCGAAGCCCAGCGTCTTGGCCTGGTTCTGGTCGATGTAAGCGAAGCTCGCGCGCTCACCGTAGAGCTTGGAGTCCTCCAACTTGTACTGGTCGCGGCGGTAGTTGCCGGCGATCACGCGCTCATCGAAGTCGAGCGGACGCACGGTCTGCAGGTCGATGGTGGCGGACAGACCCTGACCGATCAGGCTCGCCGTCGGCGTCTTGTAGACGACGACCTGGCGCATGCTTTCGGAGGCGTACTGGTCGAACTCGACGCCGCGGTTGGTGCCCATGCTGGCCTGCTCGCGGCCGTTCAAGGTGGCCGTGGCGAAGTCGCCGGACAGACCGCGCACGTTGATCTCGGTTGAGCGTCCGCGCTCGCGCTGCGAGGTGACGCCGGGCAGGCGCGCGAGGGCGTCGGCGATCGAGACGTCGGGCAGCTTGCCGATGTCTTCGGCAGAGATGGCTTCAACGATGGAATCAGCGATCTGCTTGGTTTCGATCGCGCTCTCGATACCCGCGCGGATACCCACCACCTCGATGGCATCGAGCTCCTCGGCGTCTTCCTTCTCGGCAGCGTCCTCGTCTTCTGCCTGCTGCTGGGCGGCCATGCCGGCATCGGCCCAGGCGGCCTGCGCCATCATCGCGACAGCCGACGCCAGCGCCATGCTTAGCACGTTGCGCTTCAAGTTCAACATTGTCCCCTCCACTCGATCTGGGTCTTCGATTGAGAGCCTGGCTACGCGGTCTGTGCGGCCGCGCGCCGGGTCTGTTTTCTGCCTGCTGGCGATGCTCTGCATCGCCTTCGCCGAGGAACGTTCCCCCGTCCCTTTCAGCGCGGGGCGATGGTAGCCCCGGCCCTTTGGCACAGGCCCCAAGCTGCATACGTATTCATGCAGCCGCTGCGTTCTGAGTGCGTTTCGCGCCTCGCCAAGGGCCTGAACATGAGGCCCGCAGCGGATTCGCGCGCGCCGCCCTGGAGTCGCCGGATGTGCTGCAACGCAACACTCCACCCTGTCAGATCTCGCAGGGTTTGCAGCCGCAAGCTGCGGCTTCTCGCTGCGCTCGCACATTCGATCTGGGAGTCCATCGATGCACGCTTCTCGCCGCCGCAACGCCTTCGTCAGCCGCTGCCCTGCAGGGACGATGCACGCGCGCACATCACTGCTCGCAGGGCGGTGCGCGGTCGCGTTCGCTCTCCTGTGTGGCCTCGATTCGAGCTCGATTGCGCAGGCCGCGTCGTCGCGCGACTGGCGCGACGAGATCCTCTACTTCGCCCTGATCGATCGCTTCGACGACGGCGACCCCACCAACAACGACCAGGGCGCGGGCGAGTACGCTCCGACCGATTCGCGCCGCTACAGCGGCGGCGATCTGGCCGGCCTCACGCGTCGTCTCGACTACATCCGCGGCCTCGGCGCCACCGCGCTGTGGATCACCCCGCCGGTGCGGCATCAGTGGTGGGACGCGGCGGTCGGCTATGGCGGCTATCACGGCTACTGGGCGCAGCACTTCATGGAGGTCGACCCGCACTTCGGCACGCTCGACGACTATCGCGCGCTCGCCAAAGGCCTGCATGGGCGCGACATGCGCCTGGTGCAGGACATCGTGGTCAACCACGTCGGCAACTACTTCCGCTACCCGCCGGGTGAGGCCAAGCCCGACCTTGCCGCCGACTGGAGCGCGAACGCAGGGGCTGCGCCGACCGCGCGGCCGACACAGTGGCCCTTCGACCAGAACGATGCGCGCGACGTGCAGCAGCGCGGCCTCGACATCTACCACTGGACGCCGCCGATTCAGGACTACAGCGACCCGGTGCAGCTGCTCAGTGGGCAAATGGCGGACCTCGATGACCTCAACACCGAAAACCCGCTGGTGCGGCGTGCGCTTCGCCAGTCCTACGGCCACTGGATCCGCGAGGTCGGCGTCGACGGCTTCCGCGTTGACACCGCCTTCTACGTGCCGCCGGCCTACTTCCGCGATTTCCTGTTCGCCGAAGACCCCGCCGCCCCCGGCGTGATCGAGGTTGCGCGGCGCGCTGGCAAGCCCGAGTTTCTGCTGTTCGGCGAGGGCTTCGGCATCGACCGCGCCTTTGAAGACACCCAGGCGCGGCGCATCGAAAGCTACGTGCGCGACGCGGCCGGCCCGCTACTGCCGGCGATGATCAACTTCCCGCTCTACGGCACCAGCCTCGACGTGTTCGCGCGCGGGCGTCCGCCGGCCGAGCTCAAGCACCGCATCGAAAGCGTGCTGGCCGTGCATGCCGATCCGCACCGCATGCCGAGCTTCGTCGACAACCACGATGTCGACCGCTTCCTCGCCGGCGGCAGCGAGGCCGGACTCAAGCAGGCCCTGCTCGCGCTGATGACATTGCCCGGCATTCCGGTCATCTACTACGGCACCGAGCAGGGCTTCACCCGCATGCGCAGCGCGATGTTCGCGCAGGGCTGGGGCAGCGAGGGGCGCGATCATTTCGACACCGCGCACCCGCTCTACCGCTACCTGCAGCGCGCCACCGCCCTGCGCCACGGCGAGTACGCCCTGCGCCGCGGACGGCCCCGCGTGCTGGCCGCCGAAGCCGCCGGGCCGGGCCTCATCGCCTGGGTGATGGAGTCCGATCAGGGCGCTGCGCTGGTCGCGCTGAACACGGCGGAAGCAGCAAGCCTGTTTGGCGCAGTCGATACCGGGCTGCCCCGCGGCACCCGCCTGCAGCCGCTGTTCGCGATCGAGGGCGAGGCGAAGCTGCTGGAGGTGGATGCGCAGGGCCGCATCGATCTCGCCCTGCCCGCACGCGCAGGTCAGGTGTGGCGCGCGTTGCCTGCGCCCGCTGCGGAATCCACCGAGCGTCGCGACCGGCTGCGGCCGCAGTTCGATGCGCTGACCGATGCGCCGGTGTCCGGCCCGCTGTCGATCGCCGGTCGCGCTCGCGCCGGCAGCAAAGTGCAACTCGTGCTGGATGGTGAGGTCGCGCGTGCCACGCGCGTGCAGTCGGACGCCGACGGGCGCTTCGCGGTCGACCTCGATGTGCGCGGCCTCGCGGATCCTTCGCTGAGGCATCGCGTGCAGCTGGTGGAGACGTCGAGCGGGCTCGCCTCGGACAGCGCGCACTTCCGCGTACAGCCGCGCTGGAGCGTGCTGGCCGAGCGCGCTGACCCGATCGGCGATGACCATGGCCCCGAAGGACGCTATCGCTACCCCACCGACCCCGGCTGGGGCGAGCGCGGCCTGCTCGATCTCACCCATGTGCGCGCCGAGGCCAGCGGCGGCAGCCTGCGTCTGCAGGTGCGCCTGCGCGCGCTGAGCCGCGACTGGAACCCGGCCAATGGCTTCGACCGAATGGCGCTGACGCTGCACATCGCCCTGCCCGAGGCGAGCGACGGCGCGCGCGCCCTGCCCCTGCTCAATGCCGAGATGCCCGAGGGCCTGCGCTGGCAGCGGCGTCTGCGGCTGCACGGCTGGTCGAATGCGCTGTTCTCGCACGAGAGCGCCGATGGCACGCGGGAAGGCACCGCGATCGGCGCGGCAGCACTGGCGGTCGACCACGCCAACGCCACGCTGAGCCTCACCCTGCCCGCCCGCCTGCTGGGCGAGCCGGATTCCCTGCACGGCGCGGTGCTGCACCTGAGCACCTGGGACTACGACGGCGCCTATCGCGCGCTCACGCCTGAGGGCGGCAGCATGCGCTTCGGCGGCGGTGATGGCACCGGCGAGCCGCTGTGGATGGATGCGATGCTGCTGCGGCTGGAGTAGAGGCTTCGATCGAAGTGAAGGCCGCGGTGGGTATGTGCAAGCGGGGCAAAGGTTCAGCGCCGGTGGGTCGAGACCCACCCTATGCGAACCGCCCCGCCTCGCCCATCGGGTGGGTCTTGACCCACCGAATGCGAAACGCACCGCGGGCAATTCGATGCGGACCGAGTCCAGTGCTGAGCGCCGGTGGGTCGAGACCCACCCTATGGCCGCCGCCCGAAAGGCCAGCGGCCGCGCCAATACTGCAGCAGCAGGAAGCCGAACAGCATGCCGCCCAGATGCGCGAAGTGGGCGATGCCGGTGCGGGTGCCTGAAACACCAAGCACCAGCTCGACCGCGCCGTACACGACCACCAGGGTGCGCGCCTTCATCGGTATCGGCGGGATCAGCAGCATCACCTGCCGGTTCGGAAAGGCCATACCGAAGGCCAGCAGTATGCCGAACACGCCGCCGGAGGCCCCCACCGTGGGATAGGGCTCACCGCCCTGCGCGGACAGGGTCGCCACCACGAGTTGGATCAGGCCTGCGCCGACGATGCAGGTCAGCACGTACAGCAGATAGCGCCGCGGCCCCAGCACCCGCTCGACGTCGCCGCCGAACATCCACAGCGCCAGCAGGTTGAACAGCAGGTGGGCCTCGCCGCCATGCATGAATCCATAGGTGAACAGCTGCCAGGGAAAGAAACCGACCGTAATCATCTGCCCCTGATGCATGCCGAGCGCGTAGTCACCTGCAGGCCAGAGCATGAAGGGCAGCATCGCGACTTCGCCCAGCAGCAGCTGCAGCACATAGACCAGGCCGCAGGCCAGCAGCAGCGCCTTGGTGACGGGAGGAACAGGCGGCATCACCACTCCGGCGGGCGGATCAACAGGCCGGCAGTGTAGCGGTCGCTGCGCGGGGCTCGACCTCGCCGGCAAGGCAGCGCGACTGCGCGAGTGCCGCCAGCACCGTCGCGTAGTGGATGTCGACGATGTCCTCGACATCGTTCGCATAGCCACCGGCCATGCTGATCGACAGCGGCAGGCCGAGCCGGCGGCAGGTGTCGAGCACGCGCTGGTCGCGTTCGCGCAGGCCGGGCTTGCTGAGCTTGAGGTAGCCGAGGCGATCGCCCTCGAAGGGGTCGGCACCGGCGAGGTAGATCACCGCATCCGGACGCGCGGCGGCGATGGCGCGCGGCAGGTGGTGGTCGAGCAGATCGAGGTAGGCCGCGTCGTCGGTGCCATCCGGCAGGGCCACATCGAGGTCCGAGGGCGGTTTGACCGCCGGGTAGTTGCGCGCGGCGTGCATCGAGAAGGTATAGATCGTCGGGTCGTTGGCGCACAGGGCGGCGGTGCCGTCGCCCTGATGCACATCGAGGTCGACGACCAGCAGCCGGTCCGCCAGCCCTGCGGCCTGCACATGACGTGCAGCGACCACCGAGTCGTTGAACACGCAGTAGCCGCCGCCGCGATCGAAGGCCGCATGGTGGGTGCCGCCCGCGAGGTTCACCGCGACACCGTCGCCGCGCAGGGCCGAAGTGAGTGCGCCGATGGTGCCGCCCGAGGAGCGCCGCGAGCGCTCGACCATCGCCGGCGACCACGGAAAGCCGATGCGCCGCAGCTCGGCGTCGCTGGCACGGCCTTCGTGCATGCGGGCGATGTAGTCGTGGCAGTGCACGCGCTGCAGGTCTTCGATCGAGGCCGGTTCGGGTTCCACCAGCTCGATGCCCTCGACGCCGCGCACGCGCTCGTACAGCCGCCGGTACTTGTCCATCGGAAAGCGGTGCTCGGGCGGCAGCGGCAGCACGAAGTGGTGGCAGTAGTAGGCGCGCACGTGCGATGGATCAGGCGGGGGAGAGGAGCGAGGAACGAGTGGAGAGGAACGAGGAAAGCGTTGGGGCCCAACGAGTCATAGGGTGGGTCTTGACCCACCGGAGCTAAACGCCAGCCCCGGTTCAACACAGGGTGGGTCTCGACCCACCGAAGCTCAACACCCGCCCCGGTCCACCATAGGGTGGGTCTTGACCCACCAAAGCCCAACATCCGCCACGGTCCAACATAGGGTAGATCTTGACCCACCGGAGCCCAACATCCGCCACGGTCCAACATAGGGTGGATCTTGACCCACCGGAGCCCAAAACACGCCCCGGTCCAGCCTGACCAAACGCCCCCCGCATTGAAATGCGCCAAGCGTGCGCGACGCGTGAGCTGATGAGGTCGGTGCACGCCGTTATTGGGAATCCCTGGGATGTGGCGATCGCTTCACCGGGAGTGTTCGTACGAAATTCACGCTTCGGTGGGTCAAGACCCACCCTATGCCTGCTCGACACGCAGCATTGCGGCGAGATTCGAGCTTCGGTGGGTCAAGACCCACCCTATGGACCCGGCTCTCGCCGCGCCTCGGTCGGCACATGCAGCCCCGACTTCAGCGCCAGCTCGGCCATGCGCTGGGCATCGGCGAGGATGCCGTGGAGGATGCGCAGTTCGCGCTCGTCCAGCGCGGCGCGCAGGAACACGCGGCGCAGGCGCTGCATCACCACATCGGGCGAGCGACCCTTGTGGAAGTCGATGTCGTGCAGGGTCTGGTCGAGGTGGACGAAGAAGCGCTCAACCTGGGCCTGCGTCGCCAGCGCGTCGCCGCGCTCAAGCGTGGCCGCCAGAGCCGAAGGCGCCGCGGCCTGGGCCAGCGTGGCCGCGCTCGCCAGTGCCGGAAACAGATGGCTCATGCGCAGCTCGTAGCAGAGCACCTGCACCGCCTGCGCCAGATTGAGCGAGCTGTACTCGGGGTTGGCCGGAATGCGCACCGCGGCATGGCAGTGCTGCAGCTCCTCGTTGGTGAGACACGCGCGCTCGCAGCCGAACAGCAGGGCCACGCGGCCGCTGCGGGCGCTCTCCAGCACCACCTGGGCCGCCTCGCGCGGGGCGTGCTCGGGCAGGGGCACGCCGCGGCGGCGCGCGGTCGAGCCCATCACCATCCGGCAGTCGGCGATGGCGTCTTCCAGGCGCTCGAACACCTGCGCACGTTCAAGCACATCGTCGGCGCCAGCGGCCAAGGCATTGGCCTGGATGTCCGGGTAGCGGTCCGGCTGCACCAGACGCAGATCGGACAGGCCCATGGTTTTCATCGCGCGGGCCGCGGAGCCGATGTTGCCGGGGTGCTGGGGGCGAACCAGCACGATGGCGATGGCGTCGAGCATGGGGAAATCCTGTTCGGGGGCGTGCGTGGAGCGGCGACGAGGGCGATTCAGCCGGCGGGCGGGACGGCGCAGGGGCTTTGCAGTACACTCCCCCGCCCTTCAGGGACGGCCAGCGTGGCCGGGCCCGTTCTTTTCCCAGCGAGAGTGCGTATGCAGAAGTCCGCGATCAACGTCGTGGTCAAGGCGGCACGTCGTGCCGGCGACCTGATCCTTCGCCATGTCGGCCGCGTCGAGACCCTGAGCGTCTTCGAGAAATCGAAGCAGGATTATGCCAGCGAGGTCGATGCCCAGGCCGAAGCCGAGATCATCCGCGAACTCAAGCGCGCTTTTCCCGACCACGCCTTTCTGGCCGAGGAATCGGGCCAGACCGGCAAGTCCCGCTACACCTGGGTGATCGATCCGCTGGACGGCACCAGCAACTTTCTGCACGGCATTCCCCACTTCTGCGTGTCGATCGCGCTGCTGGACAACCAGGAACCGGTGCTCGGCGTGATCTACGACCCGCTGCGCAACGAGATCTACAGCGCGGTGAAAGGCTCGGGCGCGGTGCTCAACGACAAGCGCATCCGCGTCGCGCAGCGCAATGACCTCTCGGGCGCGATGCTGATCACCGGCTTCGCCCCGCGCCAGCGTTCGAAGATCGGCGCCCAGCTTGAAGCCGTGCGCGAGCTGATGCGCGACGCCGAGGACGTGCGCCGCACCGGCTCGGCCGCGCTTGACCTGGCCTACGTCGCCGCAGGCCGCGCCGATGCCTACTTCGAAGCCGGCGTGATGCCCTGGGACATTGCCGCCGGCGTGCTGCTGGTGCGCGAAGCCGGCGGCCGCGTCTGCGACTTCCGCGGCGGCGGGGATTACTTCAAGTACGGCCAGATCGTGGCCGGCAACCTGAAGGTCAGCGAGCTGGTGCAGAAGTCGCTGGTCAACTCGGGGTATGCGGCGGCGTTTGATTGATCGCGGCGGTCGCGGCTTTGCCGCGGCGGGATTGGGGATTCGGGATTCGGGATTTGCCGCCGGTCGAGCTACCGACGCGGTGCGATGCGACCGCTTTGTCGAGCGGGCTGGAACGCTTCATCGACCTGTCGAGTTCAATCCCCAATCCCTAATCCCTAATCCCCAATCCCACAAACAACAAGGGCGCCCCGCAGGGCGCCCTTGTTGTTTGCCCCGCCGCAAGGCGAGAACTCAGGGACGACGCGCCAGCTCGGCCTCGTCGCGGGCCTTCGGCATCAGGTCTTCCTTGTTGGCGCCAAGCCACAGCAGCAGCGGGCAGGCGATGAAGATCGAGGACAGGGTGCCGATCACGATGCCGATGATCTGCGACTCGGCCATGCCCTTCAGCGAGGGGCCGCCGTAGAAGTACAGGGCGAGCACGGTGAGCAGGGCCACGAACGAGGTGATGATCGTGCGCGACATGGTCTGGTTGACCGAGCGGTTCATGATCTCCACCGGCGTCAGCCGCAGCGTGCGGAAGTTCTCGCGGACGCGGTCGAAGACGACGATGGTGTCGTTGATCGAGTAGCCCATCACCGAGAGGATGCCGGCCAGCACGTTGAGATCGAACTCGTGCCCGCTGAGGGCGAACCAGCCGATCGCGATGACCACGTCGTGCAGGGTGGTGATGATGGCCGCCACCGCGAACTTCCACTCGAAGCGCAGCGAGATGTAGATCAGGAATCCGGCGACCACCATCAGCAGCGCGTACACGCCGTTCTGGGCCAGCTCCTTGCCGATCTGCGGGCCGACGAAATCGCTGCGCACCAGGGTGCCCGGGTTGTCTGCGGTGTTGAGCGCCTTGAGCAGCGCGTCGCCGGTGCGGGCCGCGGTGGTATCGGCCTCGTCCGGCTGCAGGCGGATCAGGATCTCGTTGGTGGCGCCGAAGGTCTGCACCTGCACCCCCTCGAAACCGGCCTGGTCCAGGGTTTCGCGCGCGGCTTCCAGATCCACCGATTTCTCGAAGTGCAGCTCGGCCACGGTGCCGCCGGTGAAGTCGAGGGCGAAGTTGAAGCCGCGGATCGGAATCGCGGCCACGGCCACCACCATCAGCGCCAGCGCAAGCAGCAGCGAGACCTTGCGCAGCCGCATGAAATTGAACTGGCTGTTGTACGGAAACAGGTTCATGGGCGTGGCCTTTAGATCGACAGACCGGCCAGCTTGCGACGGCGGCCGTAGATGAAGGTGGCGATGCCACGGGACGCCGACACCGCGCTGTACATCGAGGTCAGGATGCCGAGGATCAGGGTGATGGCGAAGCCCTTCACCGGGCCGGTGCCGAACGCGAACAGGGCGATACCCGCCAGCATGGCGGTGATGTTGGCGTCGGCGATCGTGCCTGCAGCCTTGTCATAGCCGTTGGCGATGCTGGCCAGCGGCGTATTGCCCTCGCGCAGCTCTTCGCGGATACGCTCGTTGATCAGCACGTTGGCGTCGACCGACATGCCCACCGTGAGCGCGATGCCGGCGAGGCCCGGCAGGGTGAGGGTGGCGCCGATCAGCGACATCAGCGCCACCACCATCAGCAGGTTGATCAGCAGCGCCACGTTGGTGATGAGGCCGAAGGTCTTGTAGTAGACGATGAAGAAGACCATCACCAGCAGGAAGGAGAAGGTCACGGCGGAGACGCCGGCCTTGATGTTCTCGGCACCCAGGCTCGGGCCGATCACGCGCTCCTCGATGATGTCCATCGGTGCGGCCAGCGAGCCGGCGCGCAGCAGCAGGGCGAGCTGATTGGCCTCTTCGGGGCTGTCGAGGCCGGTGGTCTGAAAGGTGGGACCGAACACGCCCTGGATGGTCGCCAGCGAGATCACCTGCTCTCTGACGCGCGAGGCCTGCACCTCTTTGCCGTCGACGATGCGGGTCTCGGGGATGCGCTCGATGAACACCACTGCCATCGGCTTGCCGACGTTGTTGCGGGTGAACTCCAGCATGCGCTGGCCACCGGACGCGTTCAGCTGCACATCGACCTTCGGCGTGCCCGACTGCGGGTCCATGCCCGAGCTGGCGCCGGTGAGCTGGTCGCCCGACGCGATCACCTCGCGCGAGAGCAGCACCGGCTGCGGACGCCCATCCGGCCCCAGCGTGCGGCTCTCGTAGAGCTTGGCGCCCGGCGGCACCCGTCCGGTATCGCGCGCGGCGATCGCATCGCCTTCCACGGCTGCGCGGTACTCAAGCGTTGCGGTGGCGCCGATCACGGCCTTGGCGCGCGCGGTGTCCTGCACGCCCGGCAGCTGCACCACCACGCGGCTGGCGCCCTGACGCTGCACGATCGACTCGGACACGCCCAGCTCGTTGATGCGATTGCGCAGGGTGACGGTGTTCTGCTCCATGGTCTCGTCGAGCACGCGCGCCATCTCTTCTTCGGTCAGCGCGCCACTGAACAGATTGGGCTCGGCGCCCTCGGTGAGCTGCAGGCCAGGCACGGCCTCGCGGACCAAGGTCATGGCCGCCGCGCGGTCGGCGGGATCGCGCAGCACCACCTCGACGCCGGTCGCGGTGCGACGCACCGCCGAGAACACCAGGCGCTGGTCGCGCATGCGCGTGCGGATCTCGTTGAGGATGCCCTCGAAGCGCTTGTTGGTCGCGGCCGCTACGTCCACCTCCATCAGGAAGTGCACGCCGCCCTGCAGGTCCAGGCCCAGCGACATCGGCTTTGCGCCGAGATCAGCCAGCCAATCCGGCACGGTCGAGGCCAGGCTGAGCGCGGCTATGTAGTCCTGGCCCAGCACCGGGCGCAGCGCCTCGGCCGCCTTCTGCTGTTCGACCACATCATCGAGTCGGACCAGCAGCGAGCCGTCCACGATCTCGATCGATTTCGGCGTGATCGGGCCGCCACTGAGTGCGGCCTCGACCCGGCTCTGCAGCGCCGCATCGACGGTGGCGCCGCGGCCCGCGCTGATCTGCACGGAGGGGTCCTGCGGAAACAGATTGCCGCTGGAATACACGGCGGCGAACAACATGATCAACGCCAGAACGGCGTACTTCCAACGGGAATACTCAAGCATGGGTGTGGGACCCTGCGGGATCGCGACTGCGATCGCTGTGGAGGAGTGGTGGGGCGCAGGCCCCGCCGGCTCATGCGGATTTCAGCGTGCCCTTGGGCAGCACCGCGGTGACGGCCTGCTTCTGCACCTTGACGCGGACGCCGTCGGCGACTTCGACGGTGATGAAGCTGTCGCTGACGTCATCGATCCGGCCGGCGAGGCCGCCGGAGGTGATCACCTCGTCGCCCTTGCCCAAGGCGGACACCATGTTGCGGTGCTCCTTGGCGCGCTTCATCTGCGGGCGGATCACCAGGAAGAAGAACACCACGAAGAAAATGCCGAGCATGATCAGCGGCGACCACGGCGAGGGCTGCGGGGCTGCGGCCTGGGCGAAAGCAGGGGAGATCAGGAAGTCCATGGGGCAAGGCGCTCCGGTGACAGTTGAGGGCTTCAGCGGCCGTCCTGGCCGCCGCAAAGCCGCGGATTATGCCATGCGCACCCCGTGACCCCGGATTCACTCGGCGGCTGGGGTCTGGCGCAGGCGATAGAACTCGGCCCGGAAGTCCTCGAACCGCCCCGCGTCTATGGCGGCGCGGATGTCGCGCATCAAGGCCTGGTAGTGGAAAAGGTTGTGCTGGGTGGCCAGCATGGCGCCGAGGATCTCGTTGCAGCGCTCCAGGTGCCGCAGGTAGGCCCGCGAGAAGCCGCGCGAGCAGGCGTAGCAGCCGCAGCCCTCCTCGATGGGGCGGGTGTCCTTTTCGTACTTCGCATTGCGGATGCGGATCGCGCCGTGCTTGGTGAAGTAATGGCCATTGCGTGCATTGCGGGTCGGCATGACGCAGTCGAACATGTCGATGCCGCGGGCCACCGCCTCGACGATGTCCTCCGGCCGACCCACGCCCATCAGGTAGCGCGGCCGATCCACCGGCAGCTGCGGACAGGTGTGCTCCAGCATCGCGTTGCGCTCGGCCTCGGGCTCGCCAACGGCCAAGCCTCCCACCGCGTAGCCGTCGAAGCCGATGTCGATCAGCCCGCGCGCGGACTGGGTGCGCAGATCGTGGTAGACGCCGCCCTGGACGATGCCGAACAGCGCGGCGTCATTGCCTTCGTGCGCGCGCTTCGAACGCTCGGCCCAGCGCAGCGAGAGCTGCATCGAGGTCGCAGCCTGCTTCTCCGTGGCGGGATAGGGCGTGCACTCGTCGAAGATCATCACGACGTCCGAGTCCAGCACGCGCTGGATCTCCATCGACACTTCAGGGCTCAAGAACACCTTGCTGCCGTCGACCGGCGAGGCAAAGGTCACGCCCTCTTCGGTGATCTTGCGGCGGTGCGCCAGCGAGAACACCTGGAAACCGCCGGAGTCGGTCAGGATCGGCCCATCCCAGCGGGCGAAGCCATGCAGGCCTTCATGCGCACGGATGACCTCAAGGCCGGGCCGTAGGTAGAGGTGGAAGGTGTTGCCCAGAATGATCTCGGCGCCGAGCGCGCGCAGATCCTCGGGGAACATGGCCTTGACCGTCCCGTAGGTGCCGACCGGCATGAAGGCGGGCGTCTCCACCGTGCCGCGCGGAAACGCAAGCCGCCCCCGGCGCGCGGCGCCGTCGGTGGTGAGAAGGTCGAACTGGAGACGGGACATTGGAAAGCCGGGATTGGGGATTGGGGATTGGGGATTGAGTGACCGGCTCTTGCGGCAAGCCTGGGATTTCGCGCTTCGCGGTAAGGGTTTGACGAGTACGGACCTGCCGGTGAGTTTCGACCGTCGGCCAATCCCGAATCCCTAATCCCCAATCCCCGCTGCTTGAGCCTCCGGCTCAAGCAGCATCGCATCGCCATACGAAAAGAAGCGATAGCGCTGCTCCACCGCATGGCGATAGGCGTCGAGGATGCGCTCGCGGCCGCAGAAGGCCGAGACCAGCATCATCAGGGTCGACTGCGGCAGGTGGAAGTTGGTGATCAGCGCATCGACCGAGCGGATGCGGTAGCCGGGGAAGATGAAGATCTGGGTATCGCCGGCGAAGGGCTGCACTTCGCCCTCGCGCATCGCGGTCTCCAGCGCACGCACGACGGTGGTGCCGACTGCGATCACCCGCCTGCCGGCGGCGCGGGTGCGGCGGATCTGCTCGACCAGCTCGGCGCCGACGTTGAGCCACTCGCTGTGCATGGTGTGCTCGTGCACGCTGTCGGCGCGCATCGGCTGAAAGGTGCCCGCGCCCACGTGCAGGGTGATATGCCCCATCTCGATGCCGCGTGCGCGAAGCTGCGCCAGCAGGGGCTCGTCGAAGTGCAATCCCGCGGTGGGTGCTGCCACCGCACCGACGTGCCTGGCGAACACGGTCTGGTAGCGCTCGGCGTCGTCCTGCCCGGGCTCGCGCTGGATGTAGGGCGGCAGCGGCAGGCGCCCGGCGCGCAGCAGCAGCTTCTCCAGCGCCTCGTCGCCGAGCAGGCGCAGCAGATAGAACTCGCCCTCGCGGCCCAGCACCTCGAACTCGCCGCCGGCATCCAGGGTGATGCGCACGCCCGCCTTCGGCGACTTGCTGACGCCCAGCTGCGCGCGCGCCTCGTGGGTGCCGGTGATGCGCTCGATCAGGATCTCGACCCGGCCACCGCTGTCCTTGTGGCCGAACAGCCGGGCCGGGATCACGCGGGTGTCGTTGAACACCAGCAGATCGCCCGGCTGCAGCAGCTCCTGCAGATCGCGGACGTGCCGATCCGTGTATCCACCATCGGCCTGCAGATGCAGCAGGCGACTGGCCGAACGCTCGGGCAGCGGTGCCTGGGCGATCAGCTCGGGCGGCAGGTCAAAGTCGAAGTCGGTCTTTTTCACAGGCGTCTCGTTGGGCACAGCGCAGCCGCGCATTATCGGGGTGTGCAGCGGGGGCGACAAATCGGCGGCGGCCAGTGCCACTAGCGCCAGAAACCGGACGGTCGCAGCCGAGTCTGCGCTGTGGTTCACGTTCGCCAACAGAACCTGTGCGCGGAAACACACGGCATGCGCGTTGCAGCACGGATGCGCCCTCACCGCCCGGAGACGTCCATGCGAGCCCTCAGCCTGTGCTGGAGTGCGGCCTTGATCGTGTTTGGCTCCGGTCTACCGGGAGAGCCTGCGAATGCGGATCCGCAGACGGCGGCGAAAAGCTATCTTGCGAGCATTCGGGTGCCGCCCACGGATCCCAAGCGTGAAAGCTACTACGGGTGGAGTGTGTCTGCGTCTGGCGAACGCGTGCTGGTCGGCATGCCCTATGAGTTCAACGGGGTGACTCTGACGACTGGCGCAGCCTACATCCAGCGCTTTGATGGTTCGCAATGGCAGCAGGAGTCCAAGCTCACCCCCGCCGATGGGGTCAACTTCGACTACTTTGGCGAGGCCGTCGCACTTTCCGGCGATATCGCGGCGATCGGCGCGCCGGATCACCAGTCCGCGCGCGGAGCGGTCTACCTCTTCCAACGGAACGGCAGCGCTTGGGCGCCACTCGCCAAGCTCGTCGCCTCGGACCCACAACAGAGCGCGCGCTTCGGCGCAGCGCTCAGCTTCGATGGCAGCACCCTCGCGGCTGCCGCGCCGGGCAATAGCGGCGGTCGTGGTGCGGTCTATCTTTTCACCTCGGCCGGCGGCAGCTGGACCCAGAGCGCCCGCCTGCAGGCGTCAGACGCGGCGGCCAACGATCGCTTCGGACTGAGCATTGGCATCGACGCGGACACCCTCGTCATCGGGGCTCCGGGCAAAGCGCTCACGGCCAACGCGCAGGGCGCGGTCTACGTGTTCGCGCGCAGCAACGGAACCTGGTCGCAACAGGCACGCTGGACGCGCGCGGGCGCTCAGGCGGGAGAAAGCTTTGGGACGGCGGTGGCCGTCAGCGGCAATCTGGCTGCCGCCTCTGCGCCCTATGCGAGCGCGATCTCGGGAAGCGGCGGCGGCGTGGTCGAAACCTATGCGCGCGCGGGCAGCGCGTGGTCATCGGCTGGCAGCCTGCGCAGCGCGAGTGGCTCCGCATCAGCCCAGTTCGGATTCAGCCTGTCGCTTCGCGGATCGCGCTTGCTGGCGGGTTTGGCGGGCGACGAAATCAGCGGGAACATTCTGCAGGGCAGCCTTGAAAGCTACCTGCTTGAGGACGGCGTTTGGAGCCTCAATCAGCGGCTGTTGGCTGCTGACGGCGAGCAGGAAGCACAGTTGGGCTATGCGGTGACCCAGGGGCCAGACTTCGCCATCGCGGGCGCTCCAGGCGCCAGCAGCGGATCCGCGACCTTTGCCGGCACCGTCTATGCCTTCCAGAACAGACAAACCTCGCTCACGCTAGTGAATCTGCTGCCGCAACCGGTGCGTATCGGCGACAGCTACAGCGTCTCGGCCAACGTGGTCGCCAGCGCGGGATCGGCGGGCGGCGACGTGCTGATCCGCGACGACCGGGGCAACAGCTGCACGGCCGTGCTCAACGCAGGCGCCGGCAGCTGCAGTCTCACTGCCACCGCCGTCGGCGCCCGCACCCTGCGTGCGCGCTACAACGGAGCGCCGGGCTTCGCCGAGAGTTTCGGCAGCGCCATCGTGCTGGTGCGGCCCGATCTGCGGCTGCAGCCGGCCAGCCTGCCTGACGGCCAGATCGGCGCCGCCTACAGCCAGCTCTTCGACACGCCTGCGACCGGTGCCACCCTGCCCCTTGTCTACAGCCTTGCAAGCGGCAGCCTACCGCCAGGGCTGAACCTCGGCGGCAACGGCCTGCTTTCGGGCACGCCCAGCAGTTTCGGCAGCTTCAACTTCACGGTGCGCGTGAGCGACAGCAGCAGTGCCGGCCTGGGCGGACCCTTCAGCGACACCCGCGCCTATAGCCTGCGCATCCAGCCGCCCTTCCGCACCACGCTCAGCCTGACCCCTGTGGCCAGCCCGCGCGACCGCGGCACCAGCGTCAGTTTCGGTGCCGCGCTCGACGTGGTCGAAGCGGGCGCAGGCGCGCCGGCCGGCACCTATGCCGTGAGCGCAGTGAACGGCACCAGCAGCCTGACCTGCTCGGCGCCGGTCAGCGCCGAGGGCACGCAGTCCTGCAGCATCCAGTTCGGCGGCGCCGCGGCCGTGGGCGATTACCTCATTACCGCCAGCTTTACCTCGACCAACGCCGACTTCGGCAACAGCAGCGACAGCGAGGCCCTGCGCCTGCTGTCGCCCTCCGATCCTTCGATCAGCGTGAGCGCGCTCGATCCTCTGTATGTGCCAGGGGACAGCCTGCGCTTCCGCGTCTCGGTGCAGAACGCAGGGCCGGATGTCGCCTACGCGCTGAGAGTGCAAGCACCGGCTCCGGCGGGCCTGCAGAACATCGCCTGGACATGCACCGGCACAGGCTGCCCCGCAGCCAGCGGCAGCGGGGCGCCGGATCTGCAGATCGCAGCGCTTGCGGCGGGTGGCAGCCTGCAGATCGAACTCAGCGGGAACGTGGGGGCACTGGCTCCGGCGCAGGTCGACGCCAGCGCCAGCCTGTCGCTGGACCCCGCCGGCTTCAGTCGCGATCTGGGCGCCGGCAACAACAGCGCCAGCGCCCGCAGCCTGCCGCTGCGCGTGTTCGCGAACGGTTTCGAAACCCCGGAGGATTGAGAACGGCCTGAACAACTGCGGGTCGGAGTCTTCAAGACCTTACGCGAGGGAATCCAGTCCGCCGCTACGCGGTGAGCGCCCTCTTCGGCGAGCGCCCGCTCTGCAATACGGACACGCGTTGCCTGGTCCGCCCACCCACCTGGGTTTGCAATTGGAGCGATGCAGCGCTGCGCTCTTCGATGGCGGGCCGCGGCCGCCAATCGGCGGGGGCCCGCGCAGCCAACGCCTGCGACGGACGCAAGGATCCGCAAGTCCGGCGACCGGGTTCTCTCTGCGTCGCTGCGGAAGCCCCTGATTCGGCTCAGGATTCTGCTCAGCGACACAGAGGCCAACCCAAGCGTGTGCACCTCAGCGGCTTACGCCGCCCTTATGCCGGGTGATACTATCAGCCTAAGTTTATGTTTTTATTGGGCCTTGATTGCACCGATCGAGCGCATCCGCCCAGCCAACGGGGAGAGCCAGACAGATGAACACCGCCACGCCGAGCCTGATCGAGCGCCTGAAACCCCTGCGCAGCTACGGCGGCGCGCCGCGCTGCCGCGGGCTCGACGAGGCCACGATCGAACGCTTGGGCGCACAGTTCCCCGAACTGGTCGAAGCCGTCGATGCCGCCGTGATCGCCTTCGAAGGCCTGCGCGGCGGCGAGTTCGACGCCCTGCTGCGCGCTGACGAGGCCGAGCAGCTGGCAGCGATCCACGCGGACTACGTCAACTTCTACACCGACGACGCAGTGAATCCCTACGTCGCTCTGACAGCCCGCGGGCCTTGGGTCATCACGCTGAAGGGCGCCGTTCTGCACGACTCCGGCGGCTACGGCATGCTCGGCTTCGGCCACACGCCCACGCCTGTGATTGATGCGATGGCGCAACCGCAGGTGATGGCCAACATCATGACCGCCAGCCTGTCGCAGCTGAAGCTTGCGCAGGCGCTGAAGCGCGAGGTCGGGCATCGCCGCGGCGGCTGTCCCTACGACAAGTTCCTGTGCCTGAACTCCGGCTCGGAGTCGGTCTCGCTGGCCGGCCGCATCGCCGACGTCAACACCAAGCTGCACACCGATCCGGGCGGCCGCCACGCCGGCAAGCGGGTCAAGCGCATTGCGGTGAAAGGCGCTTTCCACGGTCGCACCGAGCTGCCGATGCTCTACTCGGACAGCAGTCGACCGACCTATGCCAAGCACCTGGCGAGCTGGAAGCACCACGAGCCGCAGCTGATCACCATCACCCCCTACTCGGTCGATGAGCTGCGCCAGGCCTTCGCGGATGCGGACGCCAACGGCTGGTACATCGAGGCGATGTTCCTTGAGCCCGTGATGGGCGAAGGTGATCCGGGGCGTCAGGTCACGCCGGAGTTCTACGCCGCCGCGCGTGAACTCACCAAGGCGCACGGCACCCTGCTGCTGGTCGACTCGATCCAGGCGGGCCTGCGCGCGCACGGCGTGCTCTCAATCGTCGACTACCCGGGCTTCGAGGGCTTCGAAGCGCCGGACATGGAGACGTATTCCAAGGCGCTCAACGCGGGTCAGTATCCCTTGAGCGTGCTGGCAGTGAACGCGCGCGCCGCCGGTTTGTACCGCAAGGGCGTGTACGGCAACACCATGACCACCAACCCGCGGGCGATGGATGTGGCCTGCGCGACGCTTGAAATGCTCACGCCCGAAGTGCGGGCCAACATCGTCGCCAAGGGCCGCGAGTTCGTGGAGAAGCTGGAGAAGCTGCGTTCCGAGCTGGGCGGACTGATCACCAAGGTGCAGGGCACGGGTCTACTGTTCTCCTGCGAACTGTCCAGCGACTTCAAGTGCTACGGCGCGGGCAGCACCGAGGAGTACATGCGCGAACAGGGCCTCGGCGTGATCCACGGCGGCGTCAACTCGCTGCGCTTCACCCCGCACTTCAGCATCACCAGTGCCGAAGTTGACCTGGTCGTCGCCGGCGTGCGTCGCGCCCTGCTGGAAGGCCCGCGCAAGGCCTCCGCGGCCGCGGCCTGAGACGTCCGCGACGCTTGCTAGTCGACACGCGGAAAATGCAGAAGCCCACCGCAAAGTGGGCTTCTGCTTTTCTGGCGGAGGAAGCGCCGCCGGCTCACGACGCATGCTTGCGAGGAGCTACCGCATCGTGAGCTTCAATTGCCAGCCAGGAGGAGGAGGCTCCGGGTGACATGCAGGGCGGAGCTCATGGTGGGCCAGGGCCCACCCTATCGATGCGACATGGGGCCAGCGCGGTCGCGCGACGCTTTCTCCAATCCCGAATCCCCAATCCCCAATCCCGGCCTCCAGCTACAAGCCCTCCGCCTTCGCGGCATCCCACAGCGCTTCCTGCTCGGCCAAGCCCAGCGCCTCCAACGTGGTGCCACGCTCGGCCGCCAGTGTCTCCATCCGCCGGAAGCGACGCTCGTACTTGATGTTGGCGCGGCGGAGCGCGCTGCCGGCATCGACCTTGGCCTTGCGCGCAAGATTCAGGGCGACGAACAGCACGTCGCCAATCTCGTCTTCCAGCGCCTCGTGACCGCGCCCCTGGGCGAGTTCGGCGCGCACCTCTTCCAGCTCTTCGTGCAGCTTGGCGATCACCGGCTCGGCATCGGGCCAGTCGAAGCCGACTGACGCACCCTTCTTCTGCAGTTTGAGCGCGCGCGCCCATTCCGGCAGTCCGCGGGTCACGCCGGCCAGGGCGCTGGTGTCGGTCTCGCCGCGGGCCGCGCGCTCGGCGCGCTTCTGCGCTTCCCACTGCGCGAGCGCGGCGTCGGCCTCGTCGGCGCTGGCCTCGCCGAAGACGTGCGGATGGCGGCGGATCAGCTTGTCGCAGATGGCCTCGGCGACATCGGCGAAGGCGAAGCGCCCCTCTTCTTCCGCCATGCGCGCGTGGAACACCACCTGCAGCAGCAGGTCGCCCAGCTCATCGCGCAGTTCGTCGAAGTCGCCGCGATCGATGGCGTCGGCGACTTCGTAGGCCTCTTCGATCGTGCAGGGTGCGATCGTGCGGAAGCTCTGTTTCAAGTCCCAGGGGCAGCCGTCGTCGGGGTTGCGCAGCTGGGCCATGATCGCGCGCAGGCGCTCGACCGGATCGGTATGGTTAGGGATGGGCGCGGGCATGCGTTCAAGCCTCGATGGATGGATGGAATCGCGAACGGGCGTCGCCGCCACGCGGCCCTGCGGCGCCAACGGGAAACGCACTGCCCGCGAGCGGGTGTGTCGGGACGGCTGCCGGCCCGGGTCTAGCGACGTGCGCAGTCCGAGCATCAAGCGCCGGCCCGAAGACGACGCTTGACGCCGGGCAGCCGCACGTCAGACCGCCGGCTGCAGCCATTCCCGCCACGGCAGCGCGACGTCGCCGAGCGCGAGGAAGTCCGGATTGATCAGACCTTCGCGCTGGTTGTAGCGCAGCGCCCGCCCATCCAGATCGAGCACCGCGCCGCCCGCTTCTTCCAGCACACACTGGCCCGCCGCGGTGTCCCATTCGCCGGTGGGCCCGAAGCGCGGATAGAGGTCGACCTGTCCCTCGGCCAGCCGGCAGAACTTCAGCGAGCTGCCCAGCGGCACCTGCAGGGGCTGCTGCAGGTGCTGGATCATGGCCGCACTCTTCGGATCGAGGTGCGAGCGCGACACCGCCACGCGCAGCGGTCGCGGCGCGGGCTGCTGCACGCCGAGCTGCACCGGCTCAGCATCCGCCGCGCACAGCCAGCTGCCCTGCCCCGCCTGCGCCCAGTACAGCGCATCCAGCACCGGCGCGTAGACCACGCCGAACACGGTTCGGCCCTGCTCGATGAGGGCGATGTTGACGGTGAACTCGCCGTTGCGCTTCACAAACTCGCGCGTGCCGTCGAGCGGATCGACCAGCCAGTAGCGCTGCCAGCTGCGACGCTCGGACAGTTCCTCCGGCGCCGACTCCTCGCTGAGCAGCGGCACCGCGGGCGCGAGCGCCTTGAGGCCATCGCGGATCAGCGCGTGTGCCGCCAGATCCGCTTCGGTCAGCGGGCTGCGGTCGGCCTTGGCCTCGACTTCGAAGTCGCGGGCATAGACCTCAAGGATGGCCGCGCCGGCACGACGGGCGATGTCCAGCACCGCCGCGCGTGCCTCGGCATCGAGCGCGAACTCGGCTGCACTCATGGCGCACCCCGCCGCTGCAGATACTCGCGGACGATGAACATGGAGGCCAGCGAGCGCCCTTCCGAGCAGTCCTCACGCAGCATCAGCTCATGCAGGCGCGCCAGCGGCCAGGGAATCACCTCCAGCGGCTCGGGCTCATCGCCTTCCAGCTGCTCGGGGTAGAGATCCTCGGCCAGCACCAGGGTGGTGGCGTGGGTGAAGTAGGTCGGCGCCAAGGTCAGCTCGCGCAGCACGGTCAGTTTGCGCGCGCCGAAGCCGGCTTCCTCCTTGAGCTCGCGGTTGGCGGCGGTCTCCGCATCCTCGCCCGGGTCGATGCGGCCCTTGACCAGGCCCAGCTCGTAGCGGTGCGGGCCGGCGGCGTACTCGCGCACCAGCAGCAGGGTCTCGGCGTCCTGCATCGCAGCGACAATGACAGCGCCGCGGCCGCGCGGCTTGGTGCGCTCGAAGCGCCGCCGCGCGCCGTTGCTGAATTCGAGTTCGAGCTGTTCGACCTGGAAACGACCGCCGTAGTCGAGCTCGTGCACGGAGTGGATCGTCGGCAGCTGCGACGGCGGCTTGATCGTGCTCACGCGCCCAGCCCTCGCCAGCCTCGGAACGCGGCCAGCGCCTCGGCGTGCAGATCCGCGTTGCCAGCGAGCACGGTCGTTGTGCCCAAGGACAGCTCGCGGCCGTCGAGGTCGCTGAATACGCCGCCGGCCTCACGCACGATCACCGCGAGCGCGGCGATGTCGAGAATGTTCACGTCGGACTCGATCACGAGATCGATGCCGCCGCGGGCCAGCAGGTGGTAGTGGTAGAAATCGCCGTAGCCGCGCGTGCGGCCGGCGCGGCGCACCAGCCCGGCCAAGGCGTTCCAGCCCGGTGCGGCAGCCAACGTCTTCAAGTTGCCGGTCGACAGCGCGCTGCGCTCCAGCGGCTGCGCGGGGGCGATGCGCATGGGCGCACCGTCCAGAAAGGCACCGCCACCGCGGCGCGCCCAGGCCAGCTCGTTGAAGGCCGGCGCCGAAGACACACCCAGCACCAGTTCGCCGCGGAACATTAGGGCGATCTGGGTGCTGAACATCGGATAGCCGCGCACGAAGCTCTTAGTGCCGTCGATGGGATCGACCAGCCAGAGCCAGTCGCCGCTGCCGGTGGTGCCTTCCTCCTCGCCGTAAATGGCGTGGTCGGGAAACGCCGCGGTCAGCACGCGGCGGATCGCCTGCTCGCTCTCGACGTCGGCGCGGGTCACCGGCGACTCGTCCGCTTTGGTGATGACCTCGAACTGGCCGCGGTAGTAGTGACGGATCACCTCGGCGGCATCGGCCGCCGCGCGCTTGGCGACCGCAAGAGCGTGGTCGAGGAACTCGGGGGTGGGCTGGCTCGATGTCATGCCTGCGCTCACCCGCCCACGCGATTCATCTGCCCGCGGATCTCCAGCCGCGAGCTGCCGTCTGCCTGCGGCTGGCCGATGTACTGCAGGGCGCGCTGCACGGCGGCATCGCCGTCGCGGGCGCGCAGCGTGGCTTCGGCGCTCAAGCCCTGCAGGCCGGCCGAGAACGTGCCGCCCTCGATGCTCAACGGGCCGCCGGAATCGCTGACGGTACCGGCAATCGTGCCTACGCCTTCGGTGGCGAAGTCGGCGCGGATGTCGCCAAGCACCGCGTCGGCGCTGCCGGCCACCGCGGCCTCGCGCCACAGCGCGCTGCCTTCGACCTTGGCGGGGAAGTACTGATCGACCACCAGCTCGCGCAGATCGAACTCGACCCGGCCCTTGAACACCAGCGCCGGCACATCGAGCACGCCCTGCAGGCGCTGGGCATCGACGCTGGCGCGCATGCCGCGCAGCTGCAGGCTGCCCGGCCCGCTCAGGCTGACGAAGCCCGCGGCCTTCAGCTCGGGGCCGTCGAGCGTGATGTCGGCATCGATGCGCCTGGAAAACAGCGCCCAAGGCGAAAGCTTCCAGCTGAAGGCGCCGAGCGCACGCTCACGCACCGTCAGCGCGTCGGCGCGGCCGTTCCAGACGCTGCCCGAGACGCCCTCCATGCGCACGTCGCGCATGCGGTCCTGCACCAGGCCCAGCGCGGTCGACGCCGGCAGGAAGGCGGCGACCAGGCCGAGGATCAGAACCAGCACCAGGCCGAACACAAACAGACGGAACAGCAGCTTCATCGACAGCCCTCAGAGATGCATGTGGATTGCGGGAGCCCAGTGACGCCGCCACCGCTCATGATGATTCGCCCGACGCGCTCGCAATGCGAATCCGCGGTCCTGCCTAGGGTGGGCGCTGGCCCGCCACCGCTCGGCGCTCGCCGAAGGCTCCGGCCCGCAGGCTTGAACGTCGCGAACTTGAAGTTTGCGATCCGTACTCGATGCCCGGGCGAGTCCGGTCTCACCGCCGCTCCTCCAGCCCGATCCGCGCGTCGACCTGGCCGGAGGCACCGGTGGTCTGCACGTTGAACTCGGACACCCGCAGGCCCTGGCTGCGGGCGAAGGGCTCCAGCCAAGCCATCAGCGCATCGAAGCCGACCTGCTGGAACACCATGCGGATCTGTCCTTCGGCCACCGGTTCCACGCGCAGCAGGCTGGTGCCGAGGCCGGACTCGCGCGCGCCGGCGTCGGCTCGCGCCAGCAGCGAACGCCCATCCTGCGCCGTTGCGCCGACGCCAGCCGCGCGCAGACGCTGCACCTCGGGCGCCGCCGCCTGCATCCAGCGGTAGCTGGCGTCCTGCGCCGCGGCCTGCACGCGCAAAGCCTCGCGCGAACGCTGCAGGGGCAGCCAGACCAGCGCGTAGAGCAGCAGCAGCGCGGCCAGCACGCCGCCGATGCTGAGCACGCGACGGTCGCGATCCGAAAGGCCCAGCCACCAGGCCTTCATGCGCGGCCTCCGCGCAGGCTGATACGGCCTTCGACACCGCCCTGACCGGGCGTTGCCGAGGTCAGCTCGGCAGACAGGCCGAGGGCGCCGAGCGACTCGCGCAGCCCGTCGAGCGTGGCCACATCGGGCGCACGCAGGGTGAGGTCCAGTGCGCCGTTGCGGTAGTCGATCGACTCCAGCGTGTAGCGGCTGCTGCCCGCAATGCTGGGTGCGACCCGCGCCAGCAGCGCCAGCCCATCGTCGCCGCCGGCGCCGCGCGTCAACCGGGTGTACTCGATCTCCAGCTGGGCGCGCGGATCGACCACCGTGGTGGTGCCGGGCAGCGCCTGCCGCAGAAGATCCGCCATCTCGACGCGCTGCGATTCAAGGCGGGCGCTGAGCTGCTGACGCTCAAGCGCGGCCTGCGCGAAGGCCAGCAGCACGGCCAGCCCCGCCACCGCCGCGGCGCGCTTCAGCCAGGGCAGCGCGTCGCCGCGCAGGCGCGGCGCGAACGCGCCCTGCAGCAGATTCGGACCCGTGCAGCTCGCCAGCTGCGCCGCCAGCAGCGCCAGCAGGGAAGGCACCGACTGCGCCCGCAGCGCCAGCGCAGGGGGCAATCCGTCCAGCGGCGCTTCGCCGCAGCGGAGCACGGCCCATGAAGCCGGCCGGTTGGCTTGATCGAAGAGCGGCAGCAGCTGCGGCAGCAGCGCCAAGCGTTCGCTGAGCACGCCTGCTTCGGCGTCGCGCAGCAGGGCGCGCTCGCCGGCCAGCACCACCAGACCCTGGCCGGGCTCGACCGCGGGCAGCAGACTGCCCTCGCTGTAGGCAGCCACCGCGCTCAAGCCTTGGGATTCGAGCGCGGCCACGGCGGCGCGCAGACGCTCGGCATCGATCACCGCGAGATCGATGGGATCGCCCGCGCCGCTGAACGCGATATGCAGCTGCTCGACCGGCGCGGCCAGTCGATCCTCCACCGCGAAGGGAAGCGCCTGACGCAGCAGGCCCTCGCTGCGAGCCACCCGCGGCGCGCGGGTCAGCAGCACCGAGTCCACGGGCAGCAGCAGCACGACTTCGCGGCCCGCCGGCGGCCATCCCGAGCGCTCAACAGCGTCGGGCCGCGCCAGATCCAGCCAGCGCGGCTCGCCCTGCGAATCAAGTTGAAGCAGCACGCGCTCGGGCATGGACCAGGACGTCAAAGAAGGCAGCCGCGGACTGTAGCAGCCGGCGGCCGCCGGAGCCCCGCGAATTCTAGCAACCCGCGAAGCCGGCGCCCGGCGTTGCGGGAGTGGGCTTGACACTGGCCGCGCTGCGAACCCCGCGGCGCGGCAAGCCCTGCAGGCTCAGCCGCCGGCCACATCACCGAGAGCGCGAACGAAAACGGCTGGGCCAGCAGCCTGACGGCACGGGCGGGCCGACACCTCCAGCGACCTGGGTCCCCGGGTGCGCGTCGGCTGCCTCGCGGCCAAGACAGGCAGACGAACCTCGCCAAGCTCGCCGGCGGCGCTGCTATACTTCGCGGCCGCTTGGCAGGCGCTGAACATTTGGTCGCCTGCCCAGTGCACTTCGGGCCGAAGTGGCGGAATCGGTAGACGCGGCGGACTCAAAATCCGTTTCTGGCGACAGAGTGGGGGTTCGAGTCCCCCCTTCGGCACCACGGCAGTACCTCGACGCGCGGTGACGCGGTGGCGTGAACTCAAGCCCCGCCCGCATGGGGTTCGCGGTATTCCCTGCGGACCAGAGCGCAGCCAAAGCCTGCCTCGCAAGCGGCGCCCATCGCCGATGCCCTCGACTCCAGCCGCGCGATGTCCGGCTGTATGCAGGCGCGAGCGTGTGCGCCACACGGGCCTTGACTCGACGCGCTGCTCGCGGTCGCCTGCCTGCAGAGCACGCAGGCGCCCGACCTCAGGTGTCTTGCAGAACACCCGGCCCGCAGCGCGGAGCTGAGACGCTCTCGAGCGCGGCCAGCACCTCGGGCGGCGCGGTCGGCGCATGCTCGGGGGCATCCAGCGCCAACTGTTCGGGTACTGCATCGCCCAACAGAAAGTGCAGCAATGCGCTGTTGGTGGCGGTGATCGCATCGAAGGGCGTGCCGTGGCGTGAGCCGCGCACCACCCGCAGCTCGGCACCGAGCCGCTGGGCCCAAGCCTGTTTCTCGGCCAGCGGCGTGTAGTCATGCTCGGCGGCCAGCATCAGCATCGGCGTCGCGAAACCCGACAGTCGCGCGCGCGCGCACCAGCCCGCGAGCGCATGCGCCTGGCCGAGGTACACCGGCTTGGGATACGCCGCCAGCACCACCTGCACGCGCTCGCGCATCGCCTGCTGGTGCGGGTGCGGAAACAGCCGACGCGCCACCAGCACGGCGCTTCGACGCAGACCCAGCAGGCGCACGAGATTGAGCTGTCCGTGCAGCTCAAGGCGTTTGCGCAGTGTGTCTGGACGATAGCTCGGCAGGCTGTTGATCGTCGCCAGACGGAGGACACGCGCCGGCGCCTGCAGAGCCAGCTCCAGCCCCACCGCACCGCCCATCGAAAAGCCCACGCAGTGGGTGCGTTCAATCGCGAGGGCATCCAGCAGGGCGATCAGCTGCGCGGCGTAGTCCGCGATCGCGTGGCGCGCGGGCATCGGGCTCGCGCCGGCCCCCGGTAGATCCGGCACCAGCACGCGAAACCGGGCGGCTAAGGGCTCGATCTGGAACGCCCAGTCCGCGCCCGTCGAGCCCATGCCGTGCACCAGCAGCACCGGCTCAGCGGCGGGATCACCGAAGCTCCGACAGTGCAAAGGAGGCGGCGCGAGGCGTGCCGTCATCGAGGTCGACACAGTCATGAGAGTTCGACCGAGAGGCCGCACAGGCGTGCGGCAGAACCCGCATGATGCCGCATGGCCGTCGCGCGGTCTGTGCCCCGAGCGCGCGAGAAACCCCAGACATCTCCGCGACGCTGTCCCAGGAGGCCCTCGCTATCGCGAGCGAGAGCGCGCGCACGAGTTGAGGCAACACGGATCAAGTCCCTCCTGGCCTTGATCCGTGGTCGCGAGTCCGGCACATGTCCGGACTGGCTTGCGCTGGATCAAGCACGGGCGTGCTGGATCCGCGGGCGCGCCCTCCATGGCGCGCGGCAACGTTGAATTCTTCGGCGTTGCCTTAAGGCCTGCGCGCGCGCCGCTTGCGACCGTGCAGCCGCGTCTGGCGCCCTCGCGTCGCTTGCGCGCCGCCCATGTGCGGCTGCAGCATGCGCGGGCCCCGCAGAGGGCCCCCGACCCCGACTCGCTTCCCCGAGGACACCGACATGCCGCGTTGCTACCGTCCGGCCACCCTGGCCCTGGCGCTGGTCGCCGCCCTGCCCGCTCTCGCGCAGGACGAAACCGCCACGCCTTCGCAGCTCGATGCGATTACCGTCACCGCCCAGCGTCGCGCCGAAGACCCGCAGAAGATCCCGCTGGCGATCACCACGGTCAGCGCCGAGAAGCTCGACATCCTGGGCTCGGGCGGCGAAGACATCCGCTTCCTCGCCGGGCGCCTGCCCAGCCTCAACATCGAATCGAGCTTCGGCCGCGCCTTTCCGCGCTTCTACATCCGCGGACTGGGCAACGGCGACTTCGATCTCAATGCCTCGCAGCCGGTGTCGCTGATCTATGACGAAGTCGTGCTCGAGAACCCGCTGCTGAAAGGCTTCCCGGTGTTCGACCTCGATCGCGTCGAGCTGCTGCGCGGCCCGCAGGGCAGCCTGTTTGGCCGCAACACGCCGGCCGGCGTGCTCAAGTTCGAATCCGTGCAGCCCTCGCAAGAGCGCAGCGGCTACGGCCAGTTCGCCTACGGCCGCTTCGACACGCTGAATGCGGAAGGGGCGATCGGCGGTGGCCTTGGCGAGGACTGGTCGACGCGCGTCTCCGGCCTGTACCAGCGCCGCGGCGACTGGGTCGACAACCTGGCCACGGGGCGCAGCGACCAGTACGAGGGCTACCGCGAGTTCGCCGGCCGCGCCCAGTTCCTGTACGAGCCCAGCGACAGCAGCCGCGCCCTGTTCAACGTGCACCTGCGCGATCTGGACGGCACCGCGCGCCTGTTCCGCGCCAACATCTTCAAGCCCGGCACCAACGATCTGGTCGACAACTTCCGCCGCGGCTTCATCGCCATCGACGGCGACAACCGCAGCACCCTGCGCAACCTGGGCGGCAGTGCGCGCCTGTCCTTCGACCTTGGGCGCGTGACGTTGTTCTCGGTGACCGGCTACGAGACCGTCGACAGCTACTCGCGCGGCGACATCGACGGCGGTTTCGGCGCCAGCTTCGCACCGCCCTTCGGCCCCGGCTTCATTCCCTTTGACGCGCAGAGCGCCGACGGCCTGCCCGAGCACCGCCAGATCACCCAGGAATTCCGACTGGCCTCGAACGAATGGGGCGCCTTCGACTGGCAGGC
Organism: Lysobacterales bacterium; assembly: GCA_014946745.1. Taxonomy (NCBI): domain Bacteria; kingdom Pseudomonadati; phylum Pseudomonadota; class Gammaproteobacteria; order Lysobacterales; species Lysobacterales bacterium. The sequence goes on along the minus strand of JADCRD010000001.1, from coordinate 269,649 downwards.
GGGTCTGTTCCTGTTCGATGAAGACATCACCATCGAGAGCTTCAACTTCAACACCTTCAGCGGCCAGCAGAACGGCTACGCCGTGCAGGAGCAGCGCAACAAGGCCTATGCCCTGTTCACCTCGGGCGAGTACGACTTGAACGAGAGCTTCCGCCTGGCCGGCGGCCTGCGCTTCACCCGCGACGAGAAGGACTTCAGCGCGCAGCGCCGGGTCAGCCCGATCGGCGGCGGCGCCACCGGCGTGCTGACCGCCAATCCGAGCGACAGCAATGTCTCCGGCGATCTGTCGGCAAGCTGGTTCGTCGATGCCGACCGCACGGTCTATGCCCGCTACGCCCGCGGCTTCCGCGCGCCCAGCATCCAGGGTCGCCTGCTGTTCGGCGACTCGGTCTCGGTGGCCGATTCGGAGACCGTCGACTCGGTCGAGCTGGGCTTCAAGTCGAGCCTGTGGGACGGCCGCGCCCGCTTCAACATCGCCGCCTTCGCGTACGAAGTGAAGGACCAGCAGCTCACCGCTGTCGGTGGCACCACCAACTTCAACACCCTGATCAACGCCGACAAGTCGATCGGCCGCGGCATCGAAGTCGATCTCGATGCCTACGTCACCGACGACCTGCTGCTGACCTTCGGCTACAGCCACAACAAGACCGAGATCCGCGACCGCGGGCTGGCCATCGCGCCCTGCGGCGGCGGCTGCACCGTGCTCGACCCGGCGGGTGCCGCCACAGGCACGGTCTCGATCTACGGCAACCCGCTGCCGCAGGCGCCGAAGAACGTGGCCAACGTGACCGCGCGCTACAGCATCCCGGTGGGCGACGACGAGATCTTCGTCTACACCGACTGGGCCTACCGCAGCGAGATCAACTTCTTTCTCTACGAGGCCGCCGAGTTCCGCGGCAAGGCCCTGCTGGAAGGCGGCCTGCGCGCGGGCTACAGCTGGGATTTCGGCAAGCACGAGCTCGCTCTGTTCGGCCGCAACATCACCGACAAGCTGGTCGCTGTGGGCGGCATCGACTTCAACAACCTGACCGGCTTCGTCAACGAGCCGCGGGTGTGGGGCATCGAGTTCACCACCACGTTCTGATCGGCAGCAGCGCGTCGCGCGGGCGCTGGCCTGCGCGACGCGCCGCGCGTCTCGCTTCCGGGACGTGTTCCCGGAGCCTCATTTTCGGGGCCGAGCCCTCCGGCGCAGGAGGGACGAGGCCAGCATCGCGCTCATGGGGGCCAGGGCCCACCCTATGCAGCGACACCTGCGGCCACACCACAAGGTCTGCGGCTGTAGGGTGGGCCCTGGCCCACCATGGCCTCGAAGCGACGGCAGGCGCCTTTCTCTGCCTTCGGCCTGCCTGCGCGCTCACCCCCTGTCACGCCGCAGCCCCCGCGTCGCCAGCCGCCACAGCGCCCACCACAGCAGGGCCAGCGGGAAAGCCAGCAGCACAAAGGGCAGGGCGTATGCGATCACCTCGATCGCTTCGATCAGGCCATCGACGAAGTTGTCCAGCGATTCCGACAGCGCTTCGCCCAGCGCTGACCAACGCGAAGCGCTTGGCGTGGCGGCCTGAAACTCCAGCGTGAGCAGATTGGTTTCCAGACGCAGCGTCTGCTGCGCGGCGATGCGCTCAGCCGACAGCCGTTCGGCCTCCAGCGCCGACAGCTCGCGCGCCAGCTGCAGATGTTCGGCCACCGACAGATCCGTGCGCGACGCCAGCGCGTCCAGCCGCTGCTGCTGCAGGCTCAAGCGATCGCGCTCGCGGGCGTTGTCGGCCACCGCCACCGATAGATCCTCTGCGCGCGTGCTGCGCCGCGTGGACTGACCGCCATCCGCGGCACCGGCCAGCATCGGCTCGACCGCTTCCGGCACCAGTCTCATCTGCATCCGCCCGCTGGCGTACGCACCGGCATTCTCGGTGTACTCCAACAGGCTGCAGCGGCCGTGCACGCCCTGCGTACAGGCGGTGCGCAGCGCCGCCATGCGCGCCGACAGCGCGTCCGCTGGCAGCTCGATCGACACGCTGTGTTCGTAGGCCAGCAGCCCCTCGGCATTGACCGTGCCCTGCACCGCCGCCGGACCTGGCTCGACGGCCTCCTTCTTCGCGCACCCTGCGAGGGCGATCAGCAGCAGACAGCTCAAGAGCGTTCGCAGCATGGTCGATCCTTCGATGGCCGGTGTCCGGTCGGCGCAGCCTATCGACTGGGCGATGAACGGCCTTTGTCTGCGCAGGTGCCTGCGTTGGGCAGACGGAACACCTGGCACTGAATGCCCTGTCCGCCACCAGATGCGAGCACGCTGTCGAAACCCTACCCGCTGCTTCGACCCAATCTTGAGGCAGGGCTGAAGACGCACGCGTTGGCACACCACGTCGGACGCACCTCGTCGGAAGCGCCAGCGACCTCACCCTGCCGGCAGAGCTGCAATCGACGGCGCGGCCGTACCAGCAGCGTTCGACACCAAAAGAGGACGACGCGCATGCGCTACATCGATGGTTTCGTGACCCCCGTGCCAAGCGCCCGCAAGGACGAGTACATCGCCTTCGCCCGCGCGACATGGCCACTGTTCCGTGACTACGGGGCGATCAGTTTTCGCGAGTGCTGGGGCGATCAGGTTCCGGACGGCGAGCTCACCTCATTTCCGATGGCCGTGCAGAAGCGGGACGAGGAGACGGTCGTCTTTTCCTGGATCGAATGGCCCGACAGGGCGACCCGCGACGCATGGGCCGCCTCCATGGACACCGACCCGCGCTGGTCGGAGTTGTTCAACGAGAACATGCCCTTCGACGGCAAGCGCATGCTCTACGGGAGCTTCGATGTCATCTTCGAGGCGGAGGGCCCCGGGTGATCACTGCGATCGAGGACTACTTCTCGCTGGGCTGCGGGCGCTGTGAGCGCTTCGCGACCCCGGACTGCTCGACCCGCATCTGGCGGGAGGGACTCGCTACCCTGCGCCAGATCTGCAGGGAGGCCGGGCTGCAGGAAACCGTGAAATGGGGCCACCCGTGCTACATGCATGGCGGCCGCAACGTCGCGATCATCGGCGCCCTGCGGGCGGACTTCCGCCTGTCGTTTTTCGATGCCGCCCTGATGACGGACCCGGAACGCATCCTCGAAGCGCAGGGGCCGAACACGCGTCATCCCGACATGATCCGCTTCAGGGACCCCGCGGACGTGGTTCGGCTGGAGCCGGTCATCCGCGCCTACCTGGCCGAAGCGATGGGCTATGCGGCCGCCGGCCTGCGCCCGCCGACGGCGACGCATGAACTCGAACTTCCGGAAGAACTCGTCGCCGCGATGGCCGTCGATCCAGAACTTGCGGAGGCCTTTCACCGACTGACGCCAGGGCGGCGCAACAGCTACGTCATCCACTTGAGGGGCGCCAAAGCCGCATCCACCCGAATGGCTCGAATCGCGAAATTTCGCGACCGGATCCTGTCCGGCAAGGGCGCGACTGAGCGCTGAGCAAGGGAGAGTTCCGCTTCGCCCACGCCGAGCTTGGCCACAGCCAGTCCGCAACCGCGCGACTCGCAGCCTCAGACTGCCCGTTGCGTCGCGAAACCCGGGCGCTTCGGGCGATGCGATACGGCGACCTCAGCCGCCCGCAGAACGCGTGGCGCCCACGCCTTCGCTGCGAGCCACTGCACCAGCGGCGATCGCGCCGACTCAAGGGCAGGCGGTGGGATCGTCAGCGCGTCCCAAGGCGAGTCGACGCTGTCGAAAGCGCGCCCGCTGCTTCGACCAGTTATCGAATTCCGCGACGAAACCGGCTGGAGACCCGCGTCATGCCCTATCTCGCCCTGCTTTACGAACCCGCTGACACGCCTGTTTTCGAAGCGCGCGGCGTACGCTGGCGACTGGCCGGCGAGGCCCTGCGCCTGGGCCCCGGACCGACGCCGGCCCGCCCCTGTGCGCTCGCCGAATGTCGCGCCGCCGCTGTGGCTGCCGTGCAGTGGATCGAGGCGCGCGATCTCAACGAAGCCCTGCGTCTGGCCACCCGCGAACCGCTGCCGCCCGGCTACCTGCTCGAACTGCACTCGCTCGAACGCTCGGCCCCGTAGCAGACTGGGAAGCGCACTGACGGTCGACCCGGGGCAATCAAGCCCCCGTCAAGCCCACCCCCACAGCAGCCCAACGAATCCCCAATCCCGGCCCTCAAATGAAATACCTCTGCCTCGTCTACTACAACGAAACCCATCAGGCCGAGCTGCCGGACGCCCACTGCATGCACTACGCCAGCGGCCTGGTCGAGCGCGGGGTCATGCTTGCGGGCAACGCTCTGCAGCCCGTTGCCACCGCCACCACGGTGCGCGTGCGCGACGGCCAGGTGCAGGTCACCGATGGGCCTTTCGCCGAAACCCGCGAGCAGCTCGCAGGCTTCTACCTGATCGATGCAAAGGATCTGGACGAGGCCATCGACATCGCGGCCGGCATCCCGCCCGCGCGGGTCGGCAGCATCGAGATCCGTCCGATTCGCGAACTCAAGCCCTGAGCCACTGCCAAGGAGACCCGACATGCCCGGCACCGTCACCCTGCACCGCGTGATCCGCGCACCCGCCGAGCGCATCTATCGCGCCTTTCTCGACCCCGACGCCATGTGCAAGTGGAGCCCACCGCACGGCTTCACTGGTAAGGTCACCCACTCCGACCCGCGCGTCGGCGGCTTCTACAGGATGTCGTTCACCAACTTCACCACCGGCACCACCCACAGCTTCGGCGGCGAGTACCTGGAGCTGGTGCCGAACCAGCGCCTGCGCTACAGCGACCGCTTCGACTCGGAGGCGCTGCCCGGCACGATGCTCACCACGGTCGAACTTCGCGAGCTGCCGATGGGCACCGAGCTGCGCATCGAGCAGAGCGGCATTCCCGATGCGATACCCGTCGAGGCCTGCTACCTCGGCTGGCAGGAGTCGATGCAGCTGCTGGCCCAGCTGGTCGAGCCCACCCTTCCCGATCACGGCCCCTGAACGCCCACGCAAGGAGACACCCATGTCCTACATCGACGGCTTCCTGCTGCCCTGCCCCGCCGACCGCATCGAGGAGTACCGCAAGATCGCCGCGACCGCCTGCGAGGTCTGGCTGGAGCACGGCGCGCTCGAATACTGGGAGTGCGTGGCCGAAGACATGAACAACGACTTCTCGCGCCCTTTCCCCGAGGTGATCGGTGCGGGCGAAGGCGAGACCGTGGTCTTCGCCTGGATCCGCTACCGCTCGCGTGCGCACCGCGACGAGGTCGGCGCCAAGGTCATGGCAGACCCGCGCATCGCCGGCATTTCGCCCGAGTCCATGCCTTTCGACTGCAAGCGCATGGGCTATGGCGGCTTCGAGGTACTGGTCGGCGCACGCGCCGATGGCTGAGGCTGCGCCCACACTCGCCGCGCAGATCGATGCGCTGTACCGCAGCGACTCGCGGCGCGTGCTCGCCACCCTGATCCGCCTGCTCGGCGACTTCGAGCTCGCCGAGGATGCGGTCTCCGACGCCTTCGCGGCCGCCGTCGAGCAGTGGCCAAAAGAGGGCGTGCCGGCCAATCCGCTCGCCTGGCTGGTCTCGGCCGGCCGCTTCAAGGCCATCGACCGCGTACGCCGGCGCGCGCGCTTCGACGAGATCGCGCGCGGCATCGCCATCGAGGATGAGCTGCTGCGCGACGAAGCCCAGCTCGATGAGTTCGAACCGGTCGAAGACGACCGCCTGCGCCTGGTCTTTACCTGCTGCCACCCCGCACTCGCCTTCGAGGCGCAGGTCGCGCTGACCCTGCGCGAAGTCTGCGGGCTCACAACCGAAGAAATCGCGCGCAGCTTTCTGACCTCGCCGGCCACGCTGGCCCAGCGCATCGTCCGCGCCAAGGCCAAGATCCGCGACGCCAAGATCCCCTACATCGTGCCGGCGCCGAACGAACTGGCGCAGCGCCTGGACGCCGTGCTCAAGGTGGTCTATCTGGTCTTCACCGAGGGCTATGCGCCCACGCTCGGCGAACAGCTCACCCGCGGCGATCTCTCCGGCGAGGCCATTCGCCTGGGCCGCCTTCTGGTCGAGCTGCTGCCCGAAGCCGAGGTGCAGGGCCTGCTGGCGCTGATGCTGCTGACCGAAGCGCGCCGCCCCGCACGCAGCGACGAGGCCGGCGAGCTGGTGCTGCTGGAGCACCAGGACCGCACGCGTTGGAACCGCACATTCATCGAAGAGGGCTGCGCCCGCGTGCAGCAGGCGCTGCGTGCCCGCCGCATCGGCCCCTACCAGCTGCAGGCCGCGATCGCCGCCGTCCACGCCGAAGCGCCATCCGCCGCCGATACCGATTGGCGCCAGATCGTCGGCCTCTACGAAGTCCTGCTGCGCATCGAACACACGCCGGTCGTGGCACTGAACCGCGCCGTCGCCATCGCCATGGCGGCCGGCCCGGAACACGGCCTGCCGCTCATCGAACAGCTGATCGACTCCGGCGCACTGAAGGACTACTGCCCGGCGCATGCGGCGCGGGCGGAACTGCTGCGGAGGCTGGGTCGCAGCGAGGATGCTGCAGCGCATTTCCGTCGGGCTTTCGAGCTGTCGAAGCAGGGGCCGGAGCGGCGGCACTTCGAGCGGCAGTTGGAGCTGCTGCAGACGCGCGAGCACAGCAGCCGCGAGCACCAATAGACCAGGCTCGGTAGCAGCGGAATGCTTCTGCCAACCGTAGGCCCCGCGTGGTGCGCGAACGCTCTCGCAGGATCGCGATGCTCGCCATCGTCGGTTGCAGCAAGCTCGACCTCGCCCTGATCCGGTATCGCGCGAGCCGACGCACTGCGCCCGATCTGTCAGATCAACCGTGATCGAATCCGGTGATCTCGGCGTGGATCACGCACCCCTCTCGCGCTACCAGCAGGCCCCGAAAGCCCCACCAGGGAGATCGGTCGGGATCGGTGGAGTACTCGAAGGTATACAGCTCGGAGGGTGCCCGCAGGTTCTGCCGGATGAAGTCCGACACCGGGTAGAGCCAGACGATCGAGGTCGCTGCATCGGCCTTCCGGTCTGCCACCTCAGCCTCCGACTGTTGCCGATCGAGCTCCTCGATCGAGGAAGGGCCTGCCACACCGACACGCTGGCGAAGTTGTTCCAAGCGTCCTCCCGGGCAGTCCTTCGTGGGCTCCGAAAGCCGCGCGAGCTCGCCCCAAGTGCTGCGCTCCGTCAGCAATGCGCTGCCCTCGGCGTGGCAGGGCGACGCCGTAGCCGAGGCGACCAACACGAGTAGCAAACGGCAGGCCTGCGTGTTCATGAGTCGAGGGTTTCCTGTGGACGCGTCCGAGCAATTCCCGGCGGGTCATCGCTCGCTCACCAAACCGGCAGCAGCATGCGACGGACCGCCTCGCGCTTGCCCAGTGGGGCTAGCGCCACACACCGAAGCAGATCGTTAGTGCCGCGATGTCCGGATGAGCTTCGGCGAGCAAGCACTCCAGTCGGCTGTTCTCCGACTCAAGCTCATTGCGCCGCTTGGCGTCCCTCGCTTCGAACCCGCCGCACTTCGTCCGCCAAGCATAAAAGCTGGCAGGACCGAAGCCATGCTGGCGACCCAACTCAGCTACGGCCAACCCCGCCTCCGCCTGCTTGATGAATCCGATGATCTACTCGGGGGTGAATCGACTTTTGCGCAGGTCCGTCCTCTCAGGATGACCGACTATTGCTAGCGTCGGTGGGTACGGCTGGGTGGGGGCAGGTCGGAAAACTCGGTTGCACCATCTGGGGATCTGGCGCTGGTGGACCCGGTCCGAAGCGATCGAGCTGAAGGAGCAGGGACCGGAGCGACGGAATATCGAGTGGGATTCGGAGCTGCCGATGCTGTTGATGCTGTCTGAGCGCAAAGCTCATCGACTCCCATAGCCCCGGTGCGGGGCGTAGTGCCGAGCTGTCCTGGAGGAGTAGCGATCCCCGGGAGCGACGAGCTCGCGCAGGCGCATCAAGCACAAGGCGAGCGGCTCATCCGGCTCCGCTATCGCTCGGTTGCCAGATCACGCCCCCCCGCGCCACGAGCCGTGCCGCACGGCATGGCCGCTGCTAGACTCGCCCGAGCGCCGTTCGCGCAATTTGATGAGGTTGATCGATGTCGTTACGTGCCCTTGCCGGCGTTTGCCTGGCACTTTCGCTGAGCGCTCTCGCAGGGCTGGCAGGTGCCGCCGATACGCGCCACGAAAGCGGTGGATTTTACTACTACCGAAGCCCCGTGCCTGACTGGGTCGAAGTGGCCACCGTTGCCTCCAGCTGGCCTGCAGACGCTCCCGGCGCCAGCGACACCAGCTGGCGAAACTGGCTGATCGACGCACAGGTCGATCGGAGAACCGAGCGACGCCGACGCTACTTCGATACTGCCTTCGAAGCCACCACCGAGGCGATGTTGGCGTATGCGGGACGCTTCACCATCGACTTCAGCCCCGACTATCAGACACTGCATCTGCACCGAATCGAGCTGCGCCGCGACGGCCAATGGCAGGATCGCATGGCGGACGCGCGGATCACCCTCGCCCAGCGCGAGGGGGACTTCGAATCCGACATGTCGACCGGTACGGTCAGCGCCCTGATGGTGATCGCCGATGTGCGCCCCGGCGACGTGGTGCGCTATGCCTACAGCGTGGAGGGCGAGAATCCAGTCATGGGCGGTCACACCCATGACGCCTTCAGTCTGGCTTGGACCGACCCCATCCTGCTGCGTCGGGTTCGCGTTGATTTCGCCCCTGGCATCGAGCCCAGCTACCGATTGATCAACAGCGACCAGGCGCCTGCGCTGCTCGAACTGGAGGACGGTCAGCGTCTGCAATGGGTTGGCGAGAATCTTGCGGCCGTGGCGCAAGAGGACAACACGCCGCCGTGGTACTCGACGGTACCGATGATCGAGGTGGCGCCGCGGAAGGCCTGGAGGGACGTGGTTGCCTGGGCCACCGACCTGTACCCGCGTCAGCAGCCCCTGCCTGCCGAACTGGAGGCGCGGTTGGCGCAGTGGCAGACACTGTCCTCGCCCGAAGAGCGCGTCGCCGCGGCACTGCAAGCGGTGCAGGACGAGGTCCGCTACTTCAGCGTGCTGCTCGGCGACAGCACGCATCGGCCGGCGGAACCGATGACCAGCTGGGATCGACGCTTCGGTGACTGCAAGGACAAGGCCCTGCTGCTGGTGCACCTGCTGGAGCGCATGGGCGTGCAGGCGAATCCGGCACTGGTATCGTCGCAACGGGAACGGGCAATCGGAGAGGGTCTGCCCGCAGCCTCCCAGTTCGATCACGTCATCGTCGAGGCCGAGGTCAATGGGCGACGCTATTGGCTAGACCCCACGCTCACCCACCAGCGCGGCCCTCTGGCCATGCGACAGGCCAGCGACTTCGGCCTCGCCCTGCCGATTTCCGCGTCCACTGCCGCACTTCGGGACATGAGCGAGCTGCGCGAGCTCCGCTCGGAGCGCAGCGTGCATGAGCGATACGTGGTTCAGGAAGACGGCCGCAGCGTGCGCTTCGAAATCACCACCGAGTTGCGCGGCGGTGCCGCAAACCAGCGCCGACGCGAGATCGCCGCCAGTTCAGCGGACCGCCTTTCGCGTGACTTCGCTGACTACTACCGTCGCCTGCACGGTGAACTCCAGGTCGCCGAGCCGCTGCGCATTGAAGACGATGAAGCGGCGGGAGTGCTGCGCATGCACGAAACCTACACGCTTCAGAAGCCTTGGAACCACGAGTCGCCATCCCACCGGACCATCGACTTCTACGCGGACATGATCGCTCCCCTGCTTCGGCTGGAGGGGGCCCTCGAGCGCGCGCATCCGCTGTGGCGCCCGCATCCGCTCACACTGGAGCAGACGGTCGAACTGGTGCTGCCCAAAGACTGGAGCAGCGGCGAAGCTCCGGGTGACGTGGAGATCTCGGATCATGCCTTCGCGTACCGTCGCGAGATCTCCCGCATCGACGGCGGGCTGAGGATCGTCCAGACCTATCGATCGGAGGGCGACCACGTTCCGGTCGAGGCACAGGCGAAGCACTTCGACCAGCGCCGCACCGCTGTCGACGCGCTGAGTGTTCGCATGAATCTCAACCCTCCGCGGGAATCAAGCGCGCGCGAGCGCAGTAGACGCCTGCGCGCTCTGATCGAGCAGCCGACCCAGTAGGCGAGGCCCGACTGCGGTCTCCCGGAATCTGAGTCCGGCAGCCACGTTCAAGTCATCCCGTCCGACATCGATTCAAGTGTGTACGGAGCACTCCATGAAATCCCTGCTTGCCTCGGGCTTGATGGGGCTTGCGCTTGCGCTGCCCGCCAACGCCCTCGACCCCGCCACGGCCGACTTGCCGTCGGCAGAGGCCCTGTGGTCAAGGTTCCACGCCGTCACGGATCCGGTCGGCGCTGCGGATTCCATGTCAGTCCTTGACGATCTGTTCGACTACGGAGGCGGCATCGAAGAAAGCGCCTGTTCCGAGCAAGAGAGCAGGCTTGTCGATGCCCTTCAGCGGGTCCCAGTAAGCCTTGCGCTCTGGAAGGCGGAGATGGACTGCGCGGAAGCTCTGCAGGACGGACAGCGACTCGCGCGCGCCGAGGCACACTTCGCCAGCCTTTCCCGCTACGCACTGGCCCGTGCTCCGCTGATCGCCAGCGAGGAGCCACCGATGCCCATCGTCAGCGAGGCGGACGCCTGGTTGCTCGCCGAGGCACTTGAGCTCGAGGTCGTGCATGCCTATTACCGGATGCCACTGAGCGGCCCCCACGTGCGTCTGCAGATGACCGTGGCGGATCCTGCCGAGCAGACCCAGCGCATCTGGATCTTCGATGCCGTCGAGAGTTGGCGTCCACTTTTCGTACGCGATCCCGATGCTCTGAGTCCTGCCTTCGCCTGGCGCTTCCGCAACGCCTACATGACACCGTCGGAGGGCGAAGCGGAAAGCAGCGCAGGTCTGCGGCTGCAGCGCGTGGTCGATGCCTTGGCGGTGCGCGACACCAGTGATGTTCCGCGACAGCTGCAGGTCATGGCGCAGACCGACTTCGGCGCAGCGCGCGCGTTCTTCGAACTGTGCGTGGTGCGCAATCCGGGCGTGTGCTCGCACGCCGCGATCGACAGCCTGCTGCGCTTCGCCGAAGAGGGCTCGGCCGAAGCCCTGTGGCTGGTCGGCACCGCCTATGCTGAAGGACGCGGAGTGCCGCGCGATTCCGAGGCCGCCGGCATCCTGCTCGACCGCGCCGACGCTCGCCTCGGACAGTCGAGAGCGACGCTGGCGGCAGCACGCGAGTGGCTGCTGCTGTATCGGCTGCCGTCCTTGCCGCCGATCCTCGAAAAGCGCATCGAGCGCCTCGCCGACGATGGGCTCACCGAGGCTTCCGAACTGCTGCTTGCGAACGAACTCAACGGACTGGTGCACAAGCGCGTCTCGCCCCTTCAGTTGCGACGCTACGCCGCCGCTGCCGAGGCGCATGACCTGCGGATCCGCGCCCTCTACGCCGCCCTTCTGCAGCGCGGCGGCCAAGACGAGAGCCTGCATTCGCTTCTCACGCTCGCGAGACAGGGTGAGCCGAGCGCAGCAGCGGCCTTTCTCGATTCGCGACGGGGCAGAGCGATGCTCACCGCGAACCCCGAGCTGAGCGCGCAGTTGCACAGGCTTGCCGGCATGCACGGCCGGGCGGCGTCCAGCGCCCGCATGGCTCGCCACATGCTGGATCGAGGGCAGCGCCGGACTGCCCAGGCCTGGTTCTATTCCGCGTTCATCCAAGGGCACCTCGCCTCTGGCGCGCGCGCGGTTGATCTCGCATTGCAGGCCGGCGGTCTCTACGGGGGGTCGCCAGAGTCGTGGGCGCGCATTCTCGATGTCGTCATCGAATTTGAAGACAGCGCGCTCGCACGCCGTCTGCTTGCAACGGTGTTGCTGCAGAAGGCCACGGACCGGCCACCGGATTCGGAGAAGGCGGGGCGATTGCTGCGCTCGCGCCTGGCAAGCTCGGATCCCGACGCACAGCTGGTGCTGGCCAGCGCCCTGCTGCAAGGCTTGATCGCTGCGCGGCCCGGCGAGGATGGCGAAACCCTGCTGCGATCCCAGGCCGAGGCCGGCCGCACCGTGGCCATGGACAGCTTGGCGCTGCACCTGGCGGCCGGGCTGATCGAGGGCAGCGCCCAGGACGCCCTGTCGCTTTGGCGCGCAGCCGCGCAGCAGGGCGACCTGGTCGCGCTGAACAATCTGGCCTGGAGCCTGTGCACTGCCGCTGACGATCAGTACCGCGACGTCGAGGCCGGCCTGACCGAAGCAAAGGAGCTGCTCAAGCGCATTCAGGACGACGACTACTTCGCCCAGGACACGGTGGCCAGCTGCGAGGCCGCCGCGGGAGACTTCGAGGGCGCCTCCGAACGGCTGCGGACGATGGTCGGAACGCTTCGCAGAGAGGGCATCCACCGCAACGCCGTCGCGTACTTCGAGGACAAGCTCGCGCGCTTCGAGCGACGCGAGGCGTTTGTCGAAGACGCGCGCACTGAGGGCCCGCTGGTCAAGCCGAGAATCCGCCCGGAAGCCGCTCAGCCCGCCGAGATCAAGCCCGCCGACGCTGTCGAGGTCCCGGAGGAGCACAGAGATTGACCGCAGTGCGTCCGCCCACGGCACAGCCCCCTCGCGGCGGCCTCCCATCGGCAGTCCACTGCCGTTTCGTTACGGCCCACAGTCGGCGCCGCTCATGACCCGTGTGCTTGCGTGCCTGCTGATGCTGTTCAGCGCGTTCACAAGCGCGCGCGCCGAGCCCCCCGCACTGCCGCGACCCGGCGACGTGCCGGCCGAACAGGCTTGGACGCAGTTTCTCGCGCACGCCGACTCCGCTCAGGTGGCTGGCGCAATCAGGTTGGCCGACAGCATGTACGACGCGGAGGGCAATACTGATGCCGGTGCCTGTGCGGTACACGCTGAGGCGTTCGCGAACGCGCTCCGACAGGCACCGGTGAGTCTGGCGCTCTGGTACACGGAAATGGATTGCGCCGACGCGGTTGCCGACGAGACGCGTAGCGAGGCCGCCCTGTCAGCGTTTGCAGCACTTTCCCGCCACGCACTGTCGGGAAATCCCGCGCCGGCAAGCTCCGCTCCGCCGATGCCGGCGCTGAACGAGTCGGATGCCTGGCTGATGGCGGCAGCGCTGGAATTGCAGGTCCTGCATGCCTACTATCCAATGCCTCTGCAGGGGCCGCATTTCCTGCTGCAGATGTCGGTCTACGATCCAGTCACCGAGCGTGAGCAGATCTGGATCTTCGATCTTGCGGAAAGCTGGCGTCAGCTGGTCGTGCGCGATCCCGCGGAGGTCAGCCCTGCCTTCACCGCCGAACTGCGCCAGGCAGTGATCGATAGCGGCGATGAATACTGGGACGGCGGCGCTAGCGCGCACCTCGCGCGCGTGGTGCGCGCCTTCGAGCATGGCGACCGGGTCGGCCTTGCCGAGCGCCTCTCAGCGCTGGCAGCGGAGGACTTCGGCGCTGCGAGAGCCCTGTTCGGACTATGCATCGCCAGTGCCGCCGCCGACTGCAGCGAGCGTGCGATCGACAGCCTGTTGGACTACGCTGAGGCCGGTTCTTCGGAAGCCCTGTGGTTGCTGGCTCTCGCCCACGCGGTCGGCCGGGGCATCCCGCAGGACGCCGAAGCCGCCAATCGGTTGCTGGACCGCGCAGACCGCCGACTCGGTGGCGCCAGCGCAACCCAGGCAGCGGCTCGTGAATGGCTGCTGCGGTACCACCACCCACGATTGCCCGATGCGTTGATCGAGCGCCTGCGCGCGCAGGCTGGGCGCGGTGATCTCGAGTCCGCCGAACTGGCGCTACTGCACGACTTGGACAGGTCTGCCCGGGAAGGCCTATCCGCGGACCAACGTCAGCGGGTAGCAGCTGCAGCCAACGCCCGCGACCCGCGCATCCGCGCACGTCATGCGGCTCTGCTGCACCAAATAGGCGAACCGGAAGGAGAGCGGCGCCTGCGGGCGCTGGCTGCGGCAGGCGAGCCGGAAGCAGCCGCTCATCTGCTTCGCATCCACGGGGCCGGCGCAGCAGGCCGGAAAGCGAAGGCGCGGGTCGCATGGCACAGACTCGCCGGACTGCATGGCTCGGCAGCCTCAAGCTCCGCGATGGGTTGGCATCTGCTGCAACAGGGCAGATTCCTCTCCGCACAGGAATGGTTCTCCAGCGCCCTCGTTCAGCGCGAAGCTGCTTCCGGCGGCTGGGGAGGAGAGCTGACGATGCACTCGAAGCACACGCTCGGCTTCAAGCCGAACACGATCAAACAGCTGCTGGAGGCGACGCTGATCCGCCAGGAACATGTCAGCGCGCGGAGCATGCTGGCCAACCTGCTGCTGATGAGCGGTATCGACCTGCACGCCTATGCACGGCGCCCGATCGGCGTGCTGCGCGCAAATCGGGACGGCGAGGCCGAGGCATCGGCGCAGACCCTGCGCAGCGCATGATCGCCGCCGAACAAGCTCATGAAGGATCTGCCGACCACACGCAAGGTCGGCAGATCATCGGCATCGAGCAACTCCCGTCGGTCGTTGAGCACACGGTTCAGTCGAACGCACCGGGGTACGGCTTCCTCGCGCATGCGGCGCCGACCGAGCTACTCCGGAGATTGGGGCGCAGCGCGAAAGCAGTGGCCATGTCCGGCGTGCCTTCGATCTGTCCAAGCGGGAGCCGGTGCGGCGCTGCCTGGGGCGGCGGCTGGCGCGTCTTGATTGCGCGGGAGTCCGCTCGATCCGCTCATCTCCGGTAGCTCTCGCTGTACGGCGAATCTCCTTTTGCACCCAGCCACGGCGTCAGCAGGCTCACGTCCTTCAGGTGATTCGCCTCGAACGACAGAGCGATGCTTGGAGGGCAGCTCCCTGTCGTCTCGGCGAGCGTTCCTGACACTTCGACAAGAATGCGCTGACCTTTCGGCTGGATGCTCACCTGGCCGGTGGAGAGCCAGCCGGAGCAGGCGGCGACCGGCCACGCGGAACCACCGCGCGAATAGACGACCAGCGCTTCGGAGCTCGGCAGCTCGACCGTACGCTCCCCATACATCCGTGGCTCAGCCAGCCACAGAGTCAGCTTCTCGAAACTCTCGTCATCTATCGTGAATACGCCGCCAGGACTGAAGCGGCGATAGGCCATGACCCAGCCATCCCCGGGAGCGATGCGGTGCGCATACAGGCCCAGAGCGTCGCGACCCAGCACCTGTCGCCGCGCCTCGAATTCCTGCAGGTAGCGTGGATCGTCAAGCGCAGCGCGGCGGACATGAAAGGTATCTACCCTCGTGTATCCCCCGAGCGAGGCAAGCAGGCCTGCCGACAGAAACAAGCCAAGCAGAGGTCTCATGTCATCCACCGGATTGGAATCAGAGTGCTGCTGAGAGCGTGGATCAGGCTCGAAGTTCGCGCGACAGATTCGACCGGGCCCCGAACGGCATGCCAGGCTCGGCGCATCCCCCCGGAAGCAGGCTGATCTTCACTCGCCGCGCTTTATTCGAAACCTGCCAGCCTCGCTTGCAACACCTCCAAGCGCAGCTGCCCCGACGCCCCCGGCGAGACGCGCGCTTCAATGCTCGCCAGCGGATCGCGCTGCGCCCAGCGCGCGGGGTCGGCGGCCTGCACGTAGGCCTCGCGGAAGGGCAGGCCGTCGCGGGCGAGTTCGACGGCGAGGTCGGTGGCGTACATCGAAGGCTCCAGCGCGGCCCGCATGCGTTCGGGCACCCATTCGAGGTTGCGCAGCAGGTCGGGCAGCAGGGCCAAGGCGGACAGACCGCGGCCGAAGGCGTGCACGATCGCGCCCTTGCTGAACTGCAGATCGCGGTGGTAGCCGGACGGCAGGCTGAGCAGCTGGTCCAATTCGGTGCGCGCCGCCGAGATCGAGGCGTGCACGGCGCGCATCAGTTCGACCACGTCGGGGTTGCGCTTGTTGGGCATGATCGAGCTGCCGGTGGTGTATTCGGCGGGCAGCTTGACGAAGCCGAACTCGGCGGCGGTGAACAGCGACAGATCCCAGGCCAGACGACGCAAGTCCAGCGTGGCCGAGCCCAGCGCCTCGACCGCGGCCAGCTCGAACTTGCCGCGCGAGAGCTGGGCATAGGTGGCCGCCAGCTGCATGCGGCCGAAGCCCAGTGCGGCCGTGGTGTGGTCGCGGTCCAGCGGCAGATTGATGCCGTAGCCGGCGGCGCTGCCCAGCGGGTTGGCGTCGATCAAGGCCAGGGTATCGCGGGCGCGCTGGGCATTGTCGATGAAGCCTTCGGCCCAGGCCGCCCACCACATCCCACAGCTCGACACCATCGCGCGCTGCAGATGGGTATAGCCGGGCAGCGGCAGCATCGATTCGGCCTCGGCGCGCTCAAGTGCCACCTGCGCGGTCTCGACGCAGAGCGCCTGCAGGCGGCCCAGCCGATCCTTCAGCCACAGGCGGGTGGCGACCAGCACCTGATCGTTGCGGCTGCGACCGGTGTGGATGCGCTTGCCGGCGTCGCCCAGCTTCTCGGTCAGCCAGGCCTCGATGGCGCTGTGCATGTCCTCGAAGCGTGCATCGAGCACGAAAGCGCCCGATACGATCGCCGCGTCCAGCGCGCTCAGTTCGCGCTCGATGCCGGCGAGTTCATCGGCACTCAGAATGCCGATGCGCTGCAGGCCCTGCGCGTGCGCGCGGCTGGCGATGATGTCGAAGCGAATGAACTCGCGGTCGAGGATCACGTCTTCGCCGGCCAGGAACTCCTGGATGCGGGCGTCGACCTTGACGCCCGGCTTCTGCCACAGCAGTCCACTCACGGCAGACGCTCCTGTGCGGTGAGGCCGGCGAACTCATCGAGGCCGAAGGCGAGATTGAGGTTCTGCAGCGCCTGGCTGGCGGCACCCTTCAGCAGATTGTCCAAGGTGGAAACAATCACCACGCGGCGTCCATCCGCCGACACGGTGAATCCTCCGATCTCGACGCCCGACTTGCCGGCGATGCGGCTGACCCAGGGCGCAGCTTCCGTGACACGAACCAGCGGCTCGTTCGCGTAGCGCGCGCGATAGAGATCGAGCAGCTCAGCAACCGTGGTAGGCGCTTCCAGATGCAGGTTCACCGTCATCGTGATGCCGCGGAAGTGCGGCGCCACGTGCGGCATGAACTCGATGTCCTCGGCCAGCTGCACGCTGACCTCGCGCTCGTGGATGTGGCCGGCGAGGCTGTAGGGCATCAGGTTGTCGCGCAGCAGCTCGACGTTGTTCTTGTCCGAGGGGCTGGTGCCGGCACCGCTGTAGCCGCTGACGCCGAAGCACTGCGCCGGGCCGTGGATGCGCCCGGCGAGCGGCGCGATCGCCAGCTGCATGGCCGTGGCATAGCAGCCCGGGTTGCTGATGCGGCGCTCGCCCGGCGCGCGCACGCGGGTCAGCTCGGGCAAGCCGTAGTACCAGCGTGCATCGAAGCGGTAGTCGGCCGAGAGATCGAGGATGACCGGATCGACGCCCGCCGCATCGACGGCAGCCACGAACTCCGCCGCCTTGCCGTTCGGCAGGGCCAACACCAGCGCATCGGCCTTGGCCTTGGCGGCGGCTTCCGGGCCGTGGTTGACGTAGAGCAGCAGGGGATCGACGCCGTCCTCGAAGTCCGCCACACGCTGACCCTCACGCTCGCGCGAGCTGACGAAGGCGAGCTGGAACGCGGGATGGTTCTTCAGCAAGCGGATCAGCTCGCTGCCGACGTAGCCGCGGGCGCCGATCAGGCCGATGCGGATCTTGGAACTCATGGGGCGGAAACTCCGGGCCTTGCGGCACCTGCAGGACAAGGATTGTTCACGGCGAGCCGCATGCCAAGCGCCGCCTCACGTAGGTTGGGCCAAGCGCAGCGCGGCCCAACATCGCGCGTCGCAAGATCCGCTGCTGCGACCTTGGGATGCGCCTTCGGCTTACCCCAACCTACTCGCAAAGCTTGGGCACCGCGGGCTTCTGCCCGGAGGGAGCGGTCGATCATGACTGCACCTCCCGCCCCAGCCGCCGCAGCAGATTCGCCCGCACCTCCGGCCACTCGGCATCGAGGATCGAATACACCACGGTGTCGCGCAGATGCCCGTCGGGCATCCGCATGTGTCGGCGCAGGAGGCCGTCCTGCTTCGCGCCCAGACGCTCGATGGCCGCCCGCGAGCGCAGGTTCTGCGCATGCGTGCGCAGCTCGACGGCGACGCAACCGAAGCGCTCGAAGGCCTGCCGCAGCAGCATCAGCTTGGCCTCGGTGTTGAGCGCCGTGCGCTGCACGCGCTGGGCGTACCAGGTGTAGCCGATCTCCAGCCGCGGCAGGCTCCAGTCGATATGGCAGCAGCGCGTGCTGCCGGCGACATCGCCCCGCGCATCGAGCACGGCGTACGCCAGCGCCCGGCCCTGCGCCTGCTCATCAAGCGCGCGCGCGATGTAGGCCTCGACCGTGTCGGCATTCGGCACCGAGGTCACGCGCAGATTCCACAGCTCACCGTCGCTGGCCGCGCGCACAAGCGCCGGCGCATGCGCGCGCGTCAGCGGCAGCAGCTGCACGTGCTCGCCGATCAGCGTCGGCGGGGTGGTGATCGGCTCCATGCTCAGCCCTTCAGCGTGACCGGCCGCGCGCGGCAGTGCTCGACCGCGAAGCGGATGTCCTCGAAAGCCTCCAGCCCGTACCAGAACACGTTCCAGCGCTCGCCTTTCATGCAGCCGTCGCTCTCGCCGAAATAGAAATCGTTGATGGCGTTCTCGCGCCGCGAGCGCCAGAACAGCTTGGGGTTCTCGGCGCGCATCACCTGCCAGGCGGCGCGGCCCAGGCCTTCGCCCTGGGCGTCGTCGCTGACTGCGAACTTGTCGAGGTGCGGGATGCCGTTCTCAAGCGTGAGGATCAGCGCCGCGCGATAGTGCTCGCTGACGTAGATGCGGTAGGGCTTGACCGTGTCGAAGTAGCTCTTGACCAGCTTGCGGCCGAAACTCGACTCGATCAGCGCCTGCAGGCGCTTGAGATCCAGGCCCTTGAAGCTCTTCTTCGAATGGATCTTCTCGCCGCGGCGCACCAGGGTGCCCGAGCCGCGGTGGGTGAACAGCTCTTTCGCGAGTTCGTCCGGCTTGGTGATGGACACCGACGAAGATGGCGGCAGCTGCATCAGCAGGTCGTGGATCTGCTCGATTTTGACCTTCATGCCCGAGTGCAGCCAGTCCTGCTGCATCAGGTGGGCGTACTCAGTCGACAAGTTGATCGAATCGATCACCCTGCCCTCGCCGTCGAGCAAGCCGCCGGTGCCGGTCAGGAACACGATCTTGTAAGGCTGCAGCTGCTTGACCAGATCGTTGGCCGCCCAGTCCGCATTCAAGTTCACCATCTGCCCGCCGGCGGTTTCGCCCAGGCTGGTGATGACCGGAATCGAACCGGCCTTGATCGCCGCCTCGATGCCTTCCGTGTGCACCGTGGTGACCTTGCCGACCAGGCCGTACTTGCGCTTGTTGAGGAAGTCGGCTTCGAACACGCCGCCGGGGATCGAGGTCGCGCGCACGCCGGCCACCTGCAGAGCCTCGACCAGGCGCAGGTTCTCGCTCATGAACACGCGGCGGACGATGCGCAGCACCTCGGGCGTGGTCACGCGCAGGCCGTCGAGCGTCTGCTTGGAGATGCCGGCGGCCTTCATCTCATCGTCGAGCTGGGGGCCGGCGCCGTGTAGCACGATCGGCGTCAGGCCCACCTGCTGCAGAAAGGCGAGCGAGCTGACCAACGCGTCCATCTCGTCGCGCAGGATCGCGCCGCCAACCTTGACCAGGGCGAAGCGCTCGGCATCGACCTGCGAGAAACGTTTCAGGTACTGCTGGATCTCCTTGGCCGAGGCCATGTTGGAGAGCAGACGGACGATGGTGGGGCGGAGTTCTTTGGCCATGGGGCTGGGATGGGTTCTGCAGAGTGGAGATGGGTGCGGGGCCGAACAGAGCGCGGATGCGCTCGCACGGAGCTGCTTGTCTCCCCTCTCCCCTGGAGGGAGAGGGGTCGGGGGAGAGGGGGATGACGCTTGCCGCGAGATTCGCCCCCTCTCCCCAACCCCTCTCCCTCAGGGGGAGAGGGGCTTGTTCGCTTCGATTGAGGCCATCGCAAGGAGGATTGCTTTCGGATTCAGAAAAAGCCGCGAACAACTCAGCCGAGCGTCGCCGCCCGGCAGCATTCGCAGGAGCACTTAGTCCGCCGCGCTGATCTGCTCCAGTACAAGGTGCCTATCGGCCGCGTGTGCGGAGACAACGAGTTCAAGCAGAACGTGGCGCCCATTGTTCGTAGGAATGCGCTGTTCGACTGACGCGACCAAAGCGGTGTCATTCGGCTTCAAGCGGCTTACACAAGGAAGGGAGAGTGGTGGCCCGAGGGAAGATGCTCCCAGCTCTGAGAGGATGGCTGATAGGTCATCGCGGATGGCTGTAGCAGGGTCCCGCTCGAAGGCCAGCGCGTAGCCGAACCGCTGGGCCAAGGCAGAGAAATCGCCCGAGCAAAGCAGTTGAGCTGCCTCATAGCAAAATGCCGCCAAGGCCTCGGGGGCCCCCTGGCCGTCGGCAATCTTCATGCGCCACCAAACAGCCGCAAATAGGTCTTCGCCACCGCCTCCAGCTGCTCCAGCGCCACCCACTCATCGGCCGTATGCGCCTGGGCGATGTCGCCTGGGCCGTACACGATCGCGGTCAGCCCGGCGGCGGAGAACAGCGAGGCTTCGGTCCAGAAATCCACGTCCGGGCCGACCGGCAGGCCGAGCTCGGCGACAAGCGCCTCGGCGCGGGCGAACTTCTCGGCCGTGTCGCCGCCCGAGGGCAGCGAAGGGCCGCGGAAGGTTTCCTCGTAGTGGGCCAATGCGTCCACCGAGGCGAAGCCGCGGAAGGTGTCGTGCAGGCCGTCGATCGAGTGCGAGGGCAGCGGGCGGAAGCCGAAGCGCAGCTCGGCCGCGGGCGCGATCATGTTGGCCTTGATGCCGCCCTCGACGCGGCCGATGTTGTAGCGCAATCCCTGCAAGCCGCCGAAGCTCTCTCCGGCCTGTGTCTGCACGAAATCCAGCGCGCGCCCGCCGAAGCGGATCGCCTGGTGCAGGGCGCTCTGCTCCATCGCCTGCGCGCCCGAGGCGTGGCCGGCGGTGCCCTTGAACTTCATCAGCACCGAGCTGATGCCGCGATGGGCCAGCACCGCGCGGGCCTGGGTGGGCTCTGCGACGATGGCTTCAACGAAGTCATGACCCTGGGCGAGGAAGCCGGCGATGCAGCGCGCGTCGTTGGCTTCTTCGTCGGTGGTGAACAGGAAGGCTGCATCGCCCTGCGTCTGCTCGGCGGCCGTGATCAGGCAGGCCGCGGCGCCCTTGATGTCGCAGGCGCCCAAGCCGATCGCACGGTCGGATGTCACTCGCAGCGCGTGCGGGTCGGCGCTCCAGTGCGGCGAGTCCGGCACGGTGTCCATGTGCACGTTGAACACGCGCTTCGGAGCGCCACGCACGGCCAGCAGGGCAATCGCGCCGGCGCCGAAGTCGGTCAGCTGGAAACGGAAGCCCGGCAGGGCCCGCTGCAGGTAGTCGAACATCGAGCGCCCGATCTCACGCGGTGGATTGCGGGTGTCGAAGGCGACCAGTTTTTCGAGGTGGTGAAGGATGCGGTCGAGCATGGGTTGGGTCTGCCTTGGGCATACGGAGTCATGGTCTGAAGGCTCGGCTCTGCCGGACCCTCTCCCCAACTCCCTGCGCCTTCGCTGCGCTCGGGCTCACCGAGTCATGGACCCCCACCGGAGGTCCATGAGCGACTCGGCTCGCTCCACCGGGAGAGGGGCTCAACAAGCAACTACTTGTTCACTTCCGCCCACAGCGTGCTGCTCATGCCGAACAGCTTGATGAAGCCCTCGGCCTCTTCCACGCCCCAATCGGCCGACTGCGCGTAGACCGCGCCCTTGGCGTTGAGGATGTGCGGCGAAGTCACTGCCACCGCATCGACGCGGGCGCCGTGGGTTTCGAGCGTGACCTCGCCATTGACCTTGGCCTGCGAGCTGGCGAGGAAGGCCTCGAGGTCGTACTTCAGCGGGTCGTGGTAGAAGCCCTCGTAGACCAGCTCCACCCACTTGCGCGCCACCTCGGGCTTGAAGCGGTTCTGCTGCTTGGTCAGCACGGTTTCTTCCAGCGCGCGGTGCGCCGCGAGCAGGGCGATCAGGCCCGGGGCTTCGAAGATGATCCGGCCCTTCAGACCGATCGTGGTATCGCCGGTATACAGGCCGCGGCCGACGCCGTACTTCGCGAACTCGGCGTTGAGCCGCGCGAGCAGCGCCGCACCAGCCATGCGCTCGCCGTTGATCGAGACCGCCTCGCCGTGCTCGAAGCCGATCCGCAGCTGCAGCGGCGCGGCGGGCCAGTCGGCGCGCTTGGCGCACAGCCCGCGCGCGCCCTCGCCCGGGGCCTCCCACTTGTCGATCTCGCCGCCGGACATGGTTACGCCCAGCAGGTTCTCGTTGATGGTGTAGCTCTTCTGCTTGGCGCGGACTTCGAAACCGCGTGCTTCCAGATAGGCCTGCTCGTAGGCGCGGGTCTGGGTGTGCTCCTTCTGGATCTCGCGGATCGGCGCGACGATGACGTAGTCGCCCTGCGCCTTCACCGCGAGATCGAAGCGCACCTGGTCGTTGCCCATGCCGGTGCAGCCGTGCGCGATGTGCTTGGTACCCAGCTCCGCACAGCGCTTCAGCGCGGCATCGACGATCAGGTAGCGATCCGACACCAGCAGCGGGTACTGACCCTGGTAGGCCTCGCCCGCCCAGACGAAAGGCTTGACGAAGCCCTCCCAGATCGCCGGACCACCGTCGACGGTGACATGGCTGGCGGCGCCCAGCTCGACCGCGCGGGCCTCGATGTAGGCGCGCTCTTCGGCATCCACGCCGCCGGTATCGGCGAACACGGTATGCACCTCGTAGCCGCGCTCCTTGAGCCAGGGAATGCAGAAGCTGGTGTCGAGGCCGCCGGAGAAGGCAAGCACGATGGGGCCGGGATTGGGGATTGGGGATTGGGGATTGGGCGATGCGGCGTTCGATGACATGGCGGTTACCGGACTAGGGGAGGTCTGAAACAGGAATCGATGCGCAGCGCGTGGACTCGGAAGCGAGGCCCGGGATCGAAGCGCAGAGCGCTCTTCAATCCCCAATCCCCAATCCCCAATCCCGGCGGCTCAGCGCAGCAGAGCCGCCATGACCGCCTTCTGCACATGCAGCCGGTTCTCGGCTTCGTGGATGGCGATGCAGGCGGGGCTGTCCATCACGGCGTCGGTGGCCTTGACGTTGCGGCGCAGCGGCAGGCAGTGGCTGAACACGCCGTTGTCGGTCAGCGCCATCTTGCGTTCGTCGACGATGAAGTGCTTGTGCGCGTCGCGGATGGGCTTTTCTTCGTGCCAGCGGCCGAAGTAGGGAATCGCGCCCCAGCTCTTGGCGTAGACCACGTGCGCACCGGCATAGGCCTCATCGGGGTCATGGCTGACGCGGAAGCTGCCCTTGGCCTCTTCGACGTTGTCGGCCGCCCAGCGCATGTAGCGCTCGTCGAGCACGTATTCCGGCGTCGGGCACAGCAGAGTCACGTCCATGCCGAGGCGCGTGGCGATGGTCAGCGCCGAGTTGGCAACCGCGGTGTTCAGCGGCTTGGGGTGATAGGTCCAGGTCAGCACGTACTTCTTGCCGCGCAGGTCGTCGGTGCCGAAGTGCTCGCGCAGGGCCAGCGCGTGCGCCAGCTCCTGGCAGGGATGGGTGATCGTCTCCATGTTGATCACCGGCACCGTCGAGTACTTGGCGAAGGCGCGCAGCACTTTGTCCTCGCGGTCCACCGACCAGTCCTGGAACTTCGGGAACGCGCGCACGCCGATCAGGTCGACGTAGCGGGCCAGCACGCGGGCCACTTCGGCGATGTGCTCCTCGGTGTCGCCGTCCATCACGGTGCCGAGTTCGAACTCGATCGGCCACGCATCCTTGCCGGGCTGCAGCACCACCGCATGACCGCCCATGTGGAAAGCACCCAGCTCGAAGCTGGTGCGGGTGCGCATCGACGGGTTGAAGAACACCAGCGCGATCGAGCGCCCGCGCATCTGCTCGCCGAGCTTGCTGCGCTTGAACGCGGCCGCCTGCTGCAGCAGCGCGTCCAGGCCCTCGCGGGTCCAGTCCTGGGTGTTCAGGAAGTGACTCATCAGCGGTGCATTCATCCGTCGGGTCTCGTCGTGGTGTGGATTCGATGGAGCTGGGTAATCGGAGTGGGGCGGAATCGTTGGCGCAGGGGAAACCTGGTGGAATGAAGCCGTTGAACCTGTGCAACAAGACCTGGGCCGCAGCGCGGCTCAAGCGCGTCAACAGGGCGGACCGCTCAACCCTCTCTCGCCCTGTGAGAGAGGCGTTGGAGAGAGGGGGGCGCTCCCATCTGGGTAAGCCTCCCCTCTGCCCCACCCCCTCTCCCACACGGGGAGAGGGAAGAACAGCAGAACCTCAGCCGCGCGCCGGGCCAGAAACGCAAAAGCCCGGCACACAGGCCGGGCTTTCCGTCACAGCTGCGTCGCAAACGCCCGGATCACCCCGCGATGTGGGCTTCCAGTCGGCGCGCGCGCGAGGTCATGCCAGCCGCCATATAGGCGCTGGTCAGAACATCGGCGTCGGCGGGCTTGGTGAACATGGGGGCGGAGGATGGCACAGGGTGCGGGGGCCAGCAAGCCGGCCCCCATGAGACTTTCGACTGAAACGACGCTTATTCGACGGGCGTCACGCTGACGCGCACGCGCAGGTTGTTGCCGGGGTCGTAGGGCAGACGCGCGAAGAAGACTTCGTCCTTCAGGCGGTACTCGACGTCGTAGCCGGACAGGCGACGCTCCTCGCGGCTCACCTCGACCACGCGGCAGCGGGTTTCGGTGCCCTCGTACTGGCGCTCTGGGCTGTTGTTGCGATCGACGTTACGGCCGATCGCACCACCGGCGATGGCGCCAGCCACGGTAGCGGCACGACGGCCGTCGCCATCGCCGACCTGGTTGCCGACCGCCGCACCGACAATGGCGCCGATGACGGTGCCGGCGGTGCCGGGATCGCGCTCGCGGTAGACCACACGCTCGTCCTCGCACTCCTCGCGCGGCTCGGAGAAGCGGATGGTTTCGTAGACCGGCGCCGCGCTCAGCACGGTGGCATAGGTGTAGCGCACGTTCTCAGCATTCGGGCCGGGCTGGGCTGCGGCGAGGCCGCTGGCCAGCAGGGCGAACGGAACGAGAGCAAGGCGACGGGGCTGCGTCATTGCGGACTCCTGGACGGTGCTGCCTGGCGGATCGCCAGCGGCGAGGCTGGGACCATTGACAGCGCGGCCTGCGCAAGGCGCAGGCCTGGACGAATTCGGTATCGGTCGGCGTCGCCTTCGGTCTTCACTGCCGGGTCGGCGCCAGATCCGCGCGGTCCATCGCGCAGCATGACCCGGATTCAAGCAGTCCGGCGCTGAATCCGGGCTGTAGAAATCCGTTAAGGCCAGGCTGAAGACCTCAGCCTGGCCGCGCGCCATCGAGCGCGGGTCTGCGGATCGAGCACGCAAGTCCTTGATCCGCGGTCGCGAGTCCGGATCGGCATCGGGCTCGTGACCACCGATCACGGATCACCGATCGCGTTCAGGCTGGGCTGGATCCGCGCTGTCTTGAGGCCTCTCCCCCGGCGCGCTGCCGCCGGTGCGCGCCGCATCCCACACGGCGCGAAAGGGGCTCAGGGCGATCTGATCAAGTCCATCCTTGCCTTGATTCCGCGGTCGCGCCCTCCATGGCGCGCGACCACGCTGGATTCCTCAGCCTTGCCTTAGGACGCCTGGAAGAAGCTTCGCAGCCCACGCGGAGCCCGCCGCCCAAGCGGCTAAACTGCGCTCCCTATGGATATCCGCCTTTACAACAGCCTGAGCCGCGCGCTCGAGCCTTTCCGCCCGCAGGACCCGAATCGGGTGACCTTCTACGTCTGCGGGCCGACCGTCTACAACTTCGTGCACATCGGCAACGCGCGCGGGCCCGTGGTGTTCGGGCTCCTGGCCGACCTGCTGCGCCGGCACTACGGTCAGGTCGTCTACGCCCGCAACATCACCGACGTCGACGACAAGATCAACGCCGCCGCTGCTGAACAGGGCGTGCCGATCACCGCGATCACCGACCGCTTCGCTGCGGCCTACCGCGAGGACATGGCTGCACTCGGCGTGGCTCCGCCGGACATCGAGCCGGCCGCCACCGCACACATCCCGCAGATGATCCGCATGATCGAGGCGCTGATCGCCCAGGGCCACGCCTACGCGGCCGAGGGCCATGCGCTGTTCGCGGTCGACAGCTACGCGAAGTATGGCGAGCTGTCGCGGCGCAGCACCGACGAGATGCTGGCCGGCGCCCGCGTCGAGGTCGCGCCCTACAAGCGCGCGCCGGGTGACTTCGTGCTGTGGAAGCCGTCGACGCCCGAGCTGCCCGGCTGGGACAGCCCCTGGGGTCGCGGTCGTCCGGGCTGGCACATCGAGTGCTCGGCCATGTGCGAAGCGCATCTGGGCGAGACCATCGATATCCACGCCGGCGGCGTCGATCTGCAGTTCCCGCACCACGAGAACGAAATCGCTCAGAGCGCCTGCGCGCACGGTGGCAAGACCTTCGCCCGCTATTGGCTGCACAACGGCATGCTGACATTCGACGGCAGCAAGATGTCGAAGTCGGTGGGCAACATCCGCCGCGTGCGGGACCTGATCAACGAACACCCGCCCGAAGCTCTGCGCCTCGCACTGATGTCGGCCCACTACCGGCAGCCGCTGGACTGGTCGGAGAGCCTGATCGAGCAGAGCGTGCGCACGCTGGATCGCCTCTACGGCACCCTGCGTGACCTTGGCGAGGTGGACGCCAGCGATGTCGCCATCCCCGACGCCGTCGAGCAGGCGCTGGCCGATGATCTGAACACGCCGCTGGCACTCGCTGCCCTGCAGCAGATCGCGGGCGAAGCGCGCAAGGCCGAAGGTGCAGCACGTGCCGAACTGAAATCCCAGCTGCTGGCCGCCGGCCGCGCACTGGGCCTGCTGCAGCAGGCGCCCGAGGCTTGGTTCGCGCGCGGCGTCAGCGCCGATGACGATGCGCGCATCCAGGCGCTGGTCGAAGAGCGCGTGGCCGCCAAGGCCGCCCGCGACTTCGCCCGCGCCGACGCCATCCGCAAGCAGCTCGCGGACGAGGGCATCGCGCTGGAGGACACGCCGCAGGGCTGCCGCTGGAAGCGGGCCGGATGAGGGCGATCCGATGACAGCCATCACCCGCGACAGCCCGTTCCCGCTCGAACCCAGCGCCGCAGAGGCCCAGGCCACCATCGCCGAGGAGTTCGGCTTCTTCGGCGACTGGTCCGAGCGCTACCAGTACCTGATCGACCTCGGCAAGAAGCTGCCGACCTTTCCCGAGGAATGGAAAACCGAGGCCAACCGGCTGACCGCCTGCCAGTCGATGGTCTGGGTGGTACCCGAGGGCAATGCGCAGAAGCTGGTCTTCCACGCGACCAGCGACTCGACGATTGTTTCCGGCCTGATCTATCTGGCCCTGCGCGTCTACTCCGGCCGCAGCGCCGCAGAGATCACCGCCACCGAGCCGAGCTACGTCGCCGACATCGGGCTTGCCAAACACCTCTCCCCGACGCGCAGCAACGGCCTGGCGGCACTGCTGGGGGTGATCCGTCAGCGGGCGGCCGAGGCCCAGCGCTGAACGGCGGTGAGATGAGGTGAGAAGCCACCCCAACCCGAGCGGCGCGGACGAGGGCGACGACGTGTTCAGCCAAGATCATCGAAGCGAAACCACCCCGATCACGCTGGAGACGGCTTTGGCCGCCGCGCCGCCGCCGCGTGTGTCGCCCATCGGCAACGCACACGCGACGCCGCTGCGGGCGGGCCTGCACCTGCGGCCAGCCCTACCCCCGCAGCTGTGGGATCGCCGATGACCCGCCCGCCGCTCGCCCACATTCTCTGCGCTGACGACGACGCCGACATGCGGATGATCCTTGGGGTCGCCTTGGAAACGATCGGCGGATGGCGGGTCAGCCTCGCCGCCGACGGCGAACAGGCCCTGGCCGTGGCGCGTGCCGATCGCCCCGACCTGATCCTGCTCGACGCCTCGATGGCCGGCGTCGATGGGCCCGGCGCTCTCGCACGCCTGCGAGCCGACCCGGCGCTGGCCGATGTGCCGGTGGTGTTCGTGACCGGCCACGCTTCGCCGCATCAAGTTGCGGCCTTCCGCGCGCTCGGCGCGATCGATGTCATCGCCAAGCCTTTCGATCCGATCAGCCTGGCCGAGCGGGTGCGCGCGGCCTGGGCAAGCCTGTCGCGCTAGTCAAGGCCGGGATCGCGCGCAGATCGCCTCGGAACTGCAGGCTCCGTGCTCTCTCGCCCGGGTGGCGAGTTTTTGACGCAGTCGCTGCCGACAGCCTGCCCGACAGAAGGCATCGGAGGGAAAGCCTGCCTGCGCAAGAGCGGTCTCGACGATGCGCCGGCCTGCAGGGGCTCTACAGTCCAGGTATCGGCAGGAAAGCCGGCCGCGCCGGCGAGTCCGCGCGCACTGCGGGCTCAGGCAAGCAGCGTCGCCAGCCCACGCGCGCGCAGAACCGGCCAGCGCGCCGGAAGCGTCGCGAACCCTGGGATCGGGCTCATGTCCGGGTCGTCGTGAGTGCGAGGGGCTCACTGGGTACAAGTACGAAGCGCGACGCAATCTCCGCCAACTGGCTGGCCTGGTCACTCATCGACTGCGCCGAAGCGGCCATCTGCTCGACCAAGGCCGAGTTCGCCTGCGTCGACTGGTCCATCTGCGTCACCGCTTGGTTGACCTCGCCGATGCCCTTGGCCTGCTCGGCGCTGGCTGCCGAGATTTCGCCAATGATGTCCGAGACTCGACGCGACGAACCCAGGATGTCCTGCATCGTCCGCCCCGCACGTTCGGCGACCGACGCCCCATCGGCGATCTTCGTCACCGACTCGCCGATCAGCTGCGCGATCTCCTTCGCTGCGGTCGCCGAGCGCTGGGCCAGCGCCCGAACCTCGGCGGCCACCACCGCGAAGCCCCGACCCTGCTCGCCCGCGCGCGCGGCCTCGACCGCGGCATTCAAGGCGAGGATGTTGGTCTGGAAGGCGATGCCGTCGATGGTCGTGGTGATGTCGGCCATACGGCGCGAGCGCTCCTCGATGTCGCGCATCATGCGAACGACTGCATCGACGGTCTGTCCGCCTTCGCTGGCCACACCCGCCGCGTAGGTGGCGATCTGCTTGGCCTGCTGCGCATGCTCAACGCTGCGCGCCATCGTCTTCGTCATCTGCTCCATGGCTGCCGCGGTCTGCTGGATACTCGCCGCGGCCTGCTCGGTGCGCTTCGAGAGGTCGATGTTGCCGGAGGCGATCTCGGTGGCAGCCTCATGGATCGCGCCAACGGCCTGCTGCACCTCGCCCAGGGCCAGCGCCAAGGCGTCGGCCGCGGCGTTGGCGTTGGCATTCAACTCTCCGAAGCTGCCCATCATGCGGGCTTGCGAACGCACCGTCAGATCGCGTTCGGCCAGGGCGCTCAGGGTGCGCCGCACCTCATCGATGGCCTGGGTGGTGATCTCCATGAGGGAATTGAAGATCTGAGCGGTTTCGACGAAGCGCTCGTTCCTGCTTTCGACGCTCATGCGTGCGGTCAGGATTCCAGCGGCCGCCTTTTGGGCGACATTGCGCAACCCATGCCGGAAGTTGGTCTCGGAGCTGCGGTCAAGCCATTCGAGCGCCACGCCCACGCGCCGTCCGTCCTCGATGATGGGGCTTTCGATTAGCTCGAAGTCGAAGTCACCCACACGCAGACGGCTTGGAACAGGGCCTTGCGCTGCCGCGCTCGAAGTGCCGGCGGACTGCACATGCCCGAACAGATCGATGCTGCCGCCCAACACTCGCGCCACGTCGAAACCCGGCAGCTTGGCGCGAAGCTCGGACTCCGCTCCGCGCAGCATGCGCTCCACGGCCGGGTTCATGTACACCACGCGGCGATCGGCGTCGGCGATCAGCATGCCGGACGCCGCTGCATCGAGCGCGTTGCGCACGCGGGCGTTCTCGGTGGCGACCTCACGCTCGCGCTCGATCCGGGACTTGAGCTCGCGACGCATCTTGTCGAGAGAGGCCAACAGGCGCCCCAGTTCGTCGGTGCCGCTCGCTTGGATGGGCGAGTCGAGATCCAGCTGTGCGATCCGCTCGGCCGAATGCTGCGCGTGGATGACAGGCTTCACCAGACGGCGCTCGACGAGCCGCCAGGCGAACCCCACCACCGCGAACAGCAGCACGATGCCGCCGATACTGGCCCCGAAGCCAAAGCGGGCCGAGCGCTGCTCGGCGTCCCAGAACGCGCTGGACGCATCGCCAGCCGCGTAGGTGAGGCTCACGGCCGTATCCAGGGCAGCGCTGCTCTGCGCGAAGTAGTCCTCGAAGCCCAAGGGGTAGGCTGGGGTGGGCTGCTCGGCTTGGCCCAGAAAGGCAGCCTTGAGCGCGGCGTAGGAACCGAAATACGTGGCGATCATGGTGTCGGCCGCCTCGCGCACCCCCTCGGGCAAGGCTTTGCCGTCGATGTCGAGAACGCGTTCAAGCTGCCGCCGGGCCTGCTCGGCTTGGGCGTCGTCACGCCGCGCCTCGATCAAGGAGGCCGCGGGGATCGGCGCGCCGGTCAAGGCCGCGATGGCGAGATAGGTGCGCTCGCGCCCGCCGAATTCGCGGATCCGCCAGCCCGCGTCGGCGATCGACGCGAGCGACAGGGCCATGACTGGCATCGAGCCATCCGGGGAGGCGAGCTTCTGCCCTACTTCGCGCAGCAGCAGGATCTCGGCTTTCAGCCCCTCGGGCACCGTGCTGGCGACGTTCGGCACGCGCTGGTCGACCGGCAGGGCCAGCGCGGCATCGGCAGCGCGGCGCAAGTCGGCGATCTTGGTGCGGTGGGCGACCAGCGCCGTCTGCGCGGCCGCGACCTTCGCGGGCGGCAGGGTGGCCAACAGGGGCGCAATGCCATCGAGCTGAGCGTCCGAGCGTTGCCGCTGCTGCAGCAGCAGGTCCGAGAACGGCGGGCCGAACGGGTCGGGCAGGCTCAACCCGACCTGGGTCAGGCTGCGCTCGAAGGACATTTCGATGGTGCCCTTGTCCAAGGCGACGAGCACGCGGCCGACGGTACCCAGACGCTCTGCGCTCTTCATCGCGCGGTAGTTATCGAGCAGCTCCAGCAGCGCGAACCCGCTGAGGGCAAGGAAAAATCCGACCAGGATCAAGCGGATCGTCGGAACGGTATTGAGTTTGAATCGAGCCAAGACACGCCTCCTCTGCAATCCCGCGCGAGGCTGCAAGACCTGGGCCGCGCCGGGTCTTGCATTGACGGGCTGGCATCGGAGTCCCCACACGGCTGGGGCGTGCGCAGGATCAAGCGCCTAGGTTATCGATCCGTGAAAGCCGCCCATGGCGCGCGGAAACGCCGAAGGCTTCCGCGTTGTCCTGGCTCCTGAAATGTCGTGTTCCTGACCTTCCTTGTGTGTAGGGCGACGAACTTTTCTGCCGAAACCGTCAGCGCGTAGGCGATTGCTTCGTCGGCAGGCGGTACGGACCTGCGCCGTACCGCCCACTCGAACAACTCCCGGGATGGCAGTTTTTCAACGCGCGGCTTGAAGCTTGAGCGCCTGGCTTCAATCTCCGCGTCGACGTGCGGCCGGGCGCTCCAGCTCGGAGATCGCGCTCAGTACGCCCGCCTGTGTTGCCTGGCCGCCCGATGCATACGGACGCAGCACGTGCCGGCCCGTCGGCGCAGCCGCGGCCCCCTCGAAGCCATGGGCGAACAAGCCCACTGCGCTGAGCAGGCCGATCTGCGGCATCCGTGTGAAGCTTCCGCCGAAGGTTTCGACGGGCGCCCAGTCTCCAGTCGGACTGGTCGGCCAGTTGACGAAGACATTGCTGCTCTGGAAACGGTCGACGCGCATGCCGAGCTGCATCGCCGAACCCATTCCGTCGTCGGCAACCAGCCCGGCCGGCTCCGTCACGCTGATGAAATAGCTGCCCGCGGGCAGAGCAACCTGACCTTGGTCGAAGGCGGCGTCGATGACGCTCGGCGCAGCCGGCGTCGGAATCTGCGTCGCACTCGCGATGATCGCGCCGGGCCTGCCGGTGGCGGTGTCGAAGCTGCGCAGATGGGCCGTCAGAGTGAGCTGCAGCCAGTTGCTCCCGGCGGGAGGAGGGCTCATCAGAAAGCGCAGCGCCCTGAAGGTGTAGGCCTGAGGCAGATCGATGCGGACGCCAAGCTCGCCGCCGTTGCCGGCGCCAATCCCGAGACTCGTCAATGCGCTTTCGGCCTCGTAGCGCGCCAGCTCCAAGCCGCCGGTCACCGGGCCAATGGCACGCACGATGTTGTTCTGGGTGTTCAGTTCGTTCGCCGCTTCAGCAGCGCTCAACCGGTACTCGATGCTCCAGGCGCCAAGGCCCTCGTAGACCGCACTGCCGGGGAACTGCAACGGCACGCTGGCGATCGGCGCCAGGCTCGCGAGCGTGTTGGAGACAAGCGGGGCACCCGCGGGAGTCGCGCCCACCAGCAGCTGCGCGCTGGCCGAGACCTGGGTAAGCACCTCTGTACCTGGGTTGTTCGCAGTCACCCCAAGCAGGGCCGGATAGACCAGGCCCGACGGCGTCAGGCTGTACGGCGAGGCGAAGCGGTTGACCGCGACGGCCTCCAGATCGGTGACGCGGTTGATCACCTCGATGTCATCGATCAGCAGCAGGAACTTGTTGTTCGAGTTGTTGCGAAAGCCCACGCGCACCGTCTGACCCGCAAAGGCGGACAAGGACGCGCTGCGGGCAATCCAGGCGGTGTTCTCCGCGGCAATCGCGAACACGGTGCTGCTGTTGGTGATCTGGTTGCCGATGTCTCCTGCTCCGCCGGTGGGCTCGGTCGGGGCGGCCATGACCCGCACCTCGTAGCCGTCGGGGTAGGCGGGGTCATAGGCCACGGCGCGCCAGCGCAGCGAGGCGCTGCCGCCGGCTGGCAGCGCCACCGGTGGCGTCCACATCCAGTCGTTCGCCACACCCGCCGGCTGGTACCAGGAGGTGCTGAAGGCCGCACAGGCGCCCGGGTTACCGGCGCTGAGTCTGAAGTCCTCGCGCACCTCCCATGCATCGTTGACGTAGGACACGTTGGTTGCCGGGGTGCCGTTGTCGACGTTGCGCAGCAGGAAATTCGCCGGAAAGGCGTAGGTGCCTGCGCCGCCCGGCCCTGCGCAGCGAATCGTGGTGCCATCGGCGAGAACGTTGAAGTTCTCGCGGAACAGCACCTGCGCGTTCGCCAGCTGCGGGCAGAACAGACCGAGCAAAGCGCCCGACAACATCACCTGTTCGATCTTGACTTGCATGTTCGCTCCCCTGGGTGCGGCATCGTGATTGATGTAGCGCAGCGTTGAAAAACCCGTCCGAAGTGGCCGCGAGCTGCCGGTTCCGCCAGGGCGGCGCGAGGGAACGCGCGCCTGCCAAGGCGAACGAGATCAATCCGCTGCGAGCAGGGACGGATCGCCCGCCAGCGCCGCGCGCAAGCCCCCGAGACGGTGCCTGTAGGGCGCAGCCCGACCGAGGCTGCGCGCATGGATCGGCTCGCGTACCTGCAGCGCACTGGCACTGCGCACCGGTTCCTCGCGCGACTCCACCCGCATGCACTCCGCATGCCAGCTGAGCCCGCAGAAATCCAGCACCATGCGCGCCGTCGCTTCGGCGCGCTGGACCAGATCGGCATAGTGGACCTCCAGCAGCCGCTCGGGCGCTTGCGCCTGCCAATGCGACATCAGCTGCTGGCAGCGACGGTAGGCGCGACCGAGCTCATCCTGGCGATAGCTGTAGGCCGCATTGTCGAGAGCGAACAGCTCGCGCAGGTTGGACCAGCAGGTGTCGAGGGGGTCGCGGACCAGATGCAGCACACGCGCCTGCGGCAGCAGCCGGCGGATCAGTCCGACCAGTCGGTAGTTGCCGGGCAGCTTTTCGGTGAAGTGGCTGCGCCCGTCGAGCAGCCAGGCATGCGCGTCGAGATAGGCGCGGCCGACCCTCTCCGCATCGATCGTCCGGGCGCGCCGCAGCAGTTCGAGATCCGCCACGCCGCGGCAGGCGTGATCGGTGGCGGCGAACAGCGCGGCACTCAAGCGGTAGGACTCGCCGCCAGCCGCGACCGATGGATGGCCCTCCAGCACGCGTTCGAGAAGTGAGGTTCCGGAACGATGCATGCCGACGATGAAGATCGGCGTCGGCGCTTCTGCGGTGCCATCGATGCTTGCCGAGACCGAATGCGGCTCGGACATCAGCGCCTGGTTCAGCGCGATTTCGGCGGCCTCGTCGTAGTGGAGAAGGCTGCGCTTGGCGACACAGCCACGCTCCAGTGCGGTCCAGGCCGGCTCCACATCGCCCAGCCGATCCAGCAGGTTGTGCAGGGCGTAAGCGAGGAAGGCTTCGGCCTCCGCATCCTGGCCGCAGCGCTTGAGCAGGCGATCCAGCTGCCGCGCATGCGCGCGGCGATCCGCGTCATCCGCATGCAGGCGCGCCAGCAGCCAGTGCGCCATCGGCACCACGGTATCCCCCGCACACACGGCGGCTGCGGCGTGGTGCGCGGCGGCGACATCACCCGCTGCGAGATCGATCAAGGCCGCCTGGGTCTGCAGGACCGGGCCGGCGGGTGCCGCATTGAGCGCGCGGCGCATGAACTGCTGAGCCAGCAGAACGTGTCCCGCAGACTGCAGGCACAGGGCGATGTCCGCGGACTGCTGCGCGGATTCGACCGTGCGGAGGTCGATGGACATCGCCAGCCGCCGCATCTCACCGTGCGCGTGGAAGGCGCGCAGCGCCTGCAGTCGCGGCAGCGCGAGCGCGGCAGAAGCAGGCGTCGAAGCGCAGGCGGCGAACGTGTGGGCGCGCGCCGAGGCGTAGTGACCGAGACGGGACTCCACGAGCGCCAGCTCCAGCCGACACTCGTCGTCATCCGGCGCGATTTCCAGCGCTGCGCTGAGACTCTCACGCGCGGCCGCCCACTGGCCGTTGGCGAGATAGCTTCGCGCTCTGCGCTGCAGGCGGTCGGCGCGTGGGTGCATGGTCTCGCCATGGCCAAGTCGAGGGTCTGGCTACGATACACAGCGTCGCCGCGCGCGGGCGACGCGGGCCGCCGCGGGCGCGGTTGCCCAGCCGTCGACGCCAACCCTCCACGGGACGCCCAAGCGCTCGCGCAGCGTGCCGAAACGCGACGACCCGCAAAGTCGCGGCGGCAGGCTGGACGACCTCGCGGCTCCCGGCGCGCGCGGCGATGGCGTAATCCACCGCCCCGGCATCGGCCACGCTCAGCGACAGTGCATAGCCGGCGGGCGCAGTGCTTTCGCCGACGCCGCCATCGGAAAACCAGGCCGCGGATCAGCGCCGAGGCTTCAGCGCCGGATGCGTCGACGCGAGCTGCTTCGCCAGCGCGGCCTGCAGGCGTTCGATCTCCGCCGCCACCGGCTCGCCGGCGTCGGCGCGCAGCTGCAGCTGCTCCAGTGCGACGAGCTGGCGCAGCGGGTGCTCGGCCGGCGTGCTCAGCGCGAGAACGTTCAGGACCTCGGCCAGCGCGCGGGCGGCGTCGAGATCGCCGCGCGCATGCTGCAGCGCGACGCCCTCGCGCAGCAGCTCGGCGCGCTGGGCGGGCTGGGCGTTGTGCGCTTCGGCGTCCAGGGTGGCGTACAGCGCCTGCGCGGCGTCCCACTGCTTTGCCAGCACATGCACGTGGACCTGCTTGATGCGTGGACGCAGCGCCCGCGCCGGCTGGCCCGACTCGATGTAGGCCTGAGCAGCGGCGTCCAGGCTTGCGAGGGCCTGGGCGTGCTCACCCAGGGTCGCCTGCGCCTGACCCAGCGCGTACAGCGCATTGGCGCGCGCCACCGCGTGCAGGTTCGGCATCGCCAGGGCCGCTTCGGCCTGCGCGACCGCGCCTTCGGCGTCGCCACGCAGCGCCTTGAGCCCGGCGAGGTTGGCGCGGTGCGAGCCGAGGTTGGGGTGCTCGGGCGCCAATCGCGCGTGCAGGGCGACGGCGCGGGTGTAGTCGGCGTCGGCCGCGGCCCAGTCGCCGGCACGCTGCAGGGCGCCGGCGCGCGAGGCGATCAGGGTGGCGTGGTCGGTGCTGTCGGTAGTGCCCAGCGCTTCGTCGAGCGTCATGACTTCGCCGTAACGCTGCGCGGCCTCGGCGTCGCGGCCCGACAGATCCAGCAGGGCCGCCAGCGTGTACAGCAGGCTGGCGCGGCGCCAGCGCAGATCGCCGCTGGCGCTCAAGGCATCGAGTTCGGCGAGCGCCTGCGCGGCCAAGTCCAGCTCGTCCACCTGCGCCTCGCCGCGGTACAGGGCGAGGTTGGCGCGCCCCTGCAGGCAGTCGATGCGCGCCAGCCGCGCGCTGCCCTGCAGGGCATCGGCGTCGACGATCGCGGCGGCGTAGACCGCGATGGCCTCGGCCTCGCGGCCCAGCATGGCCAGCGCGCTGCCGCGGCGACAGGCGGCGCGCGTGCGCAGTTCGGGGTCGAGATCCTCGGACTGACCGGCAACCCGCTCCAGCAGGGCCAGCGCGCGCGCATGCTCGCCGCGGTCCTGCTCGACGGCAGCGAGGCGCACGAGCAGCGCCTGGCCCGCAGCGGCATCGCTCTCGACCAGCCGCAGCGCGGCATCGCGAGCGCGGTCCAGCCAGGCGTTGGCGGTCAGCGCCTGCTCGGCGCCGGCCTGGGCGAACAGGCCGGCAAAGGTGTCGACCAGGCGCTCGCCGCGGTCGGCTTCGGCCAGCGCGGCGTCGCGCGCCTGCTCGGCCTGCAGGCGCGCGGCATCGGCACGGCGCGTTTCCTGGCGTGCGACCAGAACGCCGCCCGCCAGAGCCAGCAGCAGGGCCAGGCCCAGAGCGGATTCCAGCGGATGTCGCCGCAGGGCCCGATACAGGCGCTCGGCGCGGCCGGGCAGGCGCGCGGCGACGCTGTCGCCGGCCAGCCAGCGCTCGATATCCAGCGCCAGCGCATCGGCGCTGGCGTAGCGCTGCTGCGGCGCGCGGGCCAGCGCTTTCAGCGTGATCGCATCGAGATCGGCATCGACGCCATCGACGCGGGCGTGCCGGCTCGGCGGCTCCGCATCGCGCTGGCAGACACGCTCGACCAGCTCGGCCAAGGCGCGTGCATCGCTGCCGTGCGGCGGCCGCTCGCACAGCGCGAACCACAGCAGCGCGCCCAGCGCATGCACATCGCTGCGCACGTCCGCGGGCTCGCCGCGCAGCTGCTCCGGCGCGGCGAACTCAGGCGTCAGCGCGGCCTCGCGGGTGATGCCGGGCTCGGCTTCGAGCAGCTCGCCGATGCCGAAGTCGAGCAGGCGCGGGCTGCCGTCGGGCTCGACGCGCACGTTGGCGGGCTTCAGATCCCGATGCAGCACGCGCTGGCCGTGCGCGTAGGCCACCGCCCGCGCCAGCGCCAGCACCAGCGCCACGCGCTCGCGCAGGCTCGGGATTGCCTCGCGCAGCCAGGCGTCGAAGCCGCGGCCCTCGACCCATTCGGTAACCAGCCAGGGCCGACCGTCGGCGCTGACGCCGCCGTCCAGCAGCTGGGCGATGCCGGGATGCCGCAGGCGCGCCAGCAGGGCGCGCTCGCGCGCGATGCTGCGCGCCGCCTGCGGACGATCCAGACGCAGGAATTTGATCGCGACCGCGCGCTCGAACGCACCATCGGCGCGCTCGCCGCGCCAGACCTCGCCCATGCCGCCGCGCCCGACCACGGCGATCAGGCGCCACGGGCCGATGCGATCCGGTGCGACGGCTTCGGGCTCGCGCTCCAGCAGGCCCGCCGACTGCTCAATCGCGCGCAGCCAGCCGCGCAGTGCCTCGGCCTCGTCGGTGGCGAGATCGACCAGCAGCGACTCGCGGGCGTCGACCGGAAGATCGAGCAACGCGTCAAGCCGCTCGGACAGCGCCGCCCAGCGCTCAGCGTCCATGCCGCCCTGGCCGCCGCTGGCCGGGTTCACGCCGGCGCGCCGCCGAGGAAGCCGAACAGCCAGCCGCGGGCCTTCAGCCAGTCGCGGCGCACGGTGACCTCGTTGACCTGCAGCAGCTCGGCGATCTCGCGATCGGTGAGCCCGGCGAAGTAGCGCAGCTGAACCACCTCGGCCGCACGCGCGCTGACTTTCTCCAGCGCGACCAGCGCGGCATCGAGTTCGACCAGATCGACGCCGGCCTCAGCCGGCAGATCCTCGGCCGCCGACAGCGACAGGGCCAGGGCGCCGCCGCCTCGCTTGTCCGCGCGCGCCGCGCGGAAGTGATCGACCAGCACCTGGCGCATGCAGCGCGCGGCAATGCCGAAGAACAGCCTGCGATCCACCTGCTCGGGCAGGCGCGCGCCAGCCAGCTTGAGGTAGGCCTCGTTGACCAGTGCGGTGGTGGACAGGGTTTCGCCCGCGCCCATCGACAGCCGTTCGCGCCGCGCGATTCGGCGCAGGTCGTGCTGGGCAGCGGCAATCAGCTGATCCAGCGCGCCCGGCCGGGCCGGATCGAGTCGCGCCAGCAGGCCGGTCAGGCCCGCGCTCAGGCTTTCGCCCAGCTCGCGCGAGAGCGCCTCGGCTGCGTCCAGGCCCTCGCTCACGCGCACGCACTCGACGGGCTTGCGAAGGTAAGCCCCAGGCGCGACTGGGCTGAGAGCAGGTGAGACAAGCATCCGCCCGCTGCGGCGTCTGGAGCTTTCGGACGCTCTGAGGGCAATCCGGAGCGGCGCGCGGAGGTCAGCCCGTCGATCAGCAGGAATGCAGGCAGAAAGGGCATGGAATCCGGCTTCGGCTGTGTCCGGGGCGAAACTATAGGGCCAGCAGCCGGCGCCCGGCAGGGGGCGTGCACGGATTCGCGCCCGCGCTACGCATAGGGACTCAGGACACCCCGGAGCCCGTCATGCTGCCCAACCGCCCCGCCCCGCCCTGCGCGATCGCCCCGCTGCTCGCCCTGTTCTGCGCCCTGCCCACCGCCAGTCGGGCCGCCGACTGGCTCTGGCCCGACACCGTGTTCGGCGGCCCCTGCGCCGGCAGCCTGCAGGCCTGCATCAACAACGCCGCCGCGGGCGACACCATCCGCATTGTCGGTGACGAGCTGAACAACCCCGACCGCTACACGCCGATCGACGAGAGCATCGAGATCACGCGTTCGATCAACCTGCGCGCCGCTCCCGGCATCGACGCGGTGTTCGCGCCCGAGCGCAGCCTGCGCGTGAACCTGGGCGCTGGCAGCCACACGGTGCGGATTTCCGATCTCAGCTTCCGCCGTGGTGGCGTGGAGGTGAACGACCTGAGCACCGTGGACGGCGGCCTGATCGACCTGCAGCGCCTGCGCGTGCTGGAACTGGGGGCTGCCGATCAGCAGAGCGACTTCTGTGGCCTGCAGATCAGCGTCGGCGGCTCCTCCGCCCGTCAGATCACGATCGGCGACAGCGTGGTCGCACGCGGTCAGGCGCGCGCCAGCGAGGCCTTCAACGGCATCTGCGTGAACCAGGGCGGTAGCGGCGCGCTGAACGTGAATCTGTTCCGCAACCGCGTGCTGCCTGGCCCGGGGCGCAGCGGCTTCGGCATCACGGCCTACAACCTGGTCGGAGGCAGCAGCGCACGCGCCAGCGCCAACCGCGTCTTCGGCCCGCGCGAGGACACCGCGCTGTACCTGCACACCCGCGGCGCGGGCAGCACCCTGCGCGCGGAAAGCAACCTGATCGTCGGCACCAGTGGGGAGCAGTACGCGCTGGTCATGAACGTTCCCGGCGGCACGGGCGTGATCGTCAACAACAGCCTGCTGCAGGGACAGCTTGGCCTCGCCGCCGCCGGGCTGGGCGGCACACCACCGACCAGCCTGCGCGTGGCCAACAACCTGATCGCCTGGCAGAGCGCGAGCGGCGTGCGGCTGGAAGCCAGCAACACCAGCAACGCCAACAATCTTGTGTTTGCCACGACCGGCGACAGCTGGACGCCCGGCCCGGGCACGCTCAACGTCGACCCGCAGGTCGAGTCGATGGAGTATCCGCGCCTGCGCTCAAGCTCGCCAGCGATCAATGCCGGCAGCGCTGCGGATGCCTCTGGACTCAGCTTCGATGCCGACGGCGAGCGTCGCGTGGCGCTCGGCGCCATCGACATCGGCGCCTTCGAGGCCAATGGCGAGGGCGCCGCCGTGATCACGACGACGGCGGAGACCAGTTTCTTCAACGAGGCCTACGTGCAGCCCTTTCCCACCCAGCTCCTCGAAGCGGACCGTTTGGCCGTCAGCGCGCAGCGCGTGCTTCCGGCCACGCCCGCCAGCGGCCAGCACCTCGGCGTCTATCGCAACCCACAAAGCGGCACCGGCTGGTCGATCTTCCACCAGGACAGCAGCGTCACCATGGGCGTGGGCCAGCGCTTCCACGTGATTGCCCCGGTCGCCAGCAAGACCGGCTTCGCCCACCTCACAAGCGCTGCCAACAGCAGCGGCGCGCTCTCGCGGATCGACCACGCTTCGCTCAACAGCCTCAGCTTCGCCATTGCGATCGCCCTGCAGCGCTGGGAGGGCGCTTACCACGACGTGCCGATCGGGCTGGCCTGGACCGGCGCCGCCGGCGGCCGCTGGCAGGTGCGCAACGAGGACGGCAGCGCCATGCCGGCCAACCTCACCTTCAATCTGCTGGTGGCGCCGTTGCTGTCGCCGAACGCGGTGCAGCTGAGCCCCGGCGGCCAAAGCGTGCGCGAGCTGCGCATCGAGCATCCGCTGCTGGACGACAACCCCTGCGCGGCACCGGTCGTGGGGCGTGTCGACGATCCACTCGACGGCCTCACCGTCAACAACCCGCAGCGCTACAGCCTGGAGTACCGCGCGGCCAGCGGTGCCGGGGCGCCGGGCCGCTGGTTCATCGTCGCCGAGGGCAGCGGTTCACCCGTGTTTCCGCCCAATGTCGCCTTCAACCTGATCGTTGACGGCGCCCAGGCGGAGCGGTGTCGGACACCGCGCGAGGAGCGGATCTTCCGCAACGGCTTCGAGGCCGCTGTCTGGTAAGCGATCCGTGCCCGGCAAGGCGGGGCTGGCGCTCCGCCTTGCCGGCAGCCTGTCGGACTCTGGCGGGCTGGGCTGCCAATCCGCGCGCGTTCCACACCTCCGCCGACGACGCTCCACGGGCACCTCCAGCCGCGCCTTTGTCGCCGAGATCGGCTTGGCCAACCACCTCTCGCCAACCCGCAGCCATGGGCCGGCGGCGCTCCCCGGCGTGATCCGGCAGCGACCGACGCAGGCCTTGGCCGAGGGCTGAGGCAGATCTCCGCGCGCGACTGCACGCGCCTCGGCCCTCGCCCTCAGGTCCGCGCGCAGACGGCGAAGGCGCGCAGCCGGATGGACACGCCGTCGGTGTTGTAGAGCCCGACCTGCCAGGCCCAGCGCCCGCCATCGAAGGTGGGAAACGACTCGAGGATGCGTAGCGTGGTGTATCGGGGAAAGCCGCTTTCGCGTCGATCCAGGGCCTCGACGCCGCCGCCCATCACCACGGCGTCCGCGGGGCAGCGAACGATCTGGGTCCAACGCGTTCCTCCCGGCATCGACAGGTCGGCGCTGGGACGCGTCCAACCGTGCAGGCCCGCGGTGTCGCATGCGAAGCCGAAGCCACCGCTGTTGATCTCGCGAAGGGCTTCGCCCGGGCCGCACTCCACGGACGGCACGGATCCGGGAAATCCTGCGATGCCTTCCGGACCTTGGGGCCCCGGCGGGCCTGCCGCCCCGACCAGCGCGAACTGCGCGACGGGCGCGGGAGTGATCGGCTGACGCGGCAGCATGGGCTGCCCCTCCACTCGCACCTCCAGCCAGCGCTGTTGGCCGGTGAGCTCGCCGGGAAAGCTCAGGTCCACGGTGAACAGGCCGTCGACGATCGGCCAGGCCGCGGCCTCGACGGTCGTGCCCACCTGACTGCCGCCGCTGGCAGCGTCGAACAGCGCGAAGGCGAGATCGCGCGCGCCGTTGACCGCAACGCCGGCCTGCCGCAGCTGGCCCTGGTAGGTGAAGGCCGTTGACTGGGCCACCTGCGCCGACGCGGGGACGCACACGAAGAGCAGGACAAGGGCGATGGACACTGGGCGCACGACGAACGTCCTCGAAGCTTGGATTGTCAGATTCGCGCGCAGGTCGCGAAGGCCCGGAGCTGGATCTCGGGACCGAGATTGAAGACCGAAACCTGCCAGGCCCAGCGCCCATCGACGAAGGTCGGCATCGATTCCAGGATCTGCAGTTCGCGATTGGCGGGTCGCCCTTGCGGGTCGCGCTGCAATTGCTCCACGCCACCGCCCAGCACCACTTCGTCGGGTCGGCAGGCGGGTCTTAGCGTCGAGTTGAAGAAGTTGGGCAACGAAACGTCCGAGTTGACCCGACTCCAGCCATGCAGCAGATCGGTGATGCAGCGGACTTCACCGGAGTTCAGCACGGCCTGCACCGCATTGCCGGACTGGCAGTCGGTGGTCCGCACGGCTGCGGTCGGCCCTTGCGGACCCTGGGGTCCTTGAGGTCCCTGTGGCCCGGCGGGCCCTCGGTTTCCTGCCAGCGCGAAGCGCGCCACGGGGACGGCCATGAGCGCCTGCCGCGGCTGCAAGGCCACGCCGTCGACGCGGACTTCCAACCAGCGCTGCTCGCCCCGCAGGTCACCCGCAAAGCTGAGATCAATTGCCAACAGCCCCTCACGGATCGGCCAGGCCGGCGCCTCGATCGTGGTGCTGGTCTGCGCCCCGCCGCTGGCGCGATCAAATAACGCAAAGCTCAGATCGCGGGTTCCATCCACTGGCACACCGTGCTGGCGAAGCTGCCCCTGGTACCGGAAGGAAGGCGCGTCTGCGACCTGGGCCGTCGCCGTGCCCAGCACACCGTAAGCCGCCAAGCAGATCCACAGCGTTCGCATGCGCAAACATCCTCGACGTAAGGGTTTCATGACTTGGCGCAGGTGACGAAGGCGCGCAGCGGCACAGCGAGGCCAGTGTTGTAGACCGCCACCTGCCAAGCCCATAGCCCGTCCACGAAGGTCGGGAATGACTCGATGGCGCGCACCCCGGTGCCGGCGGCGTTGCCGGAGGCGTCGCGCTGCAGGTGCTCGACGCCACCGCTCAGCACCACTTCGCCCGGACCGCAGGACACCCGGCGCTGCTCCACGGCCAGGTTCGAAACCGTGAAATCCGCGCTGATGCGTCGCCAACCGCTGATGCCCCGGGGGCGGCAGACGGTCCCAAAGGACGAGATCACACCGATGAACTGATCCTCCAGACAGTTCCGGTTGGGCAGCAGACGCGGCTCGCCCGGCAGACCCCCAGGCCCCTGCGGCCCTTCCGGTCCCTGCGAGCCGGTGATGCCAGAGAGCGCGAACTGGGCGATGGGCGCGACCGGGATCCGCTGCCGCGGCAGGATCGGCCTGCCCTCGACGCGCACTTCCAGCCATGGCTGGGCGACAGCGCCGATGTCAGGAAACTGGAGCTGGATGGTGAACAGGCCCTCCACGATCGGCCAGGCCGGGGCATTGATGCCCGTCCCGAGCTGAACGCCGCCGCTCGGCTCGCTGAAAAGCACGAAGGCGAGATCGCGGCTGCCGTTGACAGGCAGACCGTTCTGGCTGAGTTGGCCCTGATAGGTAAAGCGCGGCGACGCTGGGGTCTGCGCGCGCGCATTGACTGAAGCCAGCGCCAGCACAAGCAAGCAGAGCAGGGTGCGCATGTTCAGGAGCCCTCGAATCCGTCGCGAAACACCTCGTCGCCGGGCGTGGCCTGCAGCGGCCAGATGAAGCCGGCTTCCAGCGTGTAGCCGCGCCCGCTGGACGGCCCCGGGGCCGGCTGCCCGGCAGTGCCGGAAAGCTCGTACTCGCCGCCGCTGGCGCGCGAGGTGCCGCCAGCGTGGATGGCATGGCGCTCGATCACGTAGCCGCCGGTCTCGGGCGCAGACGCGGTCGCAGGCGTGATCGTGGCAAGCCATGCGGCGCTGATCACGACCGCGCGGAATCGGCGCACCCCAGCGCGCCTGGCGGCGTGGGCGGACACGCACGTGGGCGACGGCGCGCATGCGCCTGCCGCGGGGGCATCGGGCTTCACGACACACGCTCCTCAGTGGAAACAGCCAAGTCCGCACGGTGCGGACGTCGATGCACGGGGAAGCGGAAAACGAAGGCCGATCCCTTAAGGAAGGTCTGAAGAACTCCATCCTGCAGTTCTTCAGACGTCGTGAGTCCGGCGCAGGTCCGCACCGCCTCACGACACATCCAGCGCTTACGCACTTTCTTCGTCGTCCCGGCCATCCCTGGCCGGGCGAGCAGGCTGTTTTTCAACAGCCTGTTCAGGCACCACGGATCAAGTCCCTCCAGGCCTTGATCCGTGGTGGCGAGTCCGGCGCGGGTCCGGACCCGTTCGGCCGCTACGCGGCGACGCCTTCGCTTCGCTCGGTCACGTTGGATCGATCACGCGCGTGCTCGATTCGCGGGCGCGCCCTCGGCGACGCGCGCCAAGGCTGCCCCCTGCGCAGCTCCGGCCGTGCGCGATCAAGCGCGGCAAGGCCTGGCGGACTCGATCCGGGTGGACAGGGCGCACGATCCGCAGGAATCGGACAGCGCGCTATCCTGTGCCGCCGGCTGCCGGACCTGCTTGCGTGAACCCATCGGACACTGCGGCGATTGCGATCGCCGAACGCCTTCTGCAGGCC
Organism: Lysobacterales bacterium; assembly: GCA_014946745.1. Taxonomy (NCBI): domain Bacteria; kingdom Pseudomonadati; phylum Pseudomonadota; class Gammaproteobacteria; order Lysobacterales; species Lysobacterales bacterium. The sequence continues at coordinate 225,044 of JADCRD010000001.1, read as the reverse complement.
CGCGAGTGGGCCGCGGCGAGCGAGGCAGCGCGGCCATTGATCGAGCGCGCCGAGGTCGCCGTACGTGCGCGCGCCGTGATCGCCAACGCCGCAATGCAGTCCGGCGACTACAGCGAAGCCGCCGCGCAGTTTCGCAAGCTGCGCGACGCGCTGCCCGGCCATGCCGGCATTCGCGCTGCGCTGTCCATGGCGCTGAACAACCTGGGATCGAGCGCGCTGCAGCGCGGCGATGCGGCGTCGGCGGAAGCTCTTTACGGCGAGGCTTTGGCTGCCGAAGAACGCAATGCGCTGGCCTGGTACAACCTGGGTGCCTGCGCCCAGGCCCGCAATGACTTTGGAGCTGCCGCAAGCGCCTACGCGCGTGCGGCCGGTCTCGATCCCGCGCGCGTCGACGCGCGTCTGCAGTGGACGCAGTGCGAGCGCTTGCGCGGCAGGACGGAAGCCGCACGCGCGGCGCTTGCGCCCCTCAACCCCACTGCGTTGACGCCCGACATCGCCGCTCGGGCGGGCGCCGAATGGGATCTGCTCGGCGAACCGCAAGCGGCCGTGCGCGCTTACGCACATGCACTTGCCCACGGCGATGCCAGCCTGGTGCTGCGCGTCGCCCAGGCACAGGTTGGTAGTGGCGATGACGCGGCGGGTCGCGCCAACGCGCGCCGCGCCGCGGCGACTGCGAGTAACGACGGCACGCGTCTGCGCGCCGGGCTGGTAGCTGCACTCGGCCTGCCGACCGTGGTGGCCAATGTCGCCGAGATCGATGAGGCGCGACAGCGCTTTGCCTCGGGCATCCAGCAACTCGCCGCCGAATGGCCCGCCGAAAGACTGCGCGGCAGCAACGCGACCCTGGATGACCTCGCCCACAGTCACTTCGCGCTGGCCTACTACGGAATGGACGACAGCGGCTTGGGGCGGGCTTTCGGCGATTGGTACGGCGCGGCGGCGGCGGCCATCGCCCAGGGCGCCGATGCGACAGCGCCAACAGCGCCGAAGCCGCGCTCGCGGCATATCGCGCTGGTATCGGCGCGCTGGAATCTGGGCACCATCAGCGCGTACTTCGCGTCCTGGATCGGTGCGCTGCGGGCCGCTGGCTGGCACGTCGATGTCTACCACACCGGCACCATGATCGATGCCGTCACCCAGAGCATCGCCGCCAGCGCCAGCCGTTTCCTGCACCTGCCCGGACCCCTGGACAGGGTCGTGAACCACCTGCGCGAAAGCGCACCGGCGATGCTCCTGTATCCCGAGATCGGGCTCAGCCCGAACATCTATCCGCTGGCGGCGCTGCGACTGGCACCCACGCAGCTGGCCGCCTGGGGCCACCCGGTCAGCAGCGGACTCGCGACCATCGACGCCTGGTTGAGCTGCGCCGAGATGGAGCCCGTCGACGGCGCGGACCACTATCGCGAGCCGCTGCATCTGCTGCCGGGCCTTGGCACCGCCTACGCACGTCCACCCGCGGCGGCGACCCGCCCGCGCGTCGAGCTCGGATTGCCCGAGTCCGGGCCGCTCTACCTGGCACCGCATTCGCCGGTGAAGCTGCACCCGGCGTTCGATGATCTGATAACGCGCATCATCGCCGCCGATCCTCGCGCGATGGTGGTGATGTTCGAGGACAACGTGCCCGCGCTGACCCAACGCCTGCGTCAGCGCATGGCACAGGCCGGCGTCGATCCCGAGCGCCATGTGCGCTGGTTGCCGCGGGCGACCTCCGAACATTTCCGCGCGGTGGCCCGGGCCTGCGACGTGCTGCTCGACAGCCCCGGGTTCTCTGGCGGCAACACCAGCCTGGACGCGATCGCCCAGGGATTGCCCTTGGTCACTCTGCCCGGCGCGACGATGCGCAGTCGCCAGTCGGCGGCGATGCTGCGCGCCTGCGGGTGCGCCGAGCTGATCGCGGAGTCGGCGGAGGACTATGTCGAGCGTGCGCTGCGCGTGGCGAACGAGGACGCCTACGCGGCCGAACTGCGACAGCGACTGCTCGATCCCGCGGCACCGCTGTTCGATGACCCGCAACCCCTGACGGCCCTGGTCGAGACGCTGGAACGGCTGTACGCGCTGCAGTAGGCGCCGGCGCGGGAGAAGGCGCGTGTCGGTCGACATGAGACGCGCATCCAGCACCGCCCAGTACGCGCTGCCCTGGCGTCGAAGCACACCCCCACTGCGAGCGCACAGCGCACCCGCTGGAACAGCGGTCACTGCCCCCCACTTCGCGTCGGCGCGGGGCGCTGCGCCAGAGACTGAGGCCATGAGCCGTCCATCCCGAAAGCGGCAGGGCGGGTCTTCGTGCCTTGCTAGACTTCGCGGCCCCTGCTGCCCCGCGAAGCACGCCACGGATGTCGAACGTCGATCTCTCCCAGCACACGCCGCTGATGCGCCAGTTCTTCGCCGCCAAGGCGGAGCACCCGGACGTGCTGCTGTTCTTCCGTATGGGCGATTTCTACGAGCTGTTCTACGACGACGCCCGCAAGGCGGCGCGCCTGCTCGACATCACGCTGACCCAGCGCGGCAGCTCGGGCGGCGCACCGATCCCGATGGCGGGCGTGCCGGTGCACGCCTACGAGGGCTATCTGGCGCGGCTGGTGGCGCTGGGCGAATCGGTGGCGATCTGCGAGCAGATCGGCGATCCCGCACTCGCGAAGGGCCTGGTCGAGCGCAAGGTGGTGCGCATCGTCACGCCCGGCACCGTCACCGACGAGGCACTGCTGCAGGAGCGCCGCGACACCCTGCTGATGGCGGTGGCGCGCGGCAAGAAGGCGATTGGCTTGGCCTGGGCCGATCTCGCCGGCGGCCGATTCAAGGTGACTGAAGTTGTCGATGAGGACGCCCTGCTCAGCGAGATCGCTCGGCTGGAACCGGCCGAACTGTTGATCCCCGACGAGGACGGCTGGCCAGAGTCCTTGAATGCGCGCAGCGGCGCACGCCGCCGCGCGCCTTGGCTGTTCGACGGCGAGTCCGCACAGCGCTCGCTGTGCAGATTCTTCGGCACCCAGGATCTCGAAGGCTTCGGCGTGCAGACGATGCACGCGGCCGTCGCCGCCGCGGGCGCCCTGCTCGGCTATGTCGAGGAAACCCAGAAGCAGAGCCTGCCGCATCTGCAGAGCCTGTCGGCGGAATCCTCGGACGAGACCATCGCCATGAACGCGGCCACGCGCCGCCATCTGGAGCTGGACCAGCATGCCGAAGGCCGCCTGCAGCACACCCTGCTGGGCGTGCTCGATTCGACCTGCACACCGATGGGTGGGCGCCTCTTGCGGCGCTGGCTGCATCGACCGCTGCGCGATCAGCGCCTATTGCGCGCGCGGCACGACGCCGTCGGTCTCTTGATCGACACCGGTGCCTACGAGCCCCTGCGCGAGGCCCTGCGCGGCTTCGGCGACGTCGAGCGCATCCTCACCCGCATCGCGCTCAGGTCGGCGCGGCCGCGCGATCTCTCGACCCTGCGCGACGCCCTGCATGCGGCCCCTGCCCTGCGCGCGCTCTTGGCGCCGCTGGATGCGCCGCGGCTCAATGCCTTGGCCGCCGAGCTGGGCGAGCACGGTGCGGTCACTGACCTGCTGGTGCGCGCGATCCTGCCGCAGCCGCCGGTGCTGATGCGCGACGGCGGCGTGCTCTGCGATGGTTTCGACGCTGAACTGGATCGCCTGCGCCAGCTCAGCACCAACGCCGACCAGTTCCTGCTCGATCTCGAAGCCCGCGAGCGCGAGGCCAGCGGCATCGCCACGCTGAAGGTCGGCTACAACCGCGTGCACGGCTACTACATCGAGATCAGCAAGGCCCAGGCCGAGCGCGCGCCGACGCACTACACGCGCCGGCAGACCCTCTCCAACGCCGAGCGCTACATCACCGAAGAGCTCAAGACCTTCGAAGACCAGGTGCTGAGCGCGCGCGAACGCGCCCTGCAGCGCGAGCGCGCGCTGTGGGAGGAGCTTCTCGACAGGCTCAACACCGAACGGCCGCCGCTGAAGCGCTTCGCCGAAGCGGTCTGCGAAATCGATGTGCTCTGCGGGTTTGCCGAGCGCGCCCGCGCGCTGGACTGGAACCGGCCTGCGTTGGTCGACGAGCCCGGCATCGACATCCGCCGCGGCCGCCATCCGGTGGTTGAATCGGTGCTGGAATCACCTTTCGAGCCCAACGACCTGGCCCTGCACCCGGATCGCCGCATGCTGGTGATCACCGGCCCCAACATGGGCGGCAAGTCGACCTACATGCGCCAGGCCGCGCTGATCGTGCTGCTCGCCCACATCGGCAGCTTCGTGCCGGCGGAGGCCGCGCGGCTGGGGCCGATCGACCGCATCCTCACCCGCATCGGCGCGGGCGACGACCTGGCCAAGGGCCAGTCGACCTTCATGGTCGAGATGACCGAGACCGCCAGCATCCTGCACAGCGCGACATCACAGAGCCTGGTGCTGATGGACGAGATCGGCCGCGGCACCTCGACCTTCGACGGCCTGGCACTCGCCCGCGCCTGCGCCATCGCGCTGGCGAAGAACAACCGCGCCTACACCCTGTTCGCGACCCACTACTTCGAGCTGACCAGCCTGCCCAGCGAAGTGCCCGGTATTGCCAACGTGCACCTGGATGCCGTCGAGCACGGCGAGCGCCTGTACTTCATGCACACGGTCAAGGACGGCCCGGCCAACCGCAGCTTCGGCCTGCAGGTGGCCGCGCTCGCAGGCCTGCCGAAGGCAGTCGTGGCGCAGGCGCGCAAGTTCCTGGCTGAACTCGAACGCAGCGGCAGCACCAGCCCGCAGCCGCAGCTCTCGCTGTTCGATGCGCCGCCGGTGTCGTCCGCCGGGCCTGCCGTCGACGAGGCCGCGGAAGCGCTCAAGTCGGCGCTGGGCGAGATCGATCCCGACAGCCTGAGCCCGCGCGAGGCGCATGCGGCGCTGTATCGGCTGCGCGAGCTGATGAAGTGATCGCACGAACTTCGCCCACCGTTCCTGACCAAACCGGTGAACCTCATGACTCCGTACAACCCAGCCGATGACGATGAGGACGGCGCTGCTGCGATCAGCCGCTTGGAGAATGAAGACATCGCACGCGTCGACCAGCTCCTGCTCAGCGAGTTGAGGGACTACTGGCAGAAATGCGCCATGGTGGTCGGCCGCGCATTGATTCGTGCCCCCGAAGAGTTCGATGAGATCCCCGATTGGTTCTTCGCACGTCGCCTACTGGAGCTGCAGAAGCGCGACCTGATCGAAGGACATGGAAATCTGGAGCAGATGCGATCGAGCGAAGTTCGACTCAAGCCTTGGTCAAAACACCCCAGCCGGCAAGCGTAACGAGCTTGCAGGTCGGGCCAAGCCGAAGGCGCGGCCCAAGGTCGCGGAGTTGCAGCGGGCGTTGAGGCTCGGGCGTGCGATGTTGGGCGGCGCTTCGCTTGGCCCAACCTACCGGAGCCGTAGACGCCCACATCGAGCGCAAACCGTAGGTTGGGCCGAGCGGAGCGCGGCCCAACGCAGACGCAAGGATTGCCATGTCAGTCACCGGCTTGAGCCACCTCACCTTTGTTGTCCGCGACCTCGAACGCAGCGCGCGGCTGTGGGTCGAGGGCCTGGGCGCCGAGCAGGTCTACGACAGCGGCGATCAGTTCCACTCGCGCTCGCCGGAGAGGTTCTTTCTGCTGGGCGGCGTTTGGATCGCGCTGATGCAGGGCGAGCCCGGCTCGCGCAGCTACCGCCACGCCGCCTTCGAGGTCGCCGCCGATGAACTGCCGGCCTTCGAGCTGCGGCTGCGCGCGCTGGGCGCCGAAGTGCAGACGCCGCGACCACGCATCGAGGGCGAGGGCGTATCGCTGTACTTCCACGACTACGACGACAACCTGCTTGAGCTGCACAGCAGCAGCCTGCAGGAGCGGCTGGCGGCCTACGCGCGGCGGCAGCCCTGAAACCCTGTGAGAACCTCCGTCTGCGGCGGCCGTCAGCGTCTCCCGCCACGGGGCGCGCTTCATCTCCAGCGGACCCCGCTCGGATCGAGCAGGCTGCGCCGCGCCGACAGCGTTTCGCCGCAGATGCCGAAGTGTCGAGCGAGTCATCGTCGCCAGCGCACGTCGAGCCGGCGAGGGGCGCGGCCCGGGCGCGGATGGGCTTTTGCCCCGAGCAACACAGGATTCCTGCGCGTTCCCCGAATGCCGCCGGCGCAACGGAAAAGGGCCGGCTGGAATGCCAGCCGGCCCCGGGGTTTCCCGCGAGCGCTCAGTGAATCAGTCGCGGACGCGAGCGCCGAAGAACATGCCGAAACCGAGCACGCTGAGCACCAGAAGCAGGGTGCCCAAGGTGCTCAGGGTCGGCACCACGATGGCAGCCGACGGCTGGCCCAGGGTGACGCTGAGCGGATAGGTGAACGGGCCACCGGCGCCCGTGGTCGTGCAGCTCAAGCTGCCGGTGAACGTGCCGGCCGTCGAACCGCTGTACGAGACGGTGACGGTGCCAGGCACGCCAGCGGTGAGGTTCAGCGGGCTGGGCGAGGCGCTGAAACCGGCTCCCGTGGCGGTGCAGGTCACGGCCGCCGGGCCCCCGGTCGCAGTGAAGCTCAGCGAAGTCGAGCTGGTACTGGCGGGCAGGTTGATCTGCGGCAAGGTCACAGCGGTTCCGGACACCGTGCCGCTGGACACCGTGGCGACCGCTGCGGGGCAGGTCAGCGCCCAGCTGCGGGTGAAGGGCGAACCCGCGACGGTCGGCGTCGCCGTCTCGGTGCAGCTCAGCGTTGCCGTGGCGGCGGCGGCACCGCGCGTGCACGACAGATTGATCGAGCCCGACGTGGTGGCCGTGTTGAAGATGCCATTGGCGGGTGTCGTGGTCACCGCGCCGAACGAGGCCGCACCTGGCCCGGAGATGGCGCATCCGGTTACAGCTGACTGGCCGGTGGCGGCGGCACCGGCTGCGGTGATGTCGATCGTCGCGCTGGCCGCGCCCGCCGCACCGCTCGGGAAAGTCACGCCGGCCGCAGTGGTGGGGCTATAGGTCAGGGTGGGCGCGGTCGCCACAGGCGGACCGCAGGCCGCCACCGTGATCGGCGCCCCGGTGTTCTCGTAGCGCCAGCAGACGATCGTCGCCGGAAAGCCACCCGTGGCCCCGGTTTGAACGCGCGCGTAGCCGTAGTTGATGGCGCTGGTGGTTTCGTTGAAGAAGCGGAAGCCGATGTAGTTGTCGCCCGCAGCGACAAAGGCCGTGCCGGCAGTTCCCGCTGTGGTCACCGCGCTGAAGATCGATGTGGACGATACGGTCGCCCCCGGCGCGAGGACCAGATAGGGCCCGCTGGCGGTGCTGGAGGCAGCGCCCGAGGCGTTTGCCGGCGTATCGGGCCAGAAGAAACGAAGAACGCCGCCGCCCTGGAAGGGGTCGATGTCCCAACCGGCCACGGCACTGCCCGCGGTACCGGTCGCCCCGGTGACCAGATTGATGTAGACGCCGTCGATGTTGGCCGGCACCGAGATATTGGTGACTGGACCGTCCACCACCGCCGACATCGCCGGCGCGGCGCCAAGGCACAGGGCCGCAGCATGAACAAGAAGCACACGGCGGCTGACCCGCCGCCCTGCGAGAGGTGTCGAAAACATTGGTTGAGCCCCCAAAGCACAAGAGATGGTCAGGCCCGGCGTTGGCGTTCCTCGCCCTGCGCGGACCTGCAGTCACGTCGAATTCCCCCCGACGTGAAAGCCAGCCTACCACCGCCGACGGCGAACCGGGAGGAACGTCGAAATACCAGGGCACCCGACCGCACTTTGGGATCCCGCGATGCTCTGCTGGCGCTGCGCACCAGCCCTGCGCTGCAGCAGGCGGCGCGCGGCGCGATCCACCGGGCGGAAGAAGCCCTGCAGACCGATCAGCTCACGGACGCCAGCGCCCGCCGCAGCGGATCAAGCAGAGCGCCGTAGCGCGCCGCCGGCGCCGATGTCTGGCTGAGCGGCTGCCGCACCTGCAGCGCGCTGGGCGTACGAATGGCGCGACGAGCGCTTTGGAAGTCCAGACAGGCCGCGTCGAAGGGCAAGCCACAGAACCCCAGCAGTGCACGAATCTGCGGCTCGGGATCGGCAACCAGCGCCTCGTAGCGCTGCACCCGAACATGGGCCGGGTGCAGCTGCGCCCAGGCGTCGCCGAGTGCTTCGCAGGCGTGCAGGTAGGTCGCCAGGCTGTCGAAGTCGTAGCTGAAACCGGCAAGGCCCGGGCCGAACCGCTGCTTGAAGCAGGACCAGCAGGTTTCCAGCGCCTCGCGGCGACAGTCGATGACCCGCGCGCCGGGCAGCATCGCGCGGATCGCGCCGACGTACAGCCAGTTGTCCGGCAGCTTGTCGGTCGCGATCGGCGTCTGCGTCCGCCAACGCGCGCTCAAGCGCAGATACTGCTGTCCGAGCCGCGTCCAGTCCTGAGTACTGGCCTCGCCCACCCACGCGGGAAACGGCCGACCGCGACGCCGGGATTCCGCCTCCAGCACTTGGCCCAGATAGGGCAGCTCACTGGCACCCTCGACCTGCGGATGCGCCGCCAGCACCTGCTCGATCAAGGTGCTGCCCGAGCGCGGCAGGCCGACGAGGAAGATCACTTCGCCGCCCTGCGGCTCGGCCCGTGACGCCGGCGGTTCGATGAAGGCCGAACGGATCTGCTGCGTGTGCCGCAGGAACGCGCTCGCATTCCACGGCGCTTGCGCACGCACCGCTGCATTCGCACGCTGAAAGGCCGCCAGCGCCTGTGCGTACTCGCCGGCCGCCTCCAGCGCATTGCCAAGCGCGAAGTCGAGCAGCTGCCGGTCATCAGCGCTCCAGCCCGGGCGACTGGCCGCAGCGGTCAGTGTCTGCCGCTCGGACTCCGTCAGCGCGACGGTCTTCAGGTCAACCAGGGAGAACCACGCACGCGCGGTTTCGCGGCCCGTGGCGATCAGGCTGCGGCAATCGGCCGCGGCCTCCCCCGCGTTGCCCAGAGCCTTGTGGCAGCGCACGCGCTGCAGCAGAGCCACTGGCGACTGACGATCCAGCCGCAGCGCCTGGTCGACGGCGGCCAAGGCCTCCTCGTACAGACCCTGTCGATCGCACTCGATGCTGAGGCTGAGCAGATCGCTGGCCACGCGGGTGCAGGACACGGCGCGCTGGAAACTCTGGCGAGCCCCCTCGGGATCGCCGAGCATGCCGCGCGCGGTGCCCAGCAAGCGCCACACCCGGAAGTCGTCCTCGCGAGCGGCTGCCGACCGGCTCAGAAGCTCGGCGGCCGCACTCCAGTCGCCACTGTCCGCATGCATCTGACCCAGCCAGTACTGCACCTCGGGATGCTCGGCGGCGAGCGGGGCCAGCTGCAGCAGCTCGATCTCGAATCCGCGCCGGTCCCCGGCCGCGTGCAGGCGCATCACTTCACGCAAGCTCACGGCGTGGGCAGGCGCAAGGCCGCGCAGGCGCTGTCGCGTCTCGATATTCATCGCGGGGCCGGGCTGGGGTTTGGCTGTGGGTCGAGGCATCGTCCAAGTATGGCGTTCGCCGGCAGCGGCGTCCTCTCCCGCAGTGGCCGCGGAGGGCGTTCGCCCCGCAGCTTCTGTCGTGCACGCTTGCGGGGATGGGAGCTACACGGCCTGCGGAAAGTTGCGCCGGCGGCGGAGCCAGCGGGTTCCCAACCCCGCCAGAAGTCGAAGGCACAGGATCGATCGCCGATTCGCGAACCGATGCCAGGCGCCGACTGCGCCGAATCTCTGGTAGCCGGCGCAATGGGCGATGATGACGCCCCCGCTCTCCACCGGACCCCCGCATGAAGCTGCAGATCGCCCTCGAATGGTTCTTGAATCCCGACCACCTTCCGCTGATCGTCGGCATTACCGAGGGCTGGTATCGCGAGGCTGGGCTGGAGGTCGAGCTGGTGCCGCCGGACGATCACTATGACGGCCTCGCCGCGGTCGCCAACGGCGAGATCGCCTTCGCCTGCAACGAGCCCCTGCACATGGTCGATGCACATCGGCCCGGCCTGCGCGCGCTGGGCTGCTTCTTCGAGACCGAAGGCGGCATCCTGCTGCATGCAGCGAGCGCGCGGAAACTGCTGGCCGGCGAGCCGATCCGCCTCGCCTCGCCGGTGGCGGGCGGCGTCACCGACACGCTCGCCCGCGAGATCCTCAAGGGCTGGGCCGCAAAACAGGGCGTGCGCCTTGAACCCGCGAACATCGCCATCGAAAGCGCAGGCTTCATGCACCTCGAAAACATGCAGGCCGGCTTCGACGGCGCCTGGCTGTGCTTCGCCAACTTCGAGGGCGTGGAGGCGCGCGCCGCCGCGCTCGACCATGTGTTCGTGACCGCGGCGATGGGTGACTTCCCCAACTTCAGCGCGCTCGAGCTGTTCACCCACGCCGGCTTCCTGCGCGAGCATGCCGACGTGGTGCAGCGCTTGCGCAGCATCATCAGCCGCGGCGCCCAGGCCTGCATCGACGCCCCGGCATTCGCTGCGCGCAGCTGGTACGCCTACAGCGGCAGCACGCCAGAGCCGCTGATGGACGCGATCCTCCTCGACACCTGCCCGCGCCTCGTCGCTCCGCTGGTGCGCGACAGCGCGCGCTGGCGGCGGATGTGGTCGGCGTTCGAGTCGCGCGGTCTGTCGGCGGTGGATGCTGAAGGCTATGCGGCGCTGTATTCCTGATCAGGCTGCACGCGCTGGCCAAATTCTCGCCAGCGCGCAGCAAGTCACTGTCCGCAAAGGCGCTGCGCAGGGGCCTCACAGGGCTGCGCACAGGGTTTTCCACAGGCGCTGTGGACAAACCTGCCGCGCAGCTGGCTAGGCCTCCGGCCGCAGCCGCAGGGTCAGCCCACGCAGGAAATTGCGCAGCAGCTGGTCGCCGCAGGCGCGGAAGTTCTTGTGGCTGCGCTCGCGGAACAGGGCATTGAGCTCGGGCTTGCCCAGCTCGATGCCGACCGCGCCGAAAATCGCGTGCATGTCCACGTCCTTCAGCTCGAAGGCCACGCGCAGCTTCTTCAGCACCACATTGTTGTTCATGTGCTTCTCGACCGGGCGCGGCGGCTTGCTGTCGTCGCGGCCGCGCAGATGCACGATCAGGCCGTCCAGAAAATGCGCCAGCGTGCTGTCGCCGCATTCGCGGAAGCCCGCCTCGGCCTCCTTCTTGGTGAGCGCCTGCACTTCGGCCTTGTCGATCGGAAAGTCGACGCGGGCGAGCTGGATGATCTCGACCACCTTGGGGTCGCTCAGGTCCAGCATGTAGCGCACGGCGCGCAGGATGTCGTTATTGATCACGGCGTGGCTCGGTTCAGGCCTTCGGGGGCGCGATGCTACGCGGCTCGGAGTGGTCACGGGCAGCGGGTGTTTGTACGCGTACTGGTCAAACGCTCACCAGCATGCAGCAAGTCACTGTCGGCAAAGGCGCTGCGCGCTCGCCTCACAGGCCTTCGCACAGGCTTTTCCACAGGCGCTGTGGAAAACCGACGGGCTCCAGCGTGGCGGCAGGTGAGCCCGGGCGGTCGATGAGTCCCGCAAGCAGCGTGCAGGCGGCCGCCTGTGCCGGCACTCACCTGCCGGATCTGACAGCTTGTGTTTCCGCAAAACCTCTGATCATCGACGCAAAAATGTGTTGCGTGGCACACATTTTGCTGTGTAATCCGCACTCGCCGTCCCCGGCGGAGTCCAGCTGCATGCCGATGACCGGAGCCCCCCTCTGAAAGCCGCGCCCTACACCCTGCCGAAACCCGCCCCGCGCGTTCTCGCACTGAGCCTGGCAGGACTCTCTCTCTGGTTTCCCCTGGCAGCCGCAGCCCAGTCCACAAGTGACGCAGCGGGGCAGGACGTGGGCACGCTGATGGCCGCGGCGGCGGACGCGCGACGCGAGTCGGACTGGCCGTTGGCCCTCGATCTTTACGCGCAGGCGCTGGATCTGCGCCCCGGCTATGCCACGGCCCTCCGCGAGCGCGCGCTGACCCTTCAGCAGCAGGGCGCGGTCATCGAGGCCTGGCGCCAGTACCGCGAGCGGCCCACCCTGTTCCGCGCCAGCGAAGCGCTGGGCTTCGAGCTGGACGCGCTGGCGCGGCGGCTGAACTGGGCGCAGCTCGAAGCAGACCCGAAGGCGCAGGAGGCCGCGCTGCGGGTCCTGCTCGATGAATACGAAGCCATGCGCCTGGGTGCGGCGAGCGAGGATGCCGGTGCCCTGGCCAGGCTGGAGAACGATCGCCTGCTGACCCTGCAGCTGCTGGGCCGGCACGTCGAGGTGGAAGCCGAAGTCACAGCGCGCTTGGGGCGCGGCGAAACGCTGCCGGAATGGCTCAAGGTGCCGGCGGCAGACTCGCTGATGGCGCTGCGCGAGCCTGAGCGCGCGCAGTCCGAGTTGCAATCGATTCTTGACGCTGAACCCGGCAATGCCAGGGCCAGCGTGCTGCAGAGCTATGCCCTTCTGGAGCAGGAGCAGCCCGCCAAGGCCCATGCGCTGCTGAAGGACTGGCTCGATGCCAACCCGCCGTTCGACGCCAGTGGCAGCGCCAACTGGGCGCGCCCGGGCGTGGAACTCAACGACATCCTGATCGAGAACTTCAGCGAGCAGATCGACAGCGCCTACGCCCGCATCGTCGAACTCAGCGATCTGGCGCCGCTCGATGCCGGCCTGCAGGAAGCCCGCGCCGGCATCGAACGCCGCCGCGGCTGGCCCGAGCGCGCCCTGGTCAGCGCCCGCATCGCCGCCACCGAAGCCCCCGACTGGGTGCTGCCGCGCGCCGCCGAGATCGAAGCGCTGCTGGATCTCGATCGCGTGCGCGAGGCGCGCCAGAAGCTCGACACCTTCATCCAGCGCCACGGCGAGCACCGTCAGGCGCAGAGCGTGCAGCAGCGCTGGGAGCGGCGCCAAGGCGCCCGCTGGGCGGCCGAAGCCCTGCGCGCGCAGTCCAGCCTGGTCGAAGAAGAAAGCGGCGGCCCCTTGGGCCCCAGCGGCAACGGCGAGTTCCGCGCGATCGCACGCTGGGACGGCCCGCTGCTGGACGACGCCTGGCGCCTAGGCGCGCTGGCAGGCGTGCACTGGGCCGACTTCCAGGGCGAGCGGGTGGAGCGCAGCCGCGCCGCGCTCACCGTGAGCTGGCGCCAGGATCAACTCGCCTGGGGCGCCGAAGCCGGCCGAACGCTCGATGACTTCATCACCGAAACCGCGGTGGGCGGATGGCTGAGCTACCGCCATACCGACGTCTGGCGCAGCTCCTACGCGCTGTGGCAGCACGCGCCCTTCGCCTCGCTGCAGGCGCGCGCCGCCGGCATCCGCGCCGACGGCGCGCAGTTCGGGCTGAGCCGCAGCCCGGATGAGCGCAGCCGCAGCAGCCTCAGCCTGGAACAGCTGCGCTACGAGGACGGCAACGTCCGCACCAGCGCCTATCTCGCGCATCGGCAGCAGATCCACGCGCAGCCGCACGGCGAGTGGTACACCCGCCTGGGTGTGGGCGGCGGCCGTGCGACCCGCGAGGACGCGCCCTACTTCAACCCGAGTCGTGACGCCAGCGCCGACGCCGGCCTGACCCTGGACCGCCTGCTGCACCGCGAATACGACGCCGCCTGGCGGCTGCGCCTCGACTTCGACATCAGCCGCGGCTGGCAGGACGGCTACGGCAGCCACTGGACGCCGGCCATCGAGATCATGCCGCGCTGGCAGTGGTGCGCCGGCCATGAAGTGAGCCTCGGCCTGCGCTGGAGCCGACCCGTGTACGACGGCCGGCGCGAAGAGCGCTGGGCTTTGGTGCTGCGCATTGGAGGTGGCGAATGAGCCGCATGCTGCTGGGCCTGCTGCTCGCGCTGCTGGCATTCGACAGCCGCGCCGAACTGCTGGTGCTGCGCTTCGCCGACGTGGTGGGGCAAGCGCGCGAGGCGGGCTTCGAGCGCTTGAGTCGCGACCAGCTCACCGCCCGCTTCGACTGGCTGGCCGCGCAGGGCTATCGACCGGTCAGCCTGCAGCAGGTGCTGGACGCCCGCGCCGGTCGTGTCGAGCTGCCCGCTCGCGCGGTGCTGCTCAGCTTCGACGGCGGCTTCGATTCACTGGAATCCGAAGTGCTGCCCCTGCTGCGGGCCTTCGAATGGCCGGCGGTGGCCGCCCTGCCCACGGCCCGCATCGGCAGCGACGCCGGGCGCCTCGACTGGCCCGCGCTGAAGCGCATCGCCGACGAGGGCTCGATCGAACTGGTCAGCGCAGGCCATGCGCTGGACCAGCCCTGGCCGCGCGCCGAGGACGCCGCCCCCCTGCCCTCGCCAAGCCTGCGCCGCTTCGAAGGTTCAGCGCTGGAAACGTCCCGTGACTTCGCCGCGCGCGTGGCGGCCGATCTGCAGCTCAGCCGCGAAGCGGTCGAGGACGGCGTCGGCCGCACGCCGCGCGCGATCGCCTGGCCGCTGGGCGCATGGACGCCGCTAGGCATGCGCGAAGCCGACATGCGCGGCATGGCGCTCGGTTTCGATCTCTCCGGTCGCGCCCAGCACGATGACGCCTGGCCCGTGCTCGCGCGCCTCGATGTAGCCAGCGAGGCCAGCCTCGCCGACTTCGCCGCAGAGCTGGCGCCGCGCCGCGCGCCGGCCTTCCGCGCGGTGCAGGTCGACCTCGACTACGTCTTCGATCCCGACCCGGTCCAGCTTGAGCGCAATCTCGATGCGCTGATCGAGCGCATCGATGCAATCGCACCGAGCCACGTCTGGCTGCAGGCCTTCGCCGACCCCGACGGCGACGGCGCGGCCGACGCCCTGTACTTCGGCAACCGCCACCTGCCGGTGCAGGCCGAGCTGTTCGGGCGCGTGGCCGAACTTCTGCGCCGCAAGACCGGAGTCGAAGTCCATGCCTGGCTGCCGGTGCTGGGCTGGCACTGGCCGGCGTCGGAAGACGCGCCGCGCGCGCTGGCGACCTCGAACGCTGGCGAGATCCCGCGGCTCGACCCCACCGACCCGCGCACGGTCGAGCGCGTCGCCGAGATCTATGCCGATCTCGCCGCGCGCGCGCCGATCCAGGGCCTGCTGTTCCACGACGATGCCTTCCTGCGCGAAGACGAACTGCGTGAGGCCCTGCCGGATGACGCCGAGCGCGTGCAGGCGCTGGTGGAGCTGACCCGGACGCTCGAAGCGGCCGCCGAGAACGAGCGCCCGCGCCTGCGCACCGCCCGCAACCTGTATGCGCGCCCCCTGCTGGAGCCCGTGAGCGTCGCCTGGTTCGCCCAGGACCATGCTTCGATGCTGGCCGCCTACGACCGCGTTGCCCTGATGGCGATGCCGCGCATGGAGGGCGCCCGCAAGGAACGCGAGTGGCTGCTGACGCTGGCCGGGCGGGTCGAAGCCCTGGACCCCGGCTTCGAGCGCACCGTCTTCGTGCTGCAGACCCGCGACTGGGCCGGTGGCCGCGCCATCGAAGATGCGGAACTCATCGACTGGGCGCGCCAGCTGCGCGCGCGCGGCGTGCGCCATCTCGCCTACTACCCGGACGATTTCCTCCGCGCTCAGCCCGGGCTGCAGGCTGCGCGCGCGGCGGCCAGCGCGCGTCGCTTCCCTTACCTGCGGCAGGACGACGGGACGCGCCAATGAGCTGGCTGCAGAATCCCGAGTTCCTGAGTGTCTTCTTCGGCTTCGCGTTCTACTACCCGGCGACCATGTCGATCGTGTGGATGAGCGGCGGCCTCTACTACTTCCTGCGCCGCGAGCGTCACGAGCCGCCGCGGCACCAGCCGCCGGAGATGAAGGAGTACCCCTTCGCCAGCCTGCTGGTGCCCTGCCACAACGAGGGCCCGAACTGCGAGGACACGATCTCCGCGCTGGCCGCGCAGATCTATCCCGACTTCGAGATCATCGCCATCAACGATGGCTCGACCGACGACACCGCCGAGCATCTGAACCGCCTGACCGAGCGTTTTCCGCGGCTGCGCGTGATCCATCTGAGCCGCAACCTCGGCAAGGCCAACGCCCTGCGCATGGGGACGCTCGCCGCGCGCGGCGAGTACCTGATCTGCATCGACGGCGACGCCATGCTCGACCCGTGGGCGACGCGCTGGATGGTCTGGCACCTGGCCTCCGGCCCGCGCGTGGGCGCGGTCACCGGCAACCCGCGCATCCGCAACCGCAGCACCCTGCTGGGGCGCCTGCAGGTCGGCGAGTTCAGTTCGATCATCGGCATGATCAAGCGCGCCCAGCGCGTGTACGGCCGCATCTTCACCCTGTCCGGGGTGATCGCCGGCTTCCGCAAGACCGCCTTGGAGCGCATCGGTTTCTGGAACGAAACCATGATCACCGAGGACATCGACATCAGCTGGCGCCTGCAGCTCGACCACTGGGACATCCGCTACGAGCCCAATGCGCTGTGCTGGATCCTGATGCCGGAAACCTACAAGGGCCTGTGGAAGCAGCGCCTGCGCTGGGCCCAGGGCGGCGTCGAGGTGCTGATGAAGCACGCCGGCAACCTGCTCAACTGGAAGAAGCGGCGGATGTGGGGCGTGCTGGCAGAGTACTTCTTCAGCGTGATCTGGGCCTACGTGATGCTGGGCATCCTGGTGCTGTGGGCGATCGGCCTGGTCTTCGACATGCCGCCAGCGCTGTACGTCGACACCATCCTGCCGCGCTGGCACGGCATGGTGCTGGCGCTGATCTGCATGACCCAGTTCGGGGTGTCGATGATCATCGACCGCCGCTACGAAGCGGGCGTGGGCCGCAACTACTTCTGGATGGTCTGGTACCCGATCGCCTACTGGCTGCTCAGCCTGTTCACCACCGTCGTCGCTGTGCCGAAGACGCTCTTCCGCGGCAAGCCCAAGCGCGCCACCTGGGTCAGCCCGGATCGGGGCGTGCAGTGAGCCAGAAGACTCTGAACCCGGCCGACCAGGTCGCCGCCACGGCGCATCAGCTGAAGCCGCAGGGCCCGCTGATCGTGGCGCCCGAGAAAGTCCATTGGCGCGACCGCACGCTCTCGCACCTGCTCACCGGCGCCGCCTGGGCGGCCTACTTCTGGCTGATTGCGCCGGCCCTGACGACCCTGGCCTGGGTGCTCGGCCTGCGCTACGCCTGGGTCGAACTGACCGCGCCGCTGCTCACCGGCGAGGGCATGCCGGGCCTGCTGCTGCCGATCCTCGCCGGCAGCGGCGTGGTGGTGCTGCTGCTCTGGGCCGAGTTCAACCGCTGGCGCTTCACCGGCGTGGAGCGCCGCAGAACCACCCCACCGGTCAGCGACGACGTGGTCGCCACCGCCCTCGGCGCCCCGCTGTCCCTGCCCCACGAGCTGCGCGCGAGCTTCGAGAAGCTGCCGGTGGTGGTGCTGCAGATGAACGAGCAGGCCGAGCCCGAGGGCTTCATCGCCACGCTGGAGCCGCCGAAGCCGCTGCGCAGGATCATGAAGTAGACCTCGGCCCCGAGGCCGCGCCCCGCCGCGCGGCCAAGCGCGAGGCGCGTCGCAGGCCGACGTCGTCGAGGCACCGCCCGCGGTCGAACCTGCGCTGCCGCAAGCGTCGAGCACCGGTGGGTCAAGACCCACCCTATGCGTCGCGCGGGGTACCGGGGTTTCGAACAGCCGGACAGCCATAGGGTAGGTCTTGACCCACCAGGAACATAGGGTGGGTCTTGACCCACCGAAGCCCAACGCTCGCCTCTGTCTCGAAGAGGGCGACAATTCGCGACGAAGGGCCCAGCCCAACGCTCGCCTCGACAAGGGTCTTGCCCCCGAGCCATAGGGTGGGTCTTGACCCACCGGAGCCAAACGCTCGCCTCTGTCTCGGAAACGGCGACAATCCGCGACCAACGGCGCGCCCAGCCTTGCGCGATCCGTGTTCGCGCGTCGCGACGGAATCCGGCGCTCGCGACTACTCCCCGCCTCGCCCTGCGGCATCGGTGATCTCGCCAAGCGCTTCCAGCACGCTGGTCGCGAACGCGCCCGCCGGCAGGAAGAACTCGATCTGCAGGGTCACGTCATCTTCGAAGCGCCACACCAGCTCGCGCACTGGCAGCCGCAGCGCGCGACGCTCCTGCTTGAGGTCGATCGACTCCAATCCGGCTCGCAGCGCCTCGAACTGCGCCGCGCACTGCGTCTCCAGTTCGGCAAGCGCACCCGCGCAGCGCAAGGCGCCAGTGCCCCAGAGCGGCCCGGTCGGGTGGATGTCCATGCGCTGCGCACGCTCGGCGAGCTCCGGCGTGATCGGCTCGGGCCCGAACACGCTGTGGCTGCCGTCGAGCATGCAGACCTCGCCCTCGGCCAGCGCGTCCCAGTCGCCGCGCTGCACGCGCGCGCCCAGCACGGTGTTGAAGATCGCCGAGCGCGCGGACGACAGCAGGATCGAGCGCTCCTCGCGATCGACGCGACGCCCCGCGAACATCGCCTCGGCAGCCTGGAGGTTGCGGCCGTCGCGACCGAAGCGCTGGGCGCCGAAGTAGTTGGGCACGCCGCGCGCGGCGATGTCGGCGAGGCGCTGTTCGATGGCCTCGCGGGCGCCGTCGACCCCGCGCAGGCGCAGGTGGAAGCGGTTGCCCTTCAGCGCCCCGCGCGGCAGCTTGCGGTTGTGCCAGGCCTGTTCGATCAGCACGGCCTCGGCGTCTTCAAACGCGGTGGCCGGGGCGATGCGCTTGGGCAGGTGCAGGCTGAACCACTGGCGGGTCACCGCGTGGCGATCCTTCAGCCCCGCATAGCCCACGCCCATCGGCGCAATGCCCGCCCACTTGGCCAGCTGCTTGGCGATCCAGCCGGTGTTGGCCTGACGCTTCTCGATGCAAACGAACAGGTGCTCACCGCCGCCGCCCGGGGCGAAGCCCAGCACCTCATCGACGCGGAAATCCTCGGGCTGCTCGCGGATGCGTGCCCTCAGCACCGCCTCACCCAGCGCGCGCGGCCGCTCCGGCACCGCGCTCATGCGCCCACCTTCTGAAGCAGGGCCACGGCCTGGGCGGCGATGCCTTCCTCGCGGCCGGTGAAGCCCAGCTTCTCGCTGGTGGTGGCCTTGACGCTGACGGCGTCGCCGTCGATCTCGAGATCCACCGCAAGATTCACGCGCATGGCCTCGATGTGCGGCAGCAGCCTGGGCCGCTCGCAGACCACGACGCTGTCGACGTTCACCACCGCCCAGCCGCGCGCTTTCAGCATCGCCAGCACGGCGCGCAGCAGGTCGCGGCTGTCCGCGCCTTTCCAGCGGTCGTCCGAGGGCGGGAAATGCTTGCCGATATCGCCCAGCGCCAGCGCGCCCAGCAATGCGTCGCACAGGGCATGGATCAGCACGTCGCCATCGGAGTGGGCGACGATGCCGCGGCCATGCGGGATACGCACGCCGCCGAGAGTGACGAAATCGCCGGGGCCGAAGGCGTGGACGTCGTAGCCGGTGCCGATGCGGAACATGGCGGTTTCCTTGGGACGCGGGGCGCTGTGAAGCGGGGCGCGGATGGTGGTGCAGGCGGTGGCCGGCTGCAAGCGCTGGGTCGACGCGGCTGAACTCAGAACAGACCGGGCTGCTCGGGCGCGGGCGCCAGACGCGGCCTGCGCGGCGAAGCCGGCGGCGCGCGCCCACGCTCGACCTTGAGGGCAGGCGTCTGCAACGACAGCGCGAAGGCTTCGGCTTCGAGCAAGGACAGATCCAGCCACTGCCGCGCGTCTTCGCGCGCGACCAGCACCGGCATGCGGTCATGCACCTCGGCGACCTGGCCACGCGCTTCGGTGGTCAGAATCGTGAAGCTCTCGACCGCCTCGTCGCCGCGCTGCCAGCGCTCCCACAGGCCGGCGAACAGCAGGGCCCCGCCGGCGGCGGGCTCGAACAGATGCGGGATCTTGCGTCCGGCCTCCTCGCGCCACTCGTACCAGCCCGAGGCCGGCACCAGGCAGCGGCGCGCGCGGAAGGCGCCGCGGAACACCGGCTTCTCGGCGACGCTTTCGACGCGCGCATTGAAGGCCGAGAACTTCGTCGAGGGAGCTTCCGACCAGGCCGGCACCAAGCCCCAGCGCAGGCGTGCCGCACGCAGCACGCCCTCGGCGTCGGGCCGCAGCACCCAGGCCAGCGCGGTCGGCGCGATGTTGAGCTCGATGCCCGGCGGCTCCGCGGGCGCGAGCACCGGCAGCGGCGTCGAAGCCGCATGGACCTCGGCCCAGGTGGTGGCATTGGTGTAGCGACCGCACATGGAAAGCTCGGCGTGAGGCGGGTCTCTAGGCTAACGCGCAGCGCTTAAGGAGCCGAGCGCAGATCATGGCGCTTGGGCTTCCTGCTTCCTTGGGAGTGGGAGTGGGCAGCTGGAAGTGAGTAGTGAGTGTTGAGAAGTGAGAAGTGAGAAGTGAGAAGAAAGAAGTGTGAGGTGCGTAGAGCGTGGAGGGTGGTGAGTGGAGGGTGGTGAACGATGCTTTCGAGCCAGCCGCAGCGCGCAGACACGCTGCCCTTCTCCCCACGGGAGAAGGTGGCGCGCAGCGCCGGGATGAGGGGCCGTGCGGTGCGCAGCGCTCCGGCGACCCGGGCCTGCGGCACACTGCCTCACCCGCACCACGAAGAGAACACCGCATGCGCAGACTCGGCCTGATCGGCGGCATGAGCTGGGAGTCCACCGCGCTCTACTACCGAGCGTTCAACGAAGGCGTGCGCGCGCGTCTGGGCGGCCTGCATTCAGCGGAGCTGCTGCTGCACAGCGTCGACTTCGCCGACATCGAAGCCCTGCAGCGCGCGGGCGACTGGGCGCAAGCGGGACAACGGCTTGCCGAGGCCGCGTACGGTCTCGAACGCGCGGGCGCCGAAGGCTTGCTGCTCTGTACCAACACCATGCACAAGATCGCGCCAGCCATCGAAGCGCGCTGCACGATTCCGCTGCTGCACATCGCCGACGCCACCGGCGCCGCGATTCTTGCTGCGGGCCTCAAGCGCGTGGCCCTGCTCGGCACCCGCTTCACCATGCGCGAAGCCTTCTACCGCAAGCGCCTGCAGGAGCGCTTCGGGCTCGCGGTCGAGGTGCCGGACGACGAGGCGCAGGCCGAGATCGACCGGGTGATCTTCGAAGAACTCTGCCTGGGCCAGATCAAGGACGCATCGCGCGCCCACTACCGCGCCGTCTGCGCCCACCTGCTGGATCGTGGCTGCGAAGGCGTGATCCTCGGCTGCACCGAGATCGGCCTGCTGCTCAAGCCCGAAGACGCGACCGCACCGCTGTTCGACACGGCAGCGCTGCACGTTGAGGCAGCGCTCGATTGGGCCCTGGTGTAGCTGCCCCGGATCCATGACCCGCGGGCCCCGCGCGATAGCGCTTCGCCTCCAGATCGACGCGGACTTCCGCGATGGACCACCGAAGACAGCAACTGAGGCCGGCGCGGGGCTCAGGTAGGCGGGGGCCCACCCGATCGGAATCCGCCGAGATCCATAGGGTGGGCCCTGGCCCGCCGTGGCGTGGAGGCTCGCCCCGGTCCGCGGCTTTTCGATTCTTCTGGAAGTTCGCCTTGGTTCGCAGCGTCTCGATCGACGCAAGCGCGCCGAGGAACCGCCGAAACGATGACCATGGACGGTGTGGGGCTCATGGTTGGCCAGGGCCCACCCGATGGAAATCCGCCACCAAAACCCGTAGTGGGTAGGCGGCGCGGGCTCGATGCTGGCCTCGGCTCGGTTCTGCGCCAACCTGCACAGCTGCGCCCGTCCTCAGCGCTGCTCCAGCTCCGCCCGCGCGACCTCGCGGACCAGCCGGAAACCGACATCGTCGTAGCCATGCGCAGGGTCGACGGACGCTTCGCGCTCGCGCCCGGGCTGCTCGGCCTCGCGACGCCCGAAACCGAGCACCGGCTGACGCGCGCAGCCCCCTGCGCAAGGCGCACTCCACTCACGCACCTGATCCGCCCGGGCGCAGGTCGCGGGCTGGGCGCGACAGGCTTCGGCGGCGGCGGCCGTCGACAGATCGCGCCACTCGGCTGCCTCCGGCAAGCGATAGCGACGCCCTTGCTGCTCGCTCAGCCACTGCGCATAGGCCGCGGCATCCGCCAAGCTGACGCAGACCACCGGCTCGGTCGCCGACTGCTCGAAACCCGGCGCATCCCAGCGCCGTTTACGCAGGTTGAAGGCGGCACTGCGAACCTTGCAGCTGCCGGCACTGCGCCCCGTGGCGGCCACGAAGCGCGCGAAATCGGCGCGGCTGATCGGCGCGATCAGCGCGGCCAAGCCGGGTCGCTCGTCCTGCGGCAAGCGCAGCAGCTGCTGCGCGGGCGTGCCCGCCAAGCGCTGCCCGACGCGCGCCTGCACGATGCCCTGCGACCACTCGGGTTCGAGTGACGCCGGCGCGATCGAGAGCGCCTGTGCCTCACTGCGCGCCGCGCGCAGCGCTTCGATGTCGCCGGCAGCCAGCGCTGCGCGCAGACGCCTGCGCAGCCAGGCGCGGGGCGCCTGCTGCAAGCTCTGCCAGGCCTCGCTGCCGCGCAGTGACAGCGCCTGCGTCAGGGCGAGGGCCGTGTCGTACAGCCGAAGATCCGGCGGAGTCGCTTCGGCGCTGAAACTGCTTTCCACGTAGGGCTGCGCTGCGGCCAGCCAGGCCTCACCCAAGCGCGAAAGCTCAGCTGTATCGGCGCCCAGTGCCTGCGCACGCCGCAGCGACTCCTGGGCGTTGGCGCCGGGCGGCTGGGTCAGGCGACGCTGGCGGATCTGCAGCTCAGCGAAGTGCAGGGCCTGCTGCAGCGGTGGCAGCGCTGCGATCTCGGGGTCGATCGCATCGACAGGCGCCTGCTCGTCAGCCGCGCCCTGCGCGTCGGACGACGGGGGCGGCAGCTCGGCAGCGGCGTCGAACGCGGGCGCTGCCGACGGGGTCAGGCTCGCGACTACCGCCGAGCCGGCCACCGGCGTCAAGTCTGGCGGCGGCTGCGCTGCGGGTGGCGGGGCGGGCTCAGCGATCGCGCCAATGGCGTCGGCGACCGCGGCTGCGCTGCCGCGCTGGTTCCAGGCCTGCCAGGCCACGACCACGGCAAGCACCAACACCACCGAGGCCGCGCTGGCAAGAAACAGCGGGTTGATCGAACGCTTCGGCGCCGTCCGCAGCGCTGCCCGCGGGGCGGTGATGGCCTCGTCTGCGGGCACCGCCAGCGCCGCATCGGCGGCGCCGGCGCGGGCCTGCTCGATGCGATCGAGCGCGGCCATCATTTCCTGCGCACTGGCGAAGCGGGCATCCGGCGTCTTCGCCAGCGCGCGGTCGATGAAGGCCTGCCAGTGCGCTTTGGGGGCGGGAAGACGCGGGATCGGATCCACCGAGTGGCGCACTGCCATCTGCAGCGGGCCATCGGCCTGGAAGGGCAGCTCGCCCATCAGCTTGTCGTAGGCCAGCACGCCGATGCTGTAGAGGTCGGCGCGACCGTCCACCTTCTCGCCGCGTGCCTGCTCCGGCGCCATGTGGGTGGCGCTACCCAGCGCGAAGCCGCCGTCGGTGACGCGATGGCGATCCGAGCGGTGCATGGCGATGCCGAAGTCGGTCAGCAGCGGCCGATCCACGTTGTCGAACAGCACGTTCTCGGACTTGATATCCCGATGCACCACGCCGCGCTCGTGCGCGTAGTCGAGGCCCCACAGCAGGGCGCGCAGGATCGCGATCAGGCGCGGCTCATCGTTCGCCAGATCGCGCTGGCCCAGATGCCCGCGCGGCAGAAATGGCATGACGTAGTACAGCAGGCCGAACTCAGTGCGGCCCACATCGTGGATGCTGACAATCGCCGGATGCTGCAGCTTGGCGATGGTGCGGGCCTCGCGCTCGAAGCGCAGCTTGCTGATCTCGTCCTTGAGCGCAGTGGGCGCGATCACCTTAACTGCCACCTGCCGGTCCAGCGATTCCTGCACGCCGAGATAGACATAGGACATGCCGCCCTGGCCCAGGCGTCGCAGCACGCGATACCCCGGAATGTCGGGCATGTAGGCCGACAGCAGCTCCGACAATTCATCAGGAGACAGTTCAGGCGTGGGCGTAGGCGTGGCCATAGAGGGCGTGCGGAGGACCGACGCGCAGGATACGCCGGGCGGCGTTGCAAATGTTTACCCGACAGCGCTGTCGGGCCGATTTGCAATCCAAACGCCAGGTTCGCCATGCCCGAGACCGCAGCAGACAGCCCTCCCAGGGCTGACTGAGGCCGGCTCCAAGGCAACACGGATCAAGCACTTGCGTGCTCGATCCGCGGTCGCGCCCTCCCTGGCGCGCGACAACGCTGAATTCTTCAGCGCTGCCCTAACGCCCACAGCATGATCTCGCGGAACCGCCCTACGCCGGCAGGATGGCCGGCGTTGGCAGACCGCTGGGGCTTGGCGGGACGCCGGCGGCGCGGGGCCGAGGCCCAGTAGAGCCGCGCCGGGGCAATGCGCGCGCGTCGGCCCGGCCGGACGCGCAGGCGTCTAGATGCTGGCGATGATCGCCGCGCGCTGGGTGCGGTACTCGTCCTCGCTGATCTGCCCCCTCGTGCGCAAATCGTCCAGCGCCGAAAGCCGACCTTCAACGCTGCCGCCAGGCAGCGCTGGCGCAGCCTTCGCGTTGCGCGACAGCCGCACGCTAGCCCACACGATGGCCGCCACGATGGCGGCAGGCACCAGAACCGCGACGAAAACGACAACCCAGGTCCACACGCCGAATCCGCTCATAGAACACCTCCAAAAAATGCGCTCAAGACACCAAGGCCGGCTGCTGCCGGGCCGCCACAGGTTACAGCGCAGCGAACACCTGCGGGCCTGCCCGCCTACAATCTGCCGCCCTTTCGACCCCCTGAGGATTCCCCATGCAGCTCAACGAAGTCCGCGCCATCGTTACCGGTGGCGCCAGTGGTCTCGGCCTGGCCGCCGCGCGGCATCTCGCTGCCAAGGGCGCCAAGCTGGCGCTGTTCGATCTCAGCGAGGAGCGCGGCCAGGTCGCGGCCGCCGAACTCGGCGCCCACTTCTTCCGTGCGGATGTCAGCAATGAAGCCGAGATCAGCGCGCAGGTGGCGGCGGCGCGCGAGGCGCTGGGCGGCCTGAATGCGGCGATCAACTGCGCCGGCATCCTGGGCGCCGGCCGCGTGCTGGGCAAGGACGGCCCGATGCCGCTGTCGCAGTTCGAGACCACGGTGCGGGTCAACCTGATCGGCAGCTTCAACGTGGCCAAGGCCGCCGCCGCGCTGATGCAGGGCAATGAGCCGAACGCTGAGGGCGAGCGAGGGGTGATCATCAACACCGCGTCGATCGCCGCCTACGAGGGCCAGATCGGCCAGGCCGCGTACTCGGCCAGCAAGGGCGGCGTGGTCGGCATGACCCTGCCGATGGCGCGCGAGTTCGCGCGCGTCGGCATCCGCGTGATGACGGTGGCGCCGGGTGTGTTCCACACGCCGATGGTCGACGGCATGCCGGAGCAGGTCTATGCCTCGCTGTGCGCGCAGGTGCCCTTCCCCTCGCGCCTGGGACGGCCGGACGAGTTCGCGGATGCGGTCGCCTTTGTTCTGCAGAACAGCTACATGAATGGCTCGGTGATCCGGGTCGATGGTGCGATTCGTCTGGCGCCGAAGTGAGTCATCGGCGCCCCTCTCCCCAACCCCTCTCCCGCGAGGGGAGAGGGGCTTCAAGCAGGGCTGCATCCGAAGCGTTTGGGGGAAGCGCGCTCGGCGCGAGATCTGCGCAAGGCTCAGCTCTGCCAAAGATGCGCGTACTGCTGTGGACTCACGCCCAGCACACTGCGGAAGCTGCGGCTGAAGTGCGCGGCGTCGGCGAATCCGGTGTCCGCGGCCAGGTCGGTTAGACGCGGTGCGGGCTGCTGGTGGAGTCGGTGCAGGGCCTCGTGCAGGCGGTAGCGGGCGAGAATCCACTTGGGGCTCACGCCGAATCGTGGCAACGCGCCGGGCGGCGCCCGCAGGCAGTCGCCACTGCACGCACCACAGATGCTCGACAAACGGCTGCAGGGCCGGCGAAGGGGCGCGCTGCACATGGGCGAACGCGCCCGGCGGAAGCGGCGTGGCGACGCCGCGCACGGGTCGCAGGCGCGAGCCCTCCACGAGCTGTCGCGTTTGTTCAAGCGCGTCACGCTCGGCTCTGTTTGGATGGCCTCGCTGCACCCCTGCCCTGCCCCCGCGCGCTGCGCGCCCTGCACCCGAGGATCATCATGCGACAGCCCGATGGCTCCCGCACCAGCGCCGGTGACGATGGGTTCCGCTTCGCTGCGTGTGCCTCAGCCTTGGCCCTGATGCTCTGCGCCGCAGCGGCGCCGGTCCGCGCTGCCGCCCACTCCCTGAAGGACTCCGAGATGCATACGATCAGCGGCCGTTTCGAAGTCAAGATGACACCTGAACCCGCGGAGCTCGATGCCGAGGGCATTGGCCGCTTCCGGCTGGACAAACGCTACGAGGGCGCGCTCGCCGCCGAAGCGAAGGGCATGATGACCGCGCACCGCACCACCGTCGCCGGCTCGGCCGGCTATGTCGCGATCGAGCGCGTGCGCGGCACGCTGGCAGGCCGCAGCGGCAGCTTCGTGCTGCAGCACAACGGGCTGATGAGCGGAGAGACGCGCCAGCTTTCGATCGAGGTGATTCCGGATTCGGCGGACGGCGAACTCGCCGGCCTGCGCGGACGCATGGGCATCCGCATCGAGGACGGCGTGCACTACTACGATTTCGAGTACAGCCTGCCCGGAGTTTGAGCGCGCCGACAGGCTCGCCGCGAAGTGGCCTCCAGGTGTCTCCAGAACCGGGCGTAGGCAGGCTGCGCGAGCCTGTTGCGATCGCGCGTGGCGCGAGGTGGCGCCGTCGCGGAATCCATCGGCGGCGAAGTCGCACCTCTGTGTGTCCGGGCCCGCGTGCAGGATGTCCGGCCGTGGACACTGGAGCCGCATCGGGCCCGGTCTGCTCACCGCAAAGCCCATGGAAACTGTCGATGCATCAATGGGCTGAGAGGCCCGCCCATGATCGGCACGCTGCTTGCTATCGCCTTCAGCATGGACAGCCGCGGAGCGCGCGTGGCCGCAGCCACCACAGGCCCAACGCCCCATGCATGCTCTGCCCCAGACCCTGCGCCGACTCGCCCGCCAGCCCGGTTTCGTGGCTACCGCACTGCTGATCCTGGCGGTGTGCGTCGGCGCCAATCTGCTGATCTTTGCGGTGCTGCACGCGGTGCTGCTGCGGCCGCTGCCGTTCCCCGACGCGGAGCGTCTGGTCACCGTGTTCAACAGCTATCCCAAGGCCGGGCTGGAGCGCAACGCGGCCTCGGTGCGCGACTATTTCAGCCGACGCAAGGGCGGGCTGGCGGCGTTCGAGTCGGTGGCGGCGTTCTGCTACAGCTCCGAGGCCCTTGGCGAACCCGGCCGCATGGCGCGGCGCCCAACTCTGCGCATCACGCCCGAGTTCTTCGACGTGCTCGGCATCGGGCTGGCGCTGGGCCGGGGCTTCAGCGAGACGGAGATGAATCCCGGCGCCGAACCCACGGTGATCGTCTCCGACCGCTATTGGCGTGAACACCTGGGCGGCGACTCCAGCGCACTGGGCCGCAGCATCGAGATCAGCGGCGAGCGCGCCACGGTCGTGGGCGTGCTACCGCCGACGTCCCGCTTTCTGTCGTCGACCGCCGACCTGTACCTGCCGCTGGTATCGACCGCCGAGCACCGCGCGCTGAATGCGCTGCATGGCATTCACGCCGACATGCTGGCGCGGCTGCAGCCCGGCGTCAGCCTTGAGCAGGCGCTGGCCCAGCTGGAGGCGCATCAGGCCGCCGACGCCGTCGGCTATCCGTGGGCACGCGAGGTCAGCGAAGCCGGGTTCTTCATGACCGTCGCGCCGCTGCAGGCCGACCACGTCGCCAGCCTGCGGCCGGTGCTGTTCCTGCTGCAGGCCGGTGCGCTGGGCCTGCTGCTGATCGGCGGCGTGAACCTGCTCAACCTGCTGCTGGTACGCGCCAGCGCCGACAGCAAGGCGCTGGGCGTGCGGCGTGCGCTGGGCGCACGCGGTGGCGACCTGCTGCGTCTGGTGATGCTGGAAACCACTCTGCTGTGCTTCGGCGGCACGGCGCTCGGGCTGCTGCTCGCCGGCCTTGGCTTGCAGTGGCTGGGCTCAATGGAAGCGGCCGCGCTGCCGCTGTCGGCACCGCTGGGCCTGGGCCCGGAGATCGTACTCGGCAGTCTCGGCCTGGCCATCGTGCTCAGCCTTGCGCTGGCGCTGCCGGTGGCCTGGTTGAATCAGCGTCGCAGTGTCGGCGGCGCGCTGCAGTCCCAGAGCCGCGGCGCTAGCGCGGATCGGCTGACGCAACGCCTGCGGCAAGGCTTCACCGTCGCGCAGATCGCGCTCGCCTTCGTGCTGCTGGCGGGCGCCTCTGCGCTCGGCCTGGGCCTGCAGGCGGCGCTGAAAGCGGACCCGGGCTTTCGCGCCGACTCTGCGTTGGCAGCCCAACTCGACCTGCCGGCGGCGCGCTATGCGGATGCCCAGGCGCGACTGAATTTCGCCGAGCGCGCGCTTGAGCGGCTGGCCGCGGTGCCCGGCGTGACGGCGGCCGGCTTCAGCACCAATGTGCCGGTGCGCGGACGCGGCAGCGACAACGATGTTCAGGCCATGCACGTTCCCGGCTACACCCCGCAGCCGGGCGTCTCGCCCCTGCTGCACTACCGCTACGGCATCGCGGGCGACTACTTCGAGAGCCTGCAGATTCCGCTGCAGCAAGGACGCACGCTCAGCCGTTCCGAAGTACGCGACGGCGCGCGGGTGACGGTGGTCGGTGGTCGATGCCGACTTCGCGCGCTTCTACTGGCCGGAGGGCAATGCGCTGGGCCAGCGCGTGTTCGATGGCCCGGATCCACGCGCTGCGGATGAAGCCTTCACCGTGGTCGGCGTGGTGGCGCCGGTCAAGCAGACCGAGCTCGGTCAGCGCAGCGGCAACGGCGCGATCTACCTGCCGTATTCGCACCTGCCGCACGCCGAGGTGTTCCTGACCGTGGCCACCGCTCAGGACACCGCCGCGGCCCTGCCCAGCGTGCGTGCGGCGCTGGCCGAACTCGATCCACAGCTGGCGCTTGACCAGATCCGTCCGATGCAGGCGCGGATCGATGACACCCTGGTCGCGCGCCGCACGCCAGCGGTGCTGGCCGCAGGGTTCGCCGGTGCCGCACTGCTGCTGGCCGGCATCGGCACCTTCGGCGTACTCAGCTTCAGCGTCGCTCTGCGCCGCCGCGAGATCGGCATGCGGATGGCGCTGGGTGCTCAGCCGCTGCAGATCCTGCGCAGCTTCCTCGCGCTCGGGATGGTGCTTCTGATCGCAGGCGCAGCGCTCGGCGGGCTGGCCAGCTGGCTGTTCGCCAGTGCGGTGGAACACTTGCTGGCCGACCTGCCCGCTGTCGGCGTTTCGGCCCTGCTGCTGAGCGCGAGCGTGCTCGGCGCGGTCACCCTGCTGGCCTGCGCCCTGCCCGCCTGGCGCGCCGCGCGGACTTCGCCCTTGAGTGCGCTGAGCGCGGATTGATCAGGCTCCAACGCGAGGTTCCACCTGAACTCAAGGGACGGCTCCTGCGCCTGATCCAGTCGCCGTCAGCGGCCAGACGATGCGCGCGATGCGGTGCCGCTGAGCAGCCGCACCAGAGCGCGCAGGGCGGCGTCCAAAGGCCCCTGGTCGCGGTATCGACGCCACGCGGCCGCGAGCATCGCCACGGTCGCCCAGATCAGGACTGCCGCCGCCAGCAGCCCGGCCTGACCGAGCGCGCCGAACAGACCCAACCCCCAGCCGTGGAACAGCGCGCCTGCGAGCAGCCCCTGCAGCACGTAGCAGGTCAAGGGCATCGAGCCGGCCGCGCCAAGGGCACGCAGACGCGGCGCATGGCGGATCACGCACCACAGATACAGCGCGCCGAGGCTGGGAGCGCCGAGCGCCAGCGCGCTGGAAGCGAGAGCGCGGAGCGGCAGCGACTCCGGCAGCCAGCCGCTCTGGGCCAGCGCGAACAGCAGGTTCGCGGGAATCGCCACCCACAGCAGCAGGGGCACGCGCCGCGTCAGCTGCTGGAACGCCGCACTGTCCGCGTCCAGAAATCCGGTCTTGAAGGCGGCCAGCCCAAGGCAGAACGCGGCGAACGCGAGCGGGCCGTTGAACAGCACCACGACCGACAGGGCGAAGGGCCAATCGGCCAGCCGCTGCGCCACCGCCTGTCCGTAGCTGCCGAGATAGCCGCGACTGTCCGGATCGAGCCCGATTGCCACGAGGTCTTCGACGCCGGCGGATTCCGTATACAGCAGCGCAAACGCCAGCGCCGAGACCGGCAGCATCGCCGCGGCGATTCGCAGCAGCCGCAGCGGTGAAGCCGCCCGCAGCGGCCACAGCAGCAGCCCGAGGCAGGCGTAGGCCAGCAGGATGTCGCCCTGGAACACCAACACTGCAGGCAGCACGCCGAACAGTGCCAGCGCGATCAGGCGCGCGAGATAGCGCCGCCGCGGGCTCTCGCCCGAGCGCTCGGCCGAGGCCAGCTGCGCGCCGAAGCCCCAGCCGAACAGGAACGAGAACAGCACGAAGAACTTGCCCTCGAACAGCAGCCTGCCGAGGAAGTAGGCGGCGGCGTCGAGCGCGCCCGGCGGCGGGCCGAGCTGCGCGGCGATCGGCAGCGCAAGGTAGGGAAGGTTGACGACTCCGATGCCCAGCAGGGCGAAGCCGCGAAGGACATCCACATCGGTTCGGCGCTGCATGACTCTACCCCAGGCGTTGAGCGATCGCTCAATCTAGCCCGGATTGAGCGACTGCTCAATAGGCCTCGGCGTATGCTTCAGCCATGGGCATCCCCTCCTCCGACACCGGCCGCCGCGCGGCCATCTTCGCCGCGGCCAAGGCACTGATCCGCGAGCGCGGGCTGTCCGAAGTCCGCACCCGCGACGTCACCGAGCGCGCGGGTGTGGGTATCGGCCTGCTGAATCACTACTTCCGCTGGCAGGCGCTGCGCGCCGAAGCCGCCGTCGCGGCACTTGAGGAGGAGATCCAGCGGGTATTCCCGATAGCGGCCGCTCCGGGCGCCGTGCTGACCGGTTTCGTCAAGCAGGCCTTTACCGAGCGCTCCGCGCCACTGTGGCGTCTGTGGATCGAAACCACCGATGCGGCGCTGACCGACGAGGAGATGTCGAAGGCGCTGGCCAGCTGTGCGGTCGGCCTGCTGGAGCGCGTGGCCTCCACGCTGGACGCCGGCTCACGGCTGGAGCTCTGGAGCTGCCCGAACCCGCGCGCCTCGGCGATGCGCATCCTCGCGCTGCATGACGGCCTGGCGGGCTTCGTGCTGACCGGCATCCCGCCGATCAGCCGCGCCGAGGCCACCGCGCACCTGAAGGCGCAGGTCAATCAGGAGTGCGGGCGAAACGTGGTGGCTTGAGGGCCTCTCAACCCTTAGCAGGCGCTGAGGGATCCTCGACCAAGCACTGGACCCGCCCGCCCTGCAGTCCCGCCGCGGAGACGCAGGTGCGAATTCAAGCCGCCTGCACGAACGCCTCGATCCGCCTGCCGTCCCAGCGATACAGCAGATGCGGTCCCTGCTTCACCGGACCGATCAGGTCCGGGTAGAACAGCGCCACGCACTGGCCGCCGGGCTTGCGCACGCTGTCGAACACAATGCCCTCGCTGCCTTTGCCGTGAAGCCGGGTGGCGAAGGCCTGGCTGATGGCGTAGCTGTCGGGGTCGTGCAGGCGCGGCCATTCACCTCCGCGCACATCGTGCAGGTCGGCGCGGACGTTGCCGAGGTAGCTGCGCATCTGCAGGTCGATCGGCGGCTCGTTCGATGCGCGCAGGAAGCGCTCGCGGTGATAGACCGTTTCAGCGATGGCGGTGGGCAGCTCGCGCGCCGCGTAGTAGGCGCCGAACTTGGCCGTCGAGAAGCGTCCACCGTCGGGATGGACATGGGTGAACGCACTCATGACCGGCGTGGTGCCCGGCCCGCTGACCCGACGCTCGGGCGGAATGCGGCGCAGATGGCCGAGCTGCTCGCGCAGGCGGTCATTGGTCAGGGCTTCGAGCGCGAACACGGCGTCGAGGTCGGCCGGATCGGCGACTGAATCGAACAGCCCGCGCGGGGGAAAGATCGAGGGCACGATCCGGTAGCTCGGCCGCCAGACCACGGCGATCAAGGGCGGCGTGCTGGGGTCGCGTCGCTTCATCCGCCGCGCTCGGCGTCTAGGTACTGGCGCACCCGATACAGGTCGACCACTTGGCCGCCCAGCATGTGCTCCAGCGGCGTCTGCCCGCCGAAGGGCGAGGCGGTGTTCGCTCGCTTGATCCAAGCGTCGGCGCGCTCCGGCACCGGCAGCAGCACCTGCAGGGCCTTGTAGATGCCGAGCAGATAGCTCAGGCGTTCGATCAGGTCGTGCGGGACGATGCCGATGTCGCCGCGTTTCCAGCGGAAGAAGGTCGAGCGCGCCGGCGAGCCGAGCAGCACCTGTTCCTGCCGCGTGTCCAGGCCCCAGCGCTGGGCGATGTTGAAGAAGGTGCGCAGGCCGGGGCCGGCGAGATCGTCCGTCGAGTGCGCCGGTGCAGGCGCAGGTCGCGCTTCGGCGATTCGGCTTGGGCGTGTTGCATCGGCAGGCGCCATGGCGTGAGTCTCGATTTGGACTTGATCGCCAGTCTGATCCTGATCCACACCCACCACAAGCCCCGAGCCGCGAACACCCTCGCGATCTCGCCCGCTCGGGGCCGCGGGATCAGGGCAGCACCCACTCCGGTCGCACCCAGTGGCAGGTGTAGCCGCTGGGGTATCTCTGCAGGTAGTCCTGGTGCTCGGGCTCGGCCTCCCAGAAGGGGCCGGCGGGTTTGACTTCGGTGACCACCTTGCCCGGCCAGCGGCCGGAAGCATCGACCGCAGCGATCGTCTCAAGCGCGATGCCGTGCTGGCGCTGGTCCAGCGGGTAGATGCCGGAGCGGTAGGACAGGCCGCGGTCGTTGCCCTGGCGGTTGAGCGTGGTCGGGTCGTGGATCTGGAAGAAGAACTCCAGCAGCTGGCGGTAGCTGAAGACCGACGGGTCGAACACGATCTCGATGCCCTCGGCGTGCGTGCCGTGGTTGCGGTAGGTGGCGTTCGGCACATCGCCGCCGGTGTAGCCGACACGGGTGCGGATCACCCCCGGCAGGGCGCGGATCAGCTCCTGCATGCCCCAGAAGCAGCCGCCGGCAAGAATCGCGGTCTCGGTCGTGGTGGTGCTCATGCGTGCTCCTTCTGCAGGGCTACCGCGTTGATGCAGTAGCGCAGGCCGGTGGGTGGTGGGCCGTCAGGAAAGACATGCCCAAGGTGACCATCGCAGACCGCGCACAGGGTTTCGATCCGATGCATGCCGTGGCTCAGGTCTTCGACGTAGGCGACCACGCCCTCGATCACGGGCGCCGTGAAGCTGGGCCAGCCCGAGTGGCTTTCGAACTTGGTGCTGGCGTCGAACAGCAGGGTGCCGCAGCCCGCACACGCGTAGCGGCCGGGCTCGAACAGGCTGCACAAGCCCGAGGAAAAGGCGCGCTCGGTGCCGTGCTGACGCAGCACGCGGAACTGCTCGGATGTCAGCCGCAGGCGCCAATCATCTTCGCCAAGATCAAGCCGTCGCGGCGGCGGCGGGTTGCCGCGGCGGGCCCAGGTCAGCACCTGGTTCCAGGTGGGTTTTGTACCGGCATCGGACATGGATCGACTCCTGATCTCCCTGCATTGACGGGCAAGACTAAGGAGTGCGCCGCGAGACGACGTGATTACCCCTCAGGCTGTCCCGCGAATCCCGGCCCTCCCGCGCAGCGCTCGGGCGCTCATCAGCGCATGGACCGGTGCTCCGCAAGCGCGCCTCTTTGCTCCCGAATCCCGAATCCCGAATCACCAATCCCGGCCTCTAAGCCACTGGCTCGAAGTAGAGCGCGTTGGCGATGGTGGGGCCGGCATCGAGGTAGTGGTCCACCAGCAGGAAGGCGAACAAGGCCATCAGGTAGATGACCGAGTAGTTGAACACCTCCATCGCGAAGCGCTCCGACGGGGGGTTCAACAGGCGCAGGGCGTAGTAGAGGAACACCCCGTTGAGCACCATCGCGCCGCCCAGGTAGAAGCTGCCGCTCATGCCGGTGACCCAGGGCAGCAGGGTCGCGGCGATCAGCAGCAGGGTGTACAGCAGCACCTGCACGCGCGTGTACTCGACACCATGGGTGACCGGCAGCATCGGCACGCCGGCGCGCGCATAGTCGTCGCGGCGGAAGATCGCGAGCGCCCAGAAGTGCGGCGGCGTCCAGATGAAGATGATGAGGAACAGCAGCAGCGCGTAGGGATGGACTTCGCCCGTCGCCGCGGCCCAGCCGAGCACGGGCGGTGCCGCGCCCGCAGCACCGCCGATCACGATGTTCTGCGGAGTTGCACGCTTGAGGTAGGCCGTATAGACCACCGCATAGCCGATCAGCGAGGCGAAGGTCAGGAGAGCGGTCAGGACGTTGACGAACAGCACCAGCACCAGCATTGAGGCCGCGCCCAGGGCCAGCGCGAAGACGAGCACCTGCCAGCCGACCAGTTCACCCGCGGGCAGTGGACGATGCTGGGTGCGCGCCATGACCGCGTCGATGCGCTGGTCGATCAGATGATTGATCGCAGCGGCCGAGGCCGCCGCCAGCCAGATGCCGAGGTTGCCGAAGATCAGCGCATTCCACGGCGGCAGGCCGGGCACGGCCAACAGCATGCCAACGAAGGCGGTGAACACGATCAGGGCCACGACCTTGGGCTTGGTCAGCGGCCAGTACTGGCGGAAAGCGGAAGTCATTCGGTGCAAAGCCTGAGGCCCGGGCGCCCTGGCTGCAAGCCAAGGCGAGTCCGGGCCGGGTGGGAGAGCGGAGCGTGGAGTGGACGCTGTAGCCCGGGGCCGCTTCACGGCGCGCGGGCCTGGCAGCCTGTGGTCTCAGGCCGCCTGCGGTCGCAGCCGCGCCAGCAGGCCCACAAGAATGAACAGCAGGAAGGCGGCCACCACGTTATGAGCCGTGGCCACCGGCAGCGGCAGGCCGGCCACGACATTGGTGATGCCCAGCAGCACCTGCAGCCCCAGCACGGCGAGCAGGCCCCAGCCGTAGTTCGGCAAGCCTTCCGCGTTGAGACGTCGAGCCAGCCAGACGAGATAGCCGACGACCACGATGGCGAACATGCGATGCACCATCTGGATGGCGGTGCGCGCCTCCGGGTCAAGCACGCCGCCTTCGTAGTCGACTCCGATGCCGCGCCAGAGCACGGCGGCCTCGGCGAAGTCCATCGGCGGCCACCACTGGCCCATGCAGGTCGGGAAGTCGGTGCCGCAGGCCAGCGCGGCGTAGTTGGCCGAGACCCAACCGCCGAGCGCGATCTGCACGGCCACCACGCCTACGCCCAGCCACAGCAGCGGGCGTATGCGCAGGGTCGGTGGCTGCGGAATCGCGGCGTTGGTCGAGGAGCGCAGCGCCATCCAGGTCAGCAGACAGAACATCGTCATGCCGCCCAGCAGATGTGCCATCACCACGATGGGCTTGAGCAGCCAGGTCACCGTCCACAGGCCGAGCATGGCCTGGAAGATGATGAAGCCCAGGGTGAAGGTGGCAACCCGCGCCATGTCGCTGTTCGACCACCGCCATGCGCTGGCCATCAGCGCCGCTTCGGCGATCACGACGACGACGGAGGATGCGACGTAGTACTCGCGTACGTAGAGAAAGATCGCGCCCAGGATCAGCGCGCACGAGGACAGCAGGATCTTCCAGGCGTGCGGGCGCGTGCGCGTGGCGATCATGGCCAAGCCCAGCACGAGCAGGCCGAGAATCGCCGCGAGGTGACGGTGCACCTGCTCCTTCCAGGCCTTCGGCACTTCGACCGGGCGCTCAGGGAAGGCCTCGTTCGCAGCCGCGATATGCACCTCGTGCTTGGGCCAGGTGAGCTTGCCGTAGCACACCGGCCAATCGGGGCAGCCAAGGCCCGCGTGCGAGAGACGCACATAGGCACCGAAGCCGATGACGCAGATGGCCAGGGCTAGCGTGATCCAGGCGAGCTTGTTGAAGCGGGGGTCGATCATTTACTTCACCAGTCGATCAAGGTCGCGACGCATGCGGTTGGCCTCGAAGCCCGCGGCGTAGGTCACGACAAGGAAACCGTTGTGGTCGATCAGCGCCGCGGCCATGCCGGTTCCGGACACCGCGTCGACCGGGATCTGGCCGCGCAGGGCGGGCGGCAGCTCGATTTCGCGCAGGCCTCCGAAGCGCTCCAGCCCCTCGGGCCAGCGACCGGGCCACAGCACATCGAGCTTGTCCGCACGCCGGCCTTCCGAGATCCACACCTTGTGGATGACTTCCGCCTGCTCAAGGCACTGGCTGTCGCAGGGCGCGGGCGGCAGCAGCAGCAGGTGCCAGCGCCGTGCTTCCGGGTCCCAGGGGTAGGCGGCGCCGTCGACGGTCTTCAGCGGCATCGCCGACCAGTCCTGCGGGGGCTGCACGAGGGTGCCGTAGTTGCGGGTCTGCCCCGGCTGCCAACCGCCGAAACGCAGCACCACGGCGGTGGTGAAGGGCGCTCCGAACAGCACCACGATCAGAACGAGGACCAGCCGCGAGCGTTGCTGCGGTGTCATGCGCGACTCCGGAAGAAAAGCAGGAAGGTGATGACCAGCGCGGCGAGCGAGAGGCCTGCCCACTGCAGGGCGTAGCCCTGATGCTTGGCGGGCGGCAGTGTATTCGGCAGGACGTCCAGATCGCGCGCATGCCCGATCGGCAGATCAGGATCGAGGCGCAGAAGGCGCGGGACGATGGCGATGTTCAACTGGCTGGACAGCTCTTGCGCGTCGAGGTAGTTGATCAGGCTCGGAGACTCGGCTGGAGGCGGATTCTGAGCCAGTCGAATACCCTGCCCGGGCAGACCGGTGAGCAAGCCGCGTGCCTCGATGCTGTCCGGCAGCGCTTCGAGCTGAGGTAGGCGGCGGTCCGCGGCCATCACAAGCCAGCCGAGATCGACCAGCAGCCAGCGCTCGCCCTCACCCGGCACGCGCGCCAGCGCGTACTCGCGCAGGCCCACCCGGCCCTCGCGCTGCTGGTTGTCCAGCAACAGACGCGGTTCGGTGCGCAGCGCAAGCTTCGCTTCGACGCGCACGGGCAGATCGCGCGCTGCGGGATCGGACAGCGCATCTGCAAGCGCGCGAGCGGGCGCTGACCTGGCCGCCTCGACGCGGTCCAAAAGTGCCTGCTTCTCGATCGAACGCGACCATTGCCAGTTCGCGAGGCCAGCGAACACCAGGACCATGCCGAGACCGAAAGCGGCCAGCAGGTAGTGACGCAGCGGGCGTGCAGGGGCGCTCACGTCGGGCACCCGCGGGGCAGTGCGATACTTGAAGCAGTCATTGCACAGGTGCCAGACATGGAGAAGCTGCTGATCGTCGCCTTCCTCGCGCTCATCCTCTACAACCTCGGCGCGGGCCTCTACTACATGATCGCGGACAAGGGCGCCACGCACCGCACGGTGAATGCGCTGACGCGACGCATCGGTCTTTCGGTTGGACTGATTGTGCTGGTGCTAATCGGTATCGCCACCGGCGTGATCCAGCCGCACGGCATCGGCGGCTGATCGAATCCGGGGCTTCGGACGCAGCATGCGAGGACCGGATCCGAACCTTTGACCCGGCTTGGTCAGCCTCTTCCATCAGGCCAGAAAACAGCGAGGCCGGCGCATGCCGGCCTCGCGTGTATTCGGACGTCGGCGCGCTCAGAGCACGTAGACGAACATGAAGAGGATCAGCCAAACCACGTCGACGAAGTGCCAGTACCACGCAACCGCTTCGAAAGCGAAGTGGTTGTCCTTGGTGAAATGGCCCTTGGCGACGCGGAACCACATGACCGCCAGCATGATCGCGCCCAGGGTGACGTGCATGCCGTGGAAGCCGGTGAGCATGAAGAAGGTCGAACCGTAGATGCCCGAGCTCAGCTTGAGGTTCAGATCGCCATAGGCGTGCATGTACTCGTAGACCTGGAAGTACATGAAGATCGCACCGAGAACCACGGTGGCACCCAGCCAGAACAGGATCTTGCCGCGCTCGCCAGCCTTGAGCGCGTGGTGGGCGATGGTCAGCGTCACGCCGGACGCCAGCAGCAACAGGGTGTTCAACAGCGGGATGCCCCAGGCCGGAATGGTCTGGAAGCTGCCATTGAGATCGGCCGGGCCATTGGTAGGCCAGGCGGCGTCGAAACCGCTCCACAGGAACTCATGCGTCGCCACGCCCGCACCCTCGCCGCCCAGCCACGGCACCGAGAAGATGCGGGCATAGAACAGAGCGCCGAAGAAGGCCGCAAAGAACATCACTTCGGAAAAGATGAACCACAGCATGCCCATGCGGAAGCTGCGATCGACCTGCGAGTTGTACTTGCCGCCCACCGACTCGTTGATCTGGTCGGCAAACCAGCCGCTCAGCATGAACAGCGTGATGGCGAGACCGGCGTAGAAGACCCACATTCCCCAGGCGGCGCCGTCGATCCAGCTGGCGACGCCAAGCATGGTGATGAAGAGACCGACTGCACCAACGATGGGCCAGGGGCTGCTGTGTGGGACGTAATAGACGTTGGCGTCGTCGTGGGTGTGTGCCATGGAGCTTCCCCGGTGAACGAAAGTTGAAAGTCTAACAAGACGGGCGCAACGCGTTCGCGCGCCAGGCTCAGTGCATGCCGGCTGCGGCGACGCGCGCGGTGGCGTGCTCGTTGTTGAAGAAGGTATAGGACAGCGTGAGCGTGGTGATTTCGCGCGGCAGCGCGGGGTCGATCACGAAACGCACCGGCATCGGACGCTCCTCGCCGGGGTGCAGCAGCTGCTCGGTGAAGCAGAAACACTCGGTCTTGTTGAAGAAGATCGACGCCCGCGAGGGCGCCACGCTGGGCACCGCCTGGCCAACGATGGGCCTGCTGTCGATGTTGCGGGCGTGGAACATCGCCTCGTACATCTGCCCGGGATGCACCTGCATCTGGAACTGGTCCGAGCGGAAGGCCCAGTTGAGGCGCGAATTGACGCCAGCATCGAACTCGACCGTGATGGTCCGACTGGTGTCCACCTCGTAGCTGGCGACGACCGTCTCGCCGGTCGGCGTGCGCTCCAGGGTGATACCGAAGATCTTCTCGCAGGCGATGCGATACAGCGGCACCAGCGAGAACGCAAACAGGAAGGTGCAGGCACAGGCCAGGACGGCGCGACCAAGGACCTTGCGGGTTTCCGAGCGGGCTGGGGCTTCGGTGCTCATCGGCCAATCACTCCCGAGAGGACAAAGGCGATGTAGATCAGCGCTGCCACCACCGCCACGAAGAACGCCGTTCGGCGCGCGGCGCGGCGCTGATGGGGTGAGGCTTCGGCAGGGGCGACGGGACGCTTCATTCAGAACCTGATGCGATGCGCGCAGCGCGGCGGCCGAGCCGCCGCGCTGCGCGGGGACCGCTTAGTGGGCGACGTTACCGTGCGCCAGCTTGCTGTCGTCGATGACCGGCGGGGTGGTGAAGGTGTGGTGCGGGGCCGGGCTGGGCACCGTCCACTCCAAACCCCTCGCGCCTTCCCACACTTCGGCGGTGGCCTTGGCACCGCCGCGCGCGCAGCTCCACACGATATAGACGAACAGCAGCTGCGACAGGCCGAAGCCGAAGCCGCCAATCGAGCTGATCATGTTGAAATCGGCGAAGGCGACGTTGTAATCCGGGATTCGACGCGGCATACCGGCGAGTCCCAGGAAGTGCTGCGGGAAGAACAGCACATTGACGAAAATGGTCGACAGCCAGAAATGCCACTTGCCCAGCGTCTCGTTGTACATGTGGCCGGTCCACTTCGGCAGCCAGTAGTACGCCGCAGCCATGATCGAATAGACCGCCCCGGTGACCAGCACATAGTGGAAGTGCGCGACCACGAAGTAGGTGTCGTGGTACTGGAAGTCGGCAGGGACGATCGCCAGCATCAGGCCAGAGAAGCCGCCGATGGTGAACATGATGACGAAGCCGATCGCGAACAGCATCGGCGTCTCGAAGGTCATTGAGCCCTTCCACATCGTCGAGACCCAGTTGAAGACCTTAACGCCGGTCGGCACGGCGATCAGCATCGTGGCGTACATGAAGAACAGCTGGCCGCCGAGGGGCATGCCGACTGTGAACATGTGGTGGGCCCACACGATGAAGCTCAGGAAGGCGATCGAGGCCGTCGCGTAGACCATCGCCTGGTAGCCGAACAGCGGCTTGCGGGCAAAGGTCGGGATGATCTCGGAAACGATGCCGAAGGCCGGGAGGATCATGATGTAGACCTCCGGGTGACCGAAGAACCAGAAGATGTGCTGGTACATCACCGGATCGCCGCCGCCCGCGGCATTGAAGAAGGCGGTGCCGAAGAACTTGTCGGTCAGCAGCATCGTGACCGCACCGGCCAGCACCGGCATCACAGCGATCAGCAGGAATGCAGTGATCAGCCAGGTCCACACGAACACCGGCATCTTCAGCAGGTCCATGCCGGGGGCGCGCATGTTGAGGATGGTCGCGATGATGTTGATCGCACCCATGATCGAACTGATGCCCATCAGGTGGATGGCGAAAATGGTGAATGCGACGTTGGTGCCGCCCTGCAGCGAGAGCGGCGGGTACAGCGTCCAGCCACCGGCCGGGCCACCGCCGGGCAGGAACAGCGGGATCAGCAGCAGCGTGAACGCGAACGGCATGATCCAGAAGGACAGGTTGTTCATGCGCGGCAGCGCCATGTCGGGCGCGCCGATCATCAGCGGCACCATCCAGTTCGCCAGGCCGACGAAAGCCGGCATGACCGCGCCGAAAATCATCACCAGCGCATGCATGGTGGTCATCTGGTTGAAGAATTCCGGATGCACCAGCTGCAGACCCGGCTGGAACAGCTCGGCGCGGATGACCAGGGCCATCGCACCACCGATCAGGAACATCACCAGTGAGAACACCAGGTACAGGGTACCGATGTCCTTGTGGTTGGTCGTCAGGACCCAGCGATCCATGAAGCCCGTCGGCTTATGGTCGTGGTGCTCGTCGTGATGTGCTGCGCTTGAAGTCGCCATGATGTGTCCTGCCTCCCACTCAGTTCTGCGCGACGGCGCCCGCCGTCGAAGCATTGGCCTGGGCCACGCGGGCCGCGTCGCCGTTGGCCTGTTCGGCCGCCAGCCAGCTCTCGAACTCGGCCGGCGTCACCGCCTTGACCACGATCGGCATGAAGCCATGGTCTTTGCCGCAGAGTTCGGCGCATTGGCCCCGATAGATGCCCGGTTCGTTGATGCGGGTCCAGTTCTCGTTGATGACGCCGGGGATGGCGTCCTGCTTCCAGCCAAACACCGGCACCCACCAGCTGTGGATGACGTCATCCGCGGTGATGACGAAGCGGATCTTGGTGTCGGTCGGCAGCACCAGCGGCTTGTCGACATCCAGCAGATAGATGTTGTTGCCCTCAGCGTCGGTGACCGTCTGCGGGGTCTTGCCAGAGCCGAGCTGACGCACACTGTCGCTGCCGCGGTCGATACGGCTCACGAAGTTGACGTTGCCGGGCTGGCCCTTGTAGTTGACGATCTCGTAGCGCCACATCCACTGGTAGCCCGTGATCTTCACCGTCATCTCGGAGCCGGTGGTGTCTTCCATACGGAACATGGTCTTGGTGGCGGGCCACGCCACGGCCACAAGAATCAGCACGGGCACGACCGTCCAGATGATTTCGGCGGTGGTGTTGTGGCTCCAGCCTGCGGCCTTGGCGCCCTTGGACTTGCGGAACTTGAACATGGCGATCGCCATGGCACCGAACACCACGATGCCGATCGCCACGCAGATCCACAGCGTGATCATGTGCAGCTTGTAGACCTCACCGGCGGTATCGGTGACGCCAGTCGTCATGTTGAGCTGCCAGCGCTCGGGATTGGCGAAGGCCATGGCCGAGAACAGCAGGGCCATCAAACCCGTTCCCAGTTGGCTCCAGTGGACACGCTTCATCAGCATCACCTTGAGTCTTCAGTAAACCTGTAAACCGCTTCTGCACGCGCCTTGTTGAGGCCGTGCTCCAGATCCTTCGCGAGTTGCTCCCGCTCGATTTCGCCGAGGAAGCGCCCCACATCCACGCGCCGTCCTCGGCTCGCAAGAAACAGCTGACCATCCTCGGCTTCAAGTCGCACCCACTGAGGCGGTTCGCTGAGCGCCTCCACGAGCTCCGGCACACGATTGACGCGTACGCGATCTGAGTTGATCGAAATCACCTCGGCACGCTCTGCGCGCCGCCAAACGACCCAGAACACCAGCGCCAGAAGCGAAACCTCCGCGACGGCAAAGATGGGAGCAAAGACGTTCCCCTGAAACCAGCTGTAGCCGCTCACCAGCGTTGACATACTCACCACAGCGGCGAAGAACAGCCTCGCCTGCCTGCGGCCAAGCGAGCGATTGGGCTTGAGCACCCACCGCTCCCAAAGACCCTCGTCATCGCTGCTGCAAGAGCTGAACTCGATCATTGAAGGTCTTGACCCTCGTGCGAACGGAGCACAGGGTGCGACAAAACGTCGCAGATGATAGGCCCCGCGCCTAGAACCGGCAATACGATGCAGGCCATTGCCCCCGACCGGAAGCTTGGATGGATGCGCGTGGACGCAGCGCAAACCGGACGTGAAAGCGCCTGCAGACAAACGCGAAACCCCGCGCCGGGCACGGGGTTTCGTCGAACCGTGAGAGCAGAGAAGCCGTCGTGCTCAGGGCTTCGCGAGTGCCGCGACCTCGGCGGCACCGGCACGCAGGCGTTCGGCCTCGGCAGCGTCGATCGGACCGTCCGGGCCTTCGTTGAGCATCAGCTCACCCGCTTCGTTCCAACCCAGCCAGGTGGTGCGATCGCGCTGCTCGCGCACGACGACCCACGGCCGCCCGTCCTTGAACGCGTACTTGAGGGAAGCGGTGCCAGCGTCGCCGAAGTCCACCTGCTCACGCGCGAAGCGCACGCCCGCGTCGGACAGGAAGGCGTCCCAACCCACCGTGACGTCATCGGTGATGCGCTCACCGGTGACGCGCCTCAAGGCGCCGATCGAACGCTCCAGCGCGCCGAAATCCTGCTTCATCTTCTCCGTGGGAGCGATCTGGGTATCCGCCTGCGCGCCGCCGCGGACGAGCGACAGTGACACGCTGGTGCCGTTGCCTTCGGTCAGTACGGGCGCAGGCGCGGGACTGGAGTACAGCGGCACGCCCTGCACGACAAGGGCCGCAAGCACCCCGTAGCGACCCGTTTCGACGATCTTGGATGCGTCATAGGGCAGCGAGAACCGGTGCGGCAGGATCGACGGGGCCGGGCCGCTCAGCTCGGCGACCACGGGCGGCACCTGCGAGGGGTCGCTGAGATCCAGCAGGCGCAGCGACAGCTCGAAACCAGCGGGCAGTTCGGTGAGCCCCTCGACCATCAGCTCGCCGCTGATTGCCGTGCTGAACTGCGGCGTAGCGACGGGCGCGGCGGTGGCGGTGGCTGCGGGAGCAGCGGAGGCCTGCGCTCCCTGCTGGGCAGACGGCGTTTCGGGTGCGCCACAGCCAGACAGCAGAACGGCGGCGATGGCCACGGGGATCAGCTTGCGATGCATGTACGGCTCCTGGGGAATCAAGCTCCGTCGTCACCGGAGTCAAGATGAAATCTGGGGAGGAAGCGACCGCGGAGACGCTTCAACGGCTTCAATGCCACCGCGGGACAGCCCCGCAGGGTAAACCGTTTGAAACCGGGGTCAAAGGGGTCAAAGGATGGGATACGCCGGCGGATGGTTGAGAGACTGCACAACCCATCACACCCACACTGCGAGGCCTTTCGCGCGAGCACACGCGAGGAGCACCGAGCGCTTAAGGTATCGCCTGACCTGTGCGCCGCTGACTGGACACGCCTGACCCGCAGCCTCCTCGCGCGGATGTGCCGGGCGCTCCGATCTTGAGGCAGACCGTTGGATTCACCGGCAATTCAAGCGCCGGCCACCAGTCTGCGCGCCGCCGATGAGGCCTTCACACCCACAGCCACGAGGTTCCCATGCGCTCGACTCTGCTCCTGTTCTCCCTGCTTGCCGCCCTGCCCGCTGCCTCTCACGCTCAGAGCTGGACGGGCACCGGCGAGTTCGGCCTGGCGGCGGCCCGCGGCAACGCGCGCTCGGAGAACCTCAACGCCAAGCTCGATTTCATCAATGAGGATGACCGCTGGAAGCACATGTTCGGGGTCAGCGTGCTGCGCGCCAAAGGCGAGATCACCGGCGACTTCGACGGCGACGGCCAAGCCGAGACCCTGTTCGAAACCACTGCAAACCGCTGGGCGGCGCACGCCTCCAGCGCCTTCAAGATGAACGAGCGCGCATCGTGGATCAGCGCGCTGCGCCATGAACGCGATGACTTCAGCGCCTACGAGAGCCAGAGCACGTTCTCGATTGGCTTCGGCTACACGCTCTACAGCAACGACAGCGGCCACCTGAGCGCCGAGGTCGGTCCCGGCTATCGCCGTGCCAAAGTGGCTGAGACTGGCGAGACCGAGAACAACGCCATCCTGCGCGGAGCGCTCGACTTCCGCCGCGTGCTGACGGAAACCACCGAGCTGACCAATGTGCTGCTGGTCGAAAG
This sequence comes from Lysobacterales bacterium, assembly GCA_014946745.1. NCBI lineage: Bacteria > Pseudomonadati > Pseudomonadota > Gammaproteobacteria > Lysobacterales > Lysobacterales bacterium. The sequence continues at coordinate 180,661 of JADCRD010000001.1, read as the reverse complement.
CGGCGAGGACAACACCTTTGCGCAGAACGACTTTGGTGTCGCGGTGTCGATGACCGAGAAGCTGGCGCTGAAGGCCGGTCTGCAGGCGCGCTACAACAGCGAAACGCCCGCCGGCAGCAAGAGCACCGATCTGCTGACCACGATCAACCTGGTCTACGCGTTCCGCTGATCAGCACCGAGTCTTGCCGCCCTGGGCGGGCCCGTCTGCGGAGCGCTGAGGCAACCCGGATCAAGTCGATCCTGCACTTGATCTGTGGCCGCGAGCGCCCTCGACATGGCCTACGGCAACGCTGAATTCTTCGGCGTTACCGTAGGCCATGGCTGTGCGGGCCGGGCGCGTTTCGGCGCTGGGCATTGGGCAAGCCCCGCAGCAACACAGCAGCCCACTGGCTCAGCTCAGTGCGATGGCCTGCGCGTGCGCCGTATTCAAGCACTGGCGAGCAATCGCTCGGCGCCCTGGGCGCGCAAGGCTTCGGCTGCACGCAGCCCAAGGGCTTCTGGCGCGGACGACTTACCTTCCAGATCGACACCAATGCCTGCGCCGCTGCCCGCATCGCCCACCCAGCCGCGCAGACGCAGACGCTCGCCCTGCTCGATGCAGTACGCCGCAATCGCAGCGTGACAGCTGCCGCCCAAAGCGAGGTTCATGGCCCGCTCTGCGTCCACGCAGCGGCGCGTGGGGGCGTGGTCGAGGGTGGCCAGCAGGGTGCGAACATCCGCTGCATCTTCGCGACACTCGATCGCGATGGCGCCTTGCGAGGCCGCCGGAAGCACCCGAGGCGGACTCAGCGTCGCGCGGATGCGCGCATCGAAGCCCAATCGCTCGAGACCCGCGCAGGCCAGCACGATGGCCGCGTATTCGCCCGCATCGAGCTTGGCCAGGCGCGTGTTGACGTTGCCGCGCAGGTCGACGATGTCAAGGTCAGGGCGCTGCGCCTTGATCTGCGCGCGTCGACGCAGCGAGGACGTGCCCACGCGCGCGCCCTCGGGCAGCGCCGCGATATCGGCGTAGGCATTGCTGACGAACGCATCGAAAGGATTCGCACGCTCCAGCACAGCCGGCAGCACGAAGGGCCCCTCAAGCGCCATCGGCACGTCCTTCAGCGAATGCACGGCGAGGTCGGCCTCATCGCGCAGCATGGCTTCTTCGAGCTCCTTGAGGAACAGGCCCTTGCCGCCGATCGCCGACAGCGAACGATCGAGCACCTCGTCGCCGCGTGTGGACAGCGGCACCAGTTCGATGGCGATGCCAGGATGCAAGTCACGCAGGCGGGCCGCGACGTGTTCCGTTTGCCACAGCGCGAGCGCGCTCTTGCGGGTGGCGATCCGCAGAGTTCGGGTCATAGATGCTTCAGCAGTTGACGAATCTGGGGAAGGCAGCGGCGGCTGATCTCGAGCGCATCGGCGCTGCGCTTCAGCAGCGCGTGCACCTGCCCATCGTTGCCGCGACGCAGCTCGCGCAGCTCGCTGCGGGCGACAAGGCAGTTGCGATGGATGCGCAGGAAGCGCTCGGGGAACTCCTGCTCCAGCGCCTTCAGCGAATCCTCGATCAGGTCCTGACCGCCGAGGTGATGGACCACCACGTACTTCTCTTCGGCTTGCAGATAGACGACATCGGCGACAGGAATCAGCCGCAGGCTGCCGCGCAGCCGCGCGCAAAGATGCGTACGTGCCTGGGTCTTGGGCAGCGCCTGCAGTCGCTCGTTTGCACGGGCGCGGCCCAGGGAGCGAGCCCGCTCCAGCGCCGCCGCGAGGCGCTCGGCGCGCACTGGCTTCAGCAGGTAGTCGATGGCGCGGGCTTCGAAGGCAGCCAGCGCGTGCTCGTCGTAGGCGGTGCAGAACACCACCGCGGGTGCGGTGGGATCCGACGCCAGGTGACGGGCCGCCTCCAGGCCGTCCATCACTGGCATCGCGATATCCAGCAGCACCACGTCGGGACACAGCTGGGCGCAGGCATCGACTGCCTGACGACCGTCGCCGACTTCGCCGACTACGCGCACGTTGGGAAGGTCCGCGAGCAGATCCTGCAGACGCTGGCGGGCAAGGGGCTCGTCGTCGACGATCAGGACGTCGAGGACGGCAGCGCGGGGTTCCGGGGCATCCATAAAGTCACCGCATAGTAGTCGGGAGCCGGGACCACGGTCATCCACGCGCTCGGGCCAAAAAAGTGCTGCAGGCGCTGCTCGATACTGGTCAAGGCATGGCGATTGCCGCCGTTGCCCGCCTGCGGCGGGCAGGGGTTGCCGATCTCGATGCGCACGCCGCCATCGATGGCGCGCAGCTCGATGTGAACCTCGCCTCCCTGCGGCAGACGGGCCACGCCGTGCAGGATGGCGTTCTCGACCAGCGGCTGCAGCAACAGCCGCGGCAGGCGCAGTGTCTGCGGCCAGCCGGGTTCGAGGTCGATGCGCAGGCGCAGGCGTTCGCCAAGACGCAGGCGCTCGATGCCGAGATAGCGATCGATCAGCTCGAACTCCTCGCCCAGCGACCAGTCACCCTGGCCTGCGCCCAAGGCGGCACGAAAGACTTCCGAGAGATCCTCGATGGCGCGTTCGGCGGTCGCCGGGTCGCGGCGCACGAGGCTGATGATGCTGTTCAAGCTGTTGAACAGGAAGTGCGGGCGGATGCGCGCCTGCAGGGCGCGCACTTCGGCCTGGGCGCTGGCCTGTACCTGCGCCTGCCACAGCTGCTGCACGTAGAAGTAGCGCAGCAGCGCCGCCGACAGCAGACCCGCTACGGCCGCGCAGGACAGCGCGAACTGCAGTCCGTGGCCTGTCGGCACGGTGAGCCCGACTTTCAGGGTCACGTCGAGCTGATGCACGACCCCGGCGCCCACCAGGGTCGCCAAGGTCGGCACCAACCAGCCCGCCGCGATCGACAGCGCACGCGGCTTGAGCCGCAGCACCAGCGGCCGCAGCTTGCACAGCAGCACGCTGGCCAACAGCGCCAGCCACTGCGCGAACACACTGGCGACGAACAGGCGCGAACCGGCTTCAGCGGGGTCGCCGGCCGCACCGGGCATGAGCACGGCGGCCAGCACGATGATCTGCGCGGCGACCATCACCACGAACAGGGTGGGCACGCGGCAGAAGTCGGGCAGCCAGTCATCGAGCGGGGCGCTGTGCATCTCCGGAAGTATGCCTGCCGCCCGCGCCCGAGCCCTTACCGCTGCTCGCCCAGCAGATGCCGCTCCATCCATCCGGACAGGTCGCGGATCTCCTCGGCGCAGACGCTGTGCGGCATGCCGTAGCTGTGCCAGTCGACCGTATGCCCCCAGTCCTGCAGCCGCTGGCGCGCTGCAAGGCCCAGCGCCTGCGGCACGATCGGGTCCACTGCACCGTGTCCGACAAACAGCGGCAGGCCGGCCTGGATCGGCGCGCGCCGCGCTGCGACCTGCGCTGCAATCGGCAGATAGGTCGAGAGCGCGACGATGCCGGCGAGTCGCTCGGGCTGGGTGAGACCCGCCGCCAGTGCCACGGCACCGCCCTGCGAAAAGCCGGCAAGCAAGATGCGGTGACTGTCGACGCCGCGCTGGCGCTCACGCGCCAGCAGACGCTCGACCTCAGCCACCGAGGCGAGAATGCCGGCCTCATCCTCGATCGCCATGAGTTCCAGGCCGTAGATGTCGTACCAGCCGCGCATGCGCATGCCGCCGTTCATGGTGATCGGGCGCACCGGCGCATGGGGGAACACGAAGCGCAGCGACGGCCAGCCGGGCTTTACCAGCTCAGGCACGATGGGTTCGAAGTCGTGGCCATCGGCACCCAGGCCATGCAGCCAGATCACGCTGTGGCGCGGCTGCGGTCCGGTTTCGATCTCGATGCATTCCAGCATGGGTTTCTCCGCTTTAGGTGGCGCGCAGTGTAGGCGCTGGCGCACAAACGCTGGCGTCTGGAGGGGCGTGCGTGACAGCATCCGCGCCCATGTTCGATGTCGTCGTGCTTTTCTTCCTGCTGGGCCTGGTCGCGCGCCTGGCTAAATCCGATCTGCGCCTGCCGGAAGCGGTGTACGAGGTGCTGTCGATCTATCTGCTCTTGGCGATCGGTCTAAAGGGCGGCATCGAGCTGTCGAAGCATTCGCTCAGCGACCTGCTGCCGCAAGTCTTCGCCACGATGGCGCTCGGCTTCGCGATTCCGCTGCTGCTGTTTCCCGCGCTGCGTCTGCTGCGCTTCGCGAGCGCGGACAGCGCCTCGCTGGCGGCGCACTACGGCTCGGTCAGCGTGGTCACCTTCGCGGTGGCCACGGCCGCCCTTGACCGCGCCGGCGTGGCCTACGAATCGCACGCCGCGCTGTGGGTCGCGGTGATGGAGGCTCCCGCGCTGGTCGCCGGCATCCTGCTCGCGCGGATGTCGCGCCTCAAGGACGTGCGCTGGGGCGCGCTGGGTCATGAAGTGCTATTCGGCAAGTCCGTGCTGCTGCTGGCGGGCGGCCTCGCGATCGGGGCAATAGCCGGCGTCGAAGGCAGCAAGGCCATCGCGCCGGTCTTCATCGATCCCTTCCGCGGCATTCTTGCGCTGTTTCTGCTTGAGCTCGGCCTGGTCGCGGGCGGGCGACTGCGCGAGATCGGCCCCTTCGGCCCGCGCCTGCTGTTGATCGGCATCGGCTTTCCGCCGCTGCTGGCCGTACTGGGCGCGCTGACGGGCGTGGCGCTGGAGCTGTCGGTGGGCGGCATCGCCATTCTCGCCACGCTGGCGGCAAGCGCCAGCTACATCGCAGCGCCCACCGCGATGCGCATGGCCGTGCCTGAGGCCAACGCGGCACTGTCGATCACGGCGGCGCTGGGCATCAGCTTCCCTTTCAACGTCATCATCGGCATTCCGCTCTACCTCAAGCTCGCCCACTGGCTGGGAGGCACGCCCGCATGACCTTGCCCAAACATCCTCGCACCCTGCTCGTGATCATTGCCGAGGCCGCGCTTGAGAAGTCGCTGGCGCGCGATGTGCGCCGGCTGGGCGCGCAGGGCTACACCGTGTACGACGTGCGCGGTGCGGGCCACAGCGGCATCCGCGAAGGCAGCTGGGAGGCCGACCGCAGCATCGAGATGAAGGTGATCTGCGAGGCCGAAGTCGCCGATCGCATCGCCGCCCACGTGCTGGCCGAGTACGGCGCCAATTTCGGCTTGACCCTGTTCTTTGCCGACGTCGAAGTGCTGCGGCCCGGCAAGTACTGAGTCAACGCGATTTCCGTTGAAGGTGGTCCGCTTCACAGTGCGGTTTCGCGGACTACGTCAGCATGCCGCGGCCATGTCACACTCCGTCACATGAACTCGCGCCTTCAGCCCCGCCGCTCATCCGCGCTCGCTCGCACGTGCAGCGTCGCTCTTGTCCTTGCTGGCCTGCACGTGCTTGCCGCTTCCACCGCCGAGGCTTGGCCGGAGAACCGTGCGGCTTTGATCGGCTTTCCGCCCCTGGCCAGCCAGTGCGAAAGCCTCGACGCCGAGCCGATCACCTACGGAATGCAGTACGACCTCGCGGGCAGCGGCCTACCCGACGAGATTCGCGACATCCACGACGTGTGGCTGGCCGGCGGCTGCGTGGGCTGTCACAACCAGACGGCGATGGGCGGCCTGAGGTTGGACACACCGGACTTCGCTGGCTACGAGCTGGTGCTGGCCAACAGCTTCCGCAACGGCGACATTTTCCGGGTGGTGCCGGGCAAGCCTGAGTCGAGCCTGCTCTACGCGATGATCAACTGCACCCCGCCGGGCGACTATCCGTACATGCCGCCGGCCACCGATCAGATGCCGGTACGTCTCTCGCCACGTTTGCGCGCCCTCGTGTATGACTGGATCGCCCAAGGCGCGCGCGGGTTCGACGCGTTCGGCGGGCCCTACAGCGATGTCGTGTTTCGCGACTCGATGGAGTCCTCCCGACACCAGTTCAACCTGCTGACGCCACCTGGAACCATCACGCCGTGAACCCACGAATTCTTCTGTCCCTCATCGCTGCCTGCGCTCTGTTCGCAGGCGGTACAGCCCAAGCTGCTGGCGGCCCGAGCGGGTGCGCTCCGCTCCCGCCGAACAGCTTTCCAATCCGCTACGACATCAGCTTCGAGGGCGATATCCGCCCGCTACTTGAGGCTCAATGCAGCAGCTGCCACATCAACGGCAGCAACGGCGGCTTGAACCTCAATCTCAACAATGCAGTGACCAATCTGCTGGGCACGGATGAGCGCGGTCGCGCAGCCAACGGCGATGCCAGCATTCTGCGGGTGCGCCCGTTCGAGCCGCTCGCCAGCGCGCTGTTCCTCAAAATCAATTGTGATGTGCCGCCCTTCGGCGCGCAGATGCCCGGCGATTCCGCGCTGCAGGCAGCCATTTACGACTGGATCGCGAGCGGCGCGCTCATGCCAGACTCCGTTGGCGGGCAGCGCCTGTTTATCGGCCGCTTCGAAAGCATCCAGCGTCCCTGAGCGCGGCGTCTGCGGTCCGCCCGTTGTCGCTGCGAACGCTGGGGCTGCGTCGAGTGGTCGACGCGACGGAGTTGCGAGCTCGTCCAACGAGAAGGGCTGCCCGACCGGGCAGCCCTTCTTGCATCCCAACAGCCTGTGCGATCAGACGGTGATGAACGGCACCGTCTGGGTGTTGTAGGCCATCACCGCCGCGTTGGGATGCGAGCCATTGGTGAAAGCTCCGATGTTCGGGAACAGCACCGGAACATCCACAGCGCTGACGCCCATCCAGCGCGCGAACGTGGCTGACATCTGGTCCACCGACGTGGTGGGCAGGAACTCGCCGCGATTGAAGCTCTCGCCGAGGAGATCGGGGCTTCCGGAGAAGCTCCGGTTGAGCAGCTGCAGAGGGTAGCGTCCGTAGATCTGGCCGCCATTGAGTGGGCCGCCCTCGCTGGCGGGACGACCGAACACCATCTGCACGGCGCCCCAGGCGTGATCGGTGCCGCTGCCGTTGGAGTTGATCGTGCGCGCGAACTCGCTCTGGGTGAACCCCATCACCTCGTTCAGGACGCCGCTGTAGCCCGGGACGTTGTTGAGCACAGCGATCGCTTCGTAGAAGAAATGCACCGCCTGCGCGACCTGCTGCAGCAAACCCTGGTGGCCTCCCCAGGTGCCATTGACAGGAGCGGCCGCCGGGATCTGCGCATCGTGGGTGTCGTAGCCGCCGGTGCTGACATAGAACACCTGGCGATTGGCGGCGATGCTGAAGCCGCTGACCCCCGGCCGGGAGACCGCAATCATGCGCGCCACCTGACGCAGCTGATTGCCCAGACCGGAACCGGGAATGTTGTTGACCGCCGCGTTGAACGAGATCGCGTTGCCGCCTTGGGCCTGGGTGAAGCGGGTGTCGGTGCCGAGCAGGCCGATCGCCTGATTGATGCCGGTCGACAGGTTCATCGAGCGATCGACGATCTGGCCGTACTCGTTGCTGAAAGCCTGCGGGTAGGTGGTGTTCAGCAGGCTCTCCAGCACTTCGCGGCGCTTGGTACCCGCCAGGTTGCCACCGCCGTAGTTGTTCAGTGAAGTCGCGGGATTGGTGCCGCTGGTGGACAAGCGATAGGGGATCACCGGCTGCCCACCGCCGTACTCACCGACCAGAAAGCGCGTCTGGCCGCTGATCGAGATGCAGGGCGACAGACCGCTGGCGGGTGAAGACCCGAGAAGCCGGCCGGCCATGCGACCGCCCCAGCCGCTCGGCTGCGACGAGTTGTCGCCGCCGCCGATCTGCCAGAGGTTGGTCTGGTCGTTGTGCGAATACAGCTGCGGCGGGCGCTTCCAGGTGTTGAAGTTCTGACGGCGCACCGGCTCGACCAGCGGACCGACGTTGGCGATGAAAGCCAACCGCCCCTGATTGAACATGCGGCGCAGACCGGTCTCCGTGCCCAGCCCTGCGTTGTTCGCCGCCGCCGGGTTGAGGGCATAGGGCACGCCTTGCAGGGCCAGGGCGTTGGGCAGCTGACCCGCCGCGCCTCCGCCGACCAGCGGAATACCCAACTGCGAGCCCGAACCCTGAAACAGCCCGCCTCGCGAAGTCACGTACCAGCCGTAGGGCGTGGGGCCATAGGGCGCAAGCGCCGTGCGGCCGGCGACCGGAATCTGGGTGCTCGTATCGGACGGGATCAACAGGTTCCAGGAGTCGTTGCCGCCGGACAGATAAATGCAGACCAGGGCCTTGTAGCCGGTGGGCGCGGACTGCGCGAGAGCGGTGCCCATCATGGACAGCTGGGGCACGAAGGTTGCGGCGGCGCCGGAGGCCGCCATGCAGGCGGCGCCCTTCAGGAAGTCACGGCGCTTGTCGAAATGGATGCGGGACATGGCGTGGCTCCTCAGCGCTGGGTGCTGTACTCGGGGGAAATGGCGACCAGGTGCATCAGGAAGAGCGCCTTGCGCCGCTTGCGCTCTGCCTGCGTGCCGTTGGTGGTGCCGTTGGTACCGCCGTTCAGGTTCTCGTTGAGGCCGCCGCCGCAGCGCAGCGCGTTCATCAGCCGCCACTTCATGCCCGGCTCGGAGTTCAGGCAGTTGAAGCTGCTGGTGATGTCGGCGCCGCTCATGGTGCCGCCCATCATGCGGACGTTGAAGAAGTTGATCAGCTCCATGTCCTGGGCCAGGGTCGCAGAGGCCAGGTTGGCGTTGGCGGGCACCACGGCTGGCATCGCATCGATCTGCGCGGTCGGGAAGTAGGAGCGGTCGGTCGGCAGGGTGAAGGTGTTGCCGCAATCGTTGCCGCCGTAGCCCGAGCAGATGCGGGTGAACAGCTCATTGGCGACCGACACCGCGCTCACTTCGTGGACGATCTGCAGCTCCGGCGAGAACAGGCCCAAGGTTGCCACGGCTCCCGGCTGCTTGTAGTCCGGCTCGTAGAAGTTGAACACCGAGGGCGCGCCGTGCGGGCGCTGCTGGAAGATGTCCTGCGGGTTGTTCGGGCCCCAGCGGCGCAGGCTCGGCTGACCCGCCAGCGGGTTGGCCTGACCACCGCGCGGATTGGTCGCCGGAATGTTCGCCGTGTCGCCAGAACGCGCTCCGAAGTGCCGCCACAGCGCCACCATCTTCAGCATGGGCTCGCGGACCTTGCCGAAGTTCACCGGCTGCTCGGGGTGGCTGGCAGGGCGACGGGCTTCGACGTCGAGCAGGATCGCCGACACCACGGTCTTCATGTCGCCGCGCACGCCCGAGCCGTTGTTGATGAAGGCATCGGCCACGCGCTCCACGTAGCCCGGGGTCGGATTCGAAGTGACCAGACGCTGGATCAGCTGGCGCGCCACCATCGGCGGCGTGTTCGGGTGGTTGAACAGGAAATCGATGGCCTGATCGATGCCGCCTTCGCAGTAGCTGACGCAGGCCTGCTGCTGCTGGGGCGTCAGGTTCGCAGCGGCGCAGTTCAGCGTGGCGAGGCCGTCAAAGCTGGGAATGAGTTCGAGGGTGCGGTCACCACCGACGGCGCCCAGCACCAGGCGCTTGTTCGGGCCCGGCGAGCCCGGCGGCAGGTTGACCAAGGTCGACTCGGGATCCGGCAGCTGGCCACCCTGGTTGTCGCGTCCGGTGTCGTGGAAGGCCGGGTAGCAGACCATCGGCCGGTAGAAGTCCGGATGGATCAGGCCACGATCGGCGATCGGGTCGGCGATGATGTTCGAGGTGTTGAACAGCCGTGAGCCGCCCTGACCGAAACGACAGCCCACGCCCGTACAGGCCGTCGCGTCGTTGGCGCCGCAGTTGCGGTTGAACGGCACTCCTCCAGCGGTGGAAGCGCCCTGGGTGCAGGTGTGGGACAGGCCGGTGAAGACGCGCGCGAGGTTGGCGATGTCGTCTTCGTTGTAGGTGGTCTTGCGAAGGTCGGGGTTCTGCTCGTCAGGGAACGTGGTGTAGAAATCCTTGCCGCGCACCAGCAGCCCGATCGAGAACAGCTGCATGATCTCGCGTGCGTAGTTCTCGTCCGGCTGCACGCCGTTGTTGCCCGCGGTGTAGGTGCCGTTCGAGTTCAGCAGCAGGAATCGCTGGTTGCGCAGCGAGGTCAGGTAGCGGCCCATCATCGGGCTGTAGCTCACCTCACGCAGCAGATCTCGGTAGTTGCCCAAAGCGTTGCGGACGAGGATGTCGTTCCACTCCGCCATCATGATTTCCTGATCGATCAGGAACGCATCGCGGTCGGAAGCCACCACGAACTGCGACAAAGCCCACGCCACCCGCTGGCGCACCTGGTCCGGCGCGTTCACCGCGACGTCGTACCAGCGCTGGACGCGCATGTCTTGGTTAACGCCGCCCGTGGCCAGCGACGCGGTGTAAGCCTCAAGCCAGGGCCGCGACAGCGTCACGGTGCCGAGATTCAGCTGCGCCGACAGCCAGCCGCTGATGCTCTGGTTGCGAACCGCTGTGATGTCCGCAGCGGTGGCGCCGAAAGTGGCCTGGTTCAGGAACCGGGCCGCCTCGCCATCGTTGGCGGGGCTGTTGAAGGGCACCTCGAACGAGTTCGAGAAGATCGGATCGTCGGCCCGACTGCTCGGGGAGAACAGAACGGCGGCGAGACTGGCGAGTGCCAGCACCAAGCTGGTGAAGCGTGCGGAAGTCATGCGGATTCCCCCGGGCATGAAGGGCGGTGAAACGTTTTTTAACTCTAACCCGAGAAAAACAATTGAAAACTAGGCCCCCGCCGCAGCCCCGATAAACGGTAGCGGAATACCGCTGACACATGACGTCACATTCTGCGCCAGCAGGGCAAAACGCGAGATCCAGCGTGAACGCTGTGTCGGCTTTCGACGCCCGCGAAACCGGCGAAACGTGACGCGCTTTCCTCAGCCGCCCGCCGCGCGCGCCTTGCGCTCCGCTTCGGCGGCCTGCAGCACCGCGAAGGCGCGCGCGATCTCCTGCAGCGCCTCATCGCTCACGCGTCCGCTCAGACCCTCACGCAGCTCGGCGGGATTGCACTGGCGCAGCTGCTGCAACGCCTGGCCGGCCTTCTTGGGCGACGCGTATCCCGAGCTCTGCAGCAGCAGCTCACCCTCGGCCGACAGCAGCTTGAAGTAGAACTGCCCGTCGGCATCGCGGTACTGCTTGAGCTGGGGCAGCGCTTCCCGTTCCGCCCTGGTCTCGGCCGTCTTGCCCACCGCAGTAACGAAGCGACGCAGGCCCACCGCTTCGCGCAGCTCCGCCAGCAGCGGGGCGGCGATGGCCCGGGCCCGGGCCGCGCCGGCCTGCAGGATGTCCTCCAGACGCTGCGGGTCGGCCATGTACGCCAGGTAGCGCTCGCGCATGGGGGCGATATCGCGCTCGACGCGCTCGACCAGACGCTGCTTGGCTTCGCCCCAGCCCAGGCCGCCGCGCAGATCGGCACGGAAGGTCGAGGCCTCTTCAGCGCTGGCGAAGGCGTCGAAGATCAGGGCCAGAGCGTTGCCTTCCGGGTCTTTGGGCTCGCCGGGCAGGCGCGAGTCGGTGACCACGCGGGCCACCGCCTCTCTCAGCGCCTTGGCGCCGCCCTCGAACAGCGGGATGGTGTTGTCGTAGCTCTTCGACATCTTGCGGCCGTCGAGTCCGGGCAAGGTCGCCACCGATTCCTCGATCACCGCCTCCGGCAGGGTGAAGAAGCTGCGCCCCTGCCCGAACAGATGGTTGAAGCGCGCGCCGATGTCGCGCGCCATCTCGATGTGCTGCACCTGATCGCGGCCCACCGGGACCCTGTGCGCGTTGAACATCAGGATGTCCGCCGCCATCAACACCGGGTAACTGAACAGGCCCATGGTGACGCCAGCATCGGCGTCCTCGCCAGCCGCCTCATTGGCGTCCGTCGCGGCCTTGTAGGCATGCGCCCGGTTCATCATCCCCTTGGCGGTGACGCAGGTCAGCAGCCAAGTCAGCTCGGGAATCTCGGGGATGTCCGACTGCCGATAAAAGTGCACGCGCTGCGGGTCCAGCCCGGCCGCCAGCCAGGTCGCGGCGATCTGCATGCGCGAGCTCTGGATGCGCGCCGGCTCGTCGCACTTGATCAGGGCGTGGTAGTCGGCGAGAAAGAAGAAGGCGTCGACGTTCGGGTCGGCGCTGGCGGCGATCGCCGGGCGGATCGCGCCGACGTAGTTGCCAAGGTGCGGGGTGCCGGTGGTGGTGATGCCGGTGAGGACGCGGGTGCGGGACATGGAGCCTCGTGGGGTATGGGGGCGCAGCGCGCGGTCAACGGCGCGCGGCCTCTTCGATCTTCTCGCCGGCGCGCTGCAAGTCCTTGCCGGCGCCCTGGATGGTGTTGCAGCCGGCCAGCACGAGCAGGCCGAGCGCGAGCGCCGCGAGGCGCCAGACGGTCGTGGGAATGCGCATGGGAACTCCGAGGGCTTGAGCACCGACGTTCGGCGGGGAGCGCAGCCTAGCAGCGCCATCGCCCGCCGTCAGCGTGAGGCCTCGCGACGATTCAGCCCAGTCAGGCGCCGCTCAACGCGGCTCGCGCAGCGGGTCACGCATCAGTGTGGACTTGCCGAACAGGCTCTCGACGAGGTCCACCGCCAGCCGGGCCGTGCGGTTGCGCTCATCGAACGCGGGGTTCAGCTCGACGATGTCCAGCGAGGCCATGCGGCCGGTGTCGGCGATCATCTCCATCACCAGCTGCGCCTCGCGGTAGTTCGGCCCGCCCTCGACCGTCGTGCCGACGCCAGGCGCGATGCCGGGATCAAGAAAATCGACGTCGAAGCTGACGTGCAGATGGGTGTCGGCGTCGACGCCCTCCAGCGCTTCCTCCAGCGCCCGCTTCATGCCGACTTCGTCGATATAGCGCATGTCGTAGATGTCGAGCCCCGCCTCATGCACCAAGCGGCGCTCGCCCTCGTCGACCGAGCGGATGCCGATCTGCTTGACCTGGTCCGGGGTGATCGCAGGAATGCTGCCGCCGAGATGGGTGAGCGCGCGCGGGCCCATGCCGCAGAGGCAGGCCACGGGCATACCGTGCACGTTGCCGCTGGGCGTGAGTTCGGAGGTGTTGAAATCAGCGTGCGCGTCCAGCCAGAGGATGCGCAGCTTTTTGCCCTGGGCGCGCACATGCTTGGCGACGGCGGTGATCGAACCGACCGCCAGGCAGTGATCGCCACCCAGCATGATCGGCATGCGCCCGGCCTTGAGTTCGGCTTCGACGGCGTGCATCACCGCGGTGTTCCATTCGACCACCTGCTCCAGATGCCGATAGCCCTCATGCGGCGGCTGCCAGGGGTTGAATGGCCCGCGCAGGTTGCCGCGATCGTGGACCTGCAGGCCGCGTGCGGCGAGCGCCTCGCCCAGCCCGGCCACACGCAGAGCTTCCGGCCCCATCGAGGCGCCGCGATGGCCGGCGCCGATATCGGTGGGCACGCCGATCAGGCTGACCGGGAGAAAGCGGTTCGAACTCATGGTTCTTCCTGTTCTTCGGCGGCCCGGGCGGCGGCGGCAATGGCCTTGTCGATCAGCACCAGCAGCTCCAGCGTTGGCGTCAGCAGCTCGGCGCACAGGGCCTGCACAGGGCGACGCGCTTCAGGCGGCGACTTGATCCAGGCGATCCACTGGCGCTCGATGGCGCGGGACTTGTCGCTCACATCGGGAAAGCCGTAGGCGCCGGCCGAGCCCGCCATCTTGTGCAGCATGCCGCGCAGCTCGGTCACATCCGCCTCAGCCGCATCGTTGCTGGGCGCTTCGCGAATCGCGGCCATGTAGCGACGCAGCTTCTGGCGCTTGTCCTTGAGCGCCAGGCGGTACAGGGCCAGCAGGGAATCGAAACCGTCGATGCTCACGTGTCTTGGGCCACGGTGGGGGTCGATCGGGCAGCAGTGCTGCGAGAGTGGTGCCGGCAGTCCGAATCGAACGGACGACCTACCGCTTACAAGGCGGTTGCTCTACCAACTGAGCTATGCCGGCACGGGAGGGGGATTGTAGCGTCTTGCAGACGGAATTCGGAGTTCGGGCTCGTGTCGCTCTTCGTTTCTCCTCATCCCTGATCGGTACACCGAAGCGAAGGTGTGCTCCCTCATGCCGCGCTCAAGCGTCGGTCCGATCAGGCACTCACGAATCCAGCCCTCAAGCCTCGCAGTCGATACGGCTGGAATCGACCCCGGCGTAGCCGCCGAGCTGGGCGCGCCAGTTGAAGCGAGGGTCCGCGGCGATATCGACCCAGTACTGTGGAATCTCCTCGGTGCGCTCGCCCAGCTCGGCGCCAAAGCCCATGGCGCGCACATCGGCCTGTCGCTGGCGGGCGTTCGCAAGCTCGCGGAACAGTCCCAACGAGATGGTGTTCTGGCGATCGCCGGCGGTCACCACGTAGTAGTCGCGCAGACCTTGAGCGGCGAGTTCGCGCGCGGTGGCGAGCGCGGCGTCGCGGGTCGGCTGCGCGGGCATGTAGACCCAGTAGCCGCGCCGCGCCAGCGCGCGGGTTTCGCGGAACTGGATGCGCTGTACGACCGGCGTGAGCGCACCCACGGCACGGCGCAGGTCGGCTTGGGTGAGGAAAGGTCCGATGCGCTCGCAGACCGCGTCCGCACTGGGCGCGATGGGCTGCGGCGCCTCCGCCAGCTCGCCCACCGCCTCGCGCGCCTCGATCTCCGTCAGCAATTCCAGCCCCGGCACGGCGGGTTCGGTGGGCGCGAAGCGGCGCGGCTCGTGCTCAGGACGCAGAAACCACCAGACGCCGACGCCGATATTCATGAGCAGCAACAGCAGGACGAGCAGGCGGGGCAGCATCGGCAGTGAGCAATCGGTAAGGGGAGAGGCGGGCGTGCAGGATAACAGGGCGCTTCGAACCCGCCCCGACAGCGCGGGCTCAGTCGCGGACGGCCGCCTGCAGCAGTCCGTGCAGCACGAGGAAAGGCTCAACCCGCGCCGGGCACTCCAGCAGGGGGGCGATGTCTGCTGCATCGCCGCCCGCCAGCAGCACCGCGGGCGGCTTGCCGCACTGCAGCTCAAGCCGTCGCCTCGCGCGCTCGATCAGGCCCGCTGCGGCCTGCCACGGCGCCATTGCCACGGCTGGCGCCGTGTCATCCGCCCAGAAGGCGTCGAGCCCGGGCGATCCACCGGGCATCCGCAAATGCGGCGCGCGCGCCAGCAGGGCCTCGTGCATGGTGGCAATCCCACAGAGGATCAGACCGCCAAGATGCCGGCTCTCGCCGTCAATGGCATCGACCGTCAGAGCAGTACCCGCACCGACGACCAGGGCGGGTGGAGAGACGATCGCGAGCGCGCCGCGCAGGCTCAGCCAGCGGTCGGTCCCAAGGTGCTCGGGCTGCGGATAGGCGCAGCGCAGCCTCCGCCCCTGCGACACGGCCGCCTCGGCTTGAGTACGCGCGCGCAGCAGGCCGGGGCGCTCGGTCCGCACGGATGCGGCGATGCAGCGCGTGATGGCTTCGACGCTCGACTCGGCGGTGACAGCCACCAGATGCACGCTCTGCACTTCAGGCAGCACGCGCAGCTTCTGCTCCAGTGCAGGCAGAAAGTCGGGGCCCGCATGCGCCAGCGCCGCCACGTCGCCGAGCCGCCAGTCCGGACACTCAGCCGTGGGCGGCAGGGCCAGAGCCCACTTCAGCCGGGTGTTGCCGAGGTCAAGCAGAAGGCGCGGCTTCATGCCGGCCTCAGGCTGGCTTCGCCGCTGTGCCAGACGCGCTCGCCGTCGGCATGTTCGACGCGCAGCCCGCCATCGTCGGCAAGACCCAGCGCACGGCCCGGCCAGCGCTGATCGCCGCTCAGCATCTGCACCGCGCAGCCGCGCAGCGCGTCGAAGTGCTGCCAGGCCGGCAGCAGCTCGGCCAGCCCTTGATCCTGCATCTGCCTGAGTCGTGCACGCAGCTGCAGAAGCAGAGCCGCCACCAGCCCGGCGCGGTCGGGCGCGAGACCCAGCGCGGCAAGATCGATCCAATCGAGCCCGGCCTCGAAGTCACGCGGCAGGTCCAGGTTGAGGCCCACGCCGACCACCAGGAACACGGCATCGCCGCGCCCACCCACCTCGACCAGCAGCCCGCCGAGCTTGCGGCCACGCGCCCACAGGTCGTTGGGCCATTTGAGGCCGACCTCGTCAGCGCCGTGCGCGCGCAGCGTTTCCGCGACCGCAAGCCCGGCCACCAGACTCGCGCCTGCCGCACGGGCCACGCCGCCCGGCCAAGGCAGCGCGATCGACAGGCAAAGGCTGCCGCCGGCGCGCGACTGCCAGACCCGACCCAGACGACCGCGGCCGGCCGTCTGCCGCTCGGCGACCCGCGCGAGACCCTCGTCAGGCGGACAGCCAGCGGCGAGCAGATCCGAGTTGGTGGATTCGGTTTCAGCTACCCACTGCAGCTGCGGCGGCGAGCGATCAGCGGCCTTCAGCGCCTGCCCCGCGCGCTCCGCGAGCGCATGCATCGATGGGGTCGAGTCCTCCGGCATCAGCCGACACGCCGACGAAACACACGCACGCGCTCGAAGCGGTGCTCGGTGCCACGCAGCAGCCGCAGCACGTTGCTGCGGTGGGTGAACACGATGAAGCCCGCCGCCGCCAGCGCAAACACGAGTTGATCCGGCGCGGCCCACAGCGCCAGCGGCACCAGCGCAAGCGCGGCGAGCAGGGTCGAGAGCCCGACATAGCCGGTCAGAACCAGGCACATCACCCAGACCAGGAACACCGGCCCCACGCTCAGCGGCCAAGCCACGCACAGCCCGCCCACCAGGGTGCCCGCGCCCTTGCCGCCGCGAAAGCCGAAGAACACCGGCCAGGTATGGCCGATCGCCGCCGCCAGAGTGCAGGCCCCCGCCAGCGAAGTCGCGGACAGCGGCGCTGCGTCGGTCCAGAGCCACAGCGCCAACGCGGCCGCCAGGGCGCCTTTGCCGATATCGATCAGCACCACGCCGAGCGCGAAACGCCAGCCGCGCGTTCGAAAGGCATTGGTTCCGCCGGCGTTGCCGCTGCCGCTCTGACGGATATCGACGCCGATGGCACGACCGATCAGCAGGCTGCCGGACAGCGAGCCGAGCAGATAGGCCATCAGAAGAGCGGTCAGTGTCTGGAGCATGGCGCTAGTGTGCGGGTTGGGCGGGAGGGGGCGAAAGCGCTGGAAGCAGTGCGCGGGTAGCGACCAGACGAACTCAGGCGGGGTCCAACGGCCCCATGTCCAGCAGGCCCACCACCAGTGCCCCCGTGCCCGCATGTGCGCCAATTGCCGGCCCGACTTCGACCACACCCAGACTGTCGATCGGCAGGGCCTCGCGAAGGCGGCGCTCGAGGTGACGCGCATCGCCCTCGCAGTCGACGTGACCGACCAGCAGCCGCCAGCGCCGACGCGCATCGAGACGCTTCAGCAGATGTCGGGCGAAGCGCTCTGGCGCTGCGTCGGGTCCTCCCGCCAGAGCCCCCGCCACCGCCAAGCGCCCATTCGGCTTGGCCCGCGCCACCGGCGTGAGCCCTAGCGCAGCCACCAGCCAACCGGCCCAGGCCGGAAGGCGGCCGCCGCGCACCGCGAAGCTGACATCGCGGGTGATGGCCCAGGTCTGCACGCGAGGGCGCAGGGCTTCGATCTCGGCGACGATCTCGTCGGCCATGCAGCCGCGCGCCGCGGCTTCGGCAGCCGCGATCGCCAGCAGGGCCTGACCGCAGCTGGCGTGGCCGGAGTCAACCACGCGGATGCGCTCAGCGCCCACGCGGGTCGCCGCCGACTCGCCGGCCTGCAGCGTGCCCGAAAGTGCGCGGGATATGCCGACATAGACCAGCTCGCGGTGGTGGGACAGGCGCGTTTCGAACTGGCGCCGGAAGTCGCCGGGCGGCGGCTGCGACGTCTTCGGAGGAATCGCGCTGGACTTCAGTCGCCGGTGGAACTCGGCGGTGCTGATCGAGACCTTGTCGAGGAACTCCTCCTCGCCAAACGACACCCGCACCGGCACGGCGGACAGCCCAAGGCGCTGCGCCAGCTCGGCCGGATAGTCCGCGCCTGAGTCGGTGACCACGGCCACGGCCTGCACCAGGCTGGCCTCGTGCTGCTGGGCCAGCATGTCCTCGGCCTTGTGCGCGCTCACCTTGCCGAAGCGGGCAGCCAACTCGAACAGCTGGGCGGGCGCGCCCACGTGGGCATGAACGCGAACACGCTGACGGCCGCCGGCAATCACCACGGAATCCGCGCCCGCAGCGGTCAGGGCCGTACGCAGCGCATCGGCATCGACCGCCTCGGCGCTCAGCAGGCACTCGGTGCACCAGCGATGTGCGGGGTCGACAGCGTCGTGCAGATCCGCCCCCACGAAAGGAATGTCTTCCAGGTGTTCGCTCCGGGCGGCCACCTTTAGGCGACCCGTGCGCAGGTAGTCGGCGATCCCTTCAAGCAGATCCACGAAACCTTGGGCACCCGCGTCGACCACCCCAGCCTGACGGAGCACCGCCAGCTGTCGCGGCGTGTCGGCGAGCGCCGCGCGCGCCGCCTCGAGCGCACGCTCGAAGCGCTCCCGAAGGTCGCGCGCGCCTTCTGTACCGGCACGCGACAACCCATCCGAGAACGCGCGAATCACGCTCAAGATGGTGCCCTCGCGCGGCTCGGACAGCGCCTTGCGCGCAGCGTCGGCCCCCGCAGCAGCAGCGGCCGCGAGCTCGTCGGGAGGCAAAACCTTGGCATCGGCCACGCGCTCCGAAACGCCAGACAGGAACTGCGCGAGGATCGCCCCGGAATTGCCGCGTGCGCCATCCACGGCATCCTCGGCGACCTGCCGTAGAAGAGGCCCCATCGCCGCGCAGCGGCGGCTCAGGCTACCGGCCAAGACGCTGTTCAGGGTAAAGGCGAGGTTGCTGCCGGTATCGCCATCCGGCACGGGAAAAACGTTGATGCGATCGAGCAATTCACGGCGTTCGATCACGCGACGCATGCCCGCAATCAGGGCACGCCGCATCTGCGCGGCGGTGACAGGCGCTTCCAGGGCGCGAGGACTCAAGACGGCAACCATCGGCCGAGCATGCCAGAGCGTCCGTTGAGGTCACGCTGCGCTGCGTCAGTCTGGCGCTACGGCCCGAACCGTTGACATTTCCTCACTTTGTCTGGACACCCACGCGCTACACTCCGGCGTCGCTTCGCCCGTGCTCCGCACTTGAGCCTCCAGATTCCGAAGCCCGGAATGGCTGCCAAGCCCCCCGACGGAAGCCGCCTCGGCAGCCTCTGCCCCAAGGAAAGGTCATGTCCCAGATCCGCACGATCCTGAGCGTTTTGCTGCTGTGGCTGTCACTTGCGCTTCCGGCGATGGCCGTCGAAGTGCTCCCGATGGACGCCGAAGCCGAAGACTGCGGCAACGAGGTCGGTGCTTCCTCTGAGGTCGAAGCCGCAAGTCCGGAATCCGCCGCGGCGCTGATCGAAGACGCGGAACTGCCGGCCGGCCTGCAGGCGGTCGGGGGCGCGGCGGTTCCGGCGCGCGCGGCAGCCAACGGCGGCGGCGACTCGACCACGACCGCGCCCGCCAAGCCCAGCTCGCGCTGGAACGCTTTCCTGCCAGGCATGGTGCGCTGAGGGCAGCGACAGACCGCTGTTTTTGCGACTTCACCGCTGTGGTGTGCCGACTGTGGAGCCGCCGTCTATCGGCGCCGGCGCTTGCCGAGGCGACATTTGCTCAGGTCGCGGAACGCAGCCCACTGATTTCCGCCCTCGCGTCCGACTCGCAGCAGCGCCTGCGCGCACTCGCGGCGGTGTTCCTGCAGCGCAAGGCGATCACCCCAGTCCAAGGGCTTGAGCTCAGCGAAGGTGATCGCGCGTTGATCGCCTGCCTCTGCTGCTTGCCGGTGCTGCATCTCGGCGGCCACTGGCTCGGCGGCTGGCACGAGGTGATCGTGTACCCGGGTGCCTTCCGCGTGCGTCGCAGCGAACTCGACGAACCCACCGGCGTGCTTCACGAATGGGATGAAGATCTGGCCGGCGAAGCCTGGAGTGAGGGCCCGCTGATCCTGTCGTGGGAAGACCTGCTGCTTGACCTCGACGAGCCCGCCGAGGGCTGCAACGTCGTTGCCCACGAGATTGCCCACAAGCTCGACCTGCGCGACGGCGTGCTGGACGGAACGCCCCCCCTGCCCTCCGTACGCCAGCGCGCATGGGCCCGCGATTTCCAGGCTGCGTTCGATGCCCTGTGCGCTGAGGTCGAGGGCGAACGCGAGACGCGCATCGATCCCTACGCGGCGACAGCGCCCGAAGAGTTCTTCGCCGTAGTTACCGAGTACCACTTCTCCGCGCCGGAAGTGCTGCGCGAGGCCCTGCCGGCGGTGGCCGAACACCTGGCTGCGTTCTACGGGCCTTCACCGGCGGAGTTTCCGGCGGCTGAATCGCTGCCGGCCGGAGCCTGATCGGGCGGGCGTGCATCCCGCAAGCTCGCTCTGCAGCGAGCTCACCCGCTCAGCCCGCTGGCGAGAAGCGCAGCACGAAGCGTGCGCCGCCCAGCTCTTCGGAGCGCTCCACCGAAAGCTCGCCTCGGTAAGCGCGCACGATGTCCTGCACGATCGAGAGGCCGATGCCATGGCCCTGCACGCGCTCGTCGCCGCGCACGCCGCGCTGCAGCAGCAGTTCAACCTTGTCGGGCGGAATGCCCGGGCCGTCGTCCTCGACCGAGATCAGCAGCCCCGCGCGACGCTGCGGCGCCACGGTCAGGGTCTGCGTGGTCAGAAGCACGCGGTGGTTGGCCCACTTGAAGGCGTTCTCCAGCAGATTGCCGAGCAGCTCCAGCAGGTCGCCCAGTTCGCCATAGAAGCGCGCCGTGGGGTCCAGATCGAACTCGCAGAGCACGTTCTTGCGGGCATAGACCTTTTCCAGACTCTGCACCAGCGACTCGACCTGGGGCTCGATGGCGATGGGTGCGGCGAAGACCTGATGGCCGGTGGTCGCCGCCCGCGCGAGCTGGTAGGCCACGATGCCATCCATGCGCGCCACCTGCTCGCGCACATCGGCTCGCAAGCCCTCGATTTCGTCGTCGCGCCCGTCCTCAATGCGCGTGCGCAACACCGCCAACGGCGTCTTCAGGCTGTGCGCAAGATCGCCGAGCGTGTTGCGATAGCGCATCAGGTGCTCGCGCTCGCTGTCGATCAGCTCGTTGATGTTGTTGGTCAGCAGCGCCAGCTCGCGCGGATAGCCGCCGCGCAGGCGTTCGACTTCGCCGCGCTCGACTTCCGCCAGTTCACCCACGACCGCGCGCAGCGGCTGCAGGCTCCAGCGCGAAATCAGAATCTGCACCGCCAGCAGAAGGCCGGCGGCGGCGCCCAGATAGGCCCAGAGAGTGCGGCGAAACACCGCGACTTGGGCGTCGACGGCCTCTGCGGTCTCGACGATGACGATCGAGAAGTCGACATCCTCATCGGCCTCGCTGGTCCAGGCCACGCCCAGGCCAAGCCGATAGACCGGCCCTTCGTCGCTGTCGAGCGGCCCCTCGAATCGCACTTCGCCCATTGCCAGCTCCATCGCCGTGGGCACGCTGCGCGACACCATCGAAGGCGACTCCCAGCTGAAGCTGTCCGAGCGCACCGCGGCGTAGAGGCCAGAGCCGCCAGTAAGGAAGCGCGGCTCGGGCGGCACTTCGGGAATGATCAGCTCGCCGCCGCGGGCGAGATCCGCCCCGGCGAGATAGGCATGCGCATAGGTCTGAAGGCGCTCGCGCAGGTTGGAGACTGCGGCCTCGGTAAAGGCGCGATCGAGCGCGAAGCCAGTGAGGCTCAGAAAAGCCACCAGCCCCAGGGCTGCTGCGAGCAGCTGACGCCCCTGCAGGGACAGCATGCGACGCGCGCTCATGCCTGCGACCTGCCGCACACACCCGAGGCTGCAAATGCGAAACCCGGCGCTGGGCGCCGGGCTTTGCAGGGATCCACACGCATCGGCTTACTCGTCGCGCGCGATTGCGAAACGGTAACCGCGCCCGCGGACGGTCTCGATCGGCTTCAGCTCGCCGTCAGGATCGAGCTTCTTGCGCAAGCGGCCGATAAAGACCTCGAGCACGTTGGAATCGCGGTCAAAATCCTGCTGGTAGATGTGCTCGGTCAGATCGGCCTTTGACACCAGTTCACCCGCATGCAGCATCAGGTACTCGAGCACCTTGTACTCGTAGCTGGTGAGGTCGACGCCCTGGCCGTTGACGCTGACGGTCTGTGCTGCGAGATCGAGCTTGATCGGTCCGCAGTCGAGCGAGGGTTTGCTCCAGCCGGCAGCGCGGCGCAGCAGGGCATTCAGGCGGGCCAGCAGCTCCTCGACGTGGAAGGGTTTGACCAGGTAGTCGTCCGCGCCGGATTTCAGGCCCTCGACCTTGTCCTGCCAGGACGAACGCGCGGTCAGGATCAGAATCGGAAACTTCTTGCCCTCGGTGCGCAGCGCGCGGACCAGGTCCATGCCCGACATCTTGGGCAGCCCGAGATCGATGACGGCCACATCGAACGGCACTTCGCGGCCCAGGTAAAGGCCTTCCTCGCCATCCTGGGCGAGGTCCACCGCGTAGCCCTCGCGCTTCAGGCGAGCGCCCAGGGTTTCGCGCAGCGGGGCTTCATCTTCAACCAGCAGGATGCGCATCGGATCGGCTCCTCATGCAGGGATCTGGAATGTCGGAAGGCGGACGCCGCAAGCGCCACCGGCGATGCACCGCGGGACGGTCGGGGTAGTCACTCGTCGCGGTACGCCCTGGGCAGTTCGACTCGACCGCCGCCTCGACGGTCGTCACGACGATTGTCCTGCATGACGCGCACGCGCCCTTCAGGCGTCAGCACCTTCATACGGTAGGTGTCGCGACCGGCGCGACGCACGGGCTCGACGCGCAGCACGCGTCCCCCGGTCTCCTGCTCGACGCGCCGCACGGATTCACGGAGCTCCGCCGAGGGCAGCTCACGCCTGACTTCACCATCATCTGCCGACGCAGGCAGGCTGCCGCAGGGCAGCAGCACAGCGATCAGCAGCAGGGGAAGGCGGACGACCATCATGGAGGCGCGATCTTAGACCAGTGAGGCCGTGGGCGGGAGCGTGGGCGGCAGTCTCACCAGCGGGGGGTGAATCCGTACTGAAGTCAACCGCTGCACTGGGCTTCCCTTCTTCCGCGGCCGCACGCTTGCGGCACGCGCCCTGGGCGCCCTGCACTGCCCGGAGGGGCCGCCCACGGTGCCTCCAACCCCAGGCCGCGGGCATCCGCGCGACGCGGGCACCAGACGCCGCCTGCGCAAGCACGCGCATTGAGCTGCGGCGACCGGATCGCTCCCCAAGCCCTCAGAAAATCTCGGCCACGCAGCAGCGCAAGCTGCCCCCGGCCTTCTCGATCTCGTCGAGATCAACGCAGCGCAGGGCGAAGCCGGCGCGCTCCAGCTGCAGGCGCTGGTCCGGCCGCAGGCTGTCGGCGGCGCGCGTACTCATCCACACCGAGTCGGTGGCGAGGCTGATGCAGTTCGCCGCGAACGCGTTCTTCTGCGCGGGTTCCAACCACAGCACCTGCGGCGCGTAGACCGCGGCAATCGCTTCGGCCGCGGCCGGGTCGGCGAAGCCCTCGGCGCAGACCACCGCCATGCGTCCAGCGAGTACCGAGGCCACCACATTGGTGTGGTACTCGCCCGCAGCCAGCTCCGCGCACAGCAGAGCGCGCAGCCCGAAGGCCTGCACCATCGACTGCGCAGCCGCACGCGAGCAGCGCTCGCCGAGGCCTGCATAACCAACGCCGCGAGCCCGATCGATCACCAGCGAGCCGGTCAGCTCGCCGACCTCGCCCTCGCGCAGATCCAGCTCGGCATACCCCAGCACGTCAGTGAAGAAGCCGCGGATGTCCCGCCGCTCGGCTTCGCGCTGGCGCACGGGGTGACGCATGCGACCCACGATCAAGCGCCCCGGCGCGGTGGCGAACACGTTGTTCGGAAACATGCCGTCGGGCGCTTCGGGATCGCCGGCGAAGCAGATCACCGGCAGCTCGCTCGACAGCGCGCGCTGCAGGGCCTGGTGCTGGGCACGCGCGCGGTCGCTGCTGAAGGCCAGCCGCAGATCCATGTAGGCGTTGTCGCTGGCCGACTGCACGGCCAATCCGGCGCCCGCGGGAGACACCAGAAATGCTGCGCGCGCGATCGCCGGGCGATCCGCAGGAAGCACGCGCGCAGCGAGTGGATCGAAACCAGCCCAGGTGCTCACGCCGCGCGCGCCTTCTGCTGTTCGACGGCAGCCAGCGCACGCTCGATCAGTTCCCAACCCGCCTCGGGCCGATGCGCCTCGGTGCTGAGGATCTGCCTGAACTGACGACCTCCGGGCTGGCCGGCGAACAGGCCAAGGATGTGCCGGCTGAAATGCTTGAGCATCACTCCACGCGACTGCAGCTCGCGCACGTGCGGCTGCAGTGAGCGCAGCAGATCCTCGCGCGTGTGCAGCGGCGCCTCGGGCGCGAACAGCGCGCGATCCAAGCGATGCAGCAGGTAGGGGTCGTGGTAGGCCGCGCGGCCGATCATCACGCCATCGACTTCGGCGAGCTGTTCCTGCACCGCGGCCTCGCTGGCGATGCCGCCGTTGATCGCGATCTGCAGGGCCGGTCGCTCGCGCTTCAACCGATGCACCAGCGGGTAGATCAACGGCGGCACCTCGCGATTCTCTTTCGGCGAGAGCCCCTGCAGCCAGGCTTTGCGGGCATGCACGATGAAGGTCCGGCAGCCGGCGGCGGCGAGTGAGTCGACAAAGCCGAACAGGCTCTCGGTCTCGTCCTGGTCGTCGACCCCGAGGCGGCACTTGATCGTGACCGGCACGGTCACCGCTGCCTGCATGGCGGCGAAGCACTCGGCCACGCGCTGCGGCTCCAGCATCAGGCAGGCGCCGAAGCGTCCAGCCTGCACGCGATCCGAGGGGCAGCCGACGTTGAGGTTGATCTCGGCATAGCCCCAGTCGGCGCCAATACGCGCGGCCTGCGCCAGCAGTTCGGGCTCGCTGCCGCCCAGCTGCAGGGCCAGCGGATGCTCGACCGCATCGAAGCCCAGCAGCCGCTCGCGATCGCCGTGCAACACCGCCTGCGCGTGCACCATCTCGGTGTACAGCCGCGCATGCGGGGCCAGCGCGCGGTGAAACACGCGGCAGTGACGATCGGTCCAGTCCATCATCGGGGCGACGGACAGGCGGAAGCTGGCGGCGAAATCGGCGGGCACGCGGGCAGCGCTCGAAGGACGGGCGCATAGGGTAACGCGATGGTGCTGAAGGCTTCGCCGCGCGGGCGGACCTCGCGACGGGGTGCCGCGTCGACACCGCCCGCGGGCAAGCGCCCGGGCGCGGCCGGCGCAGCACCCCCATCGACGGGCTCGCGCTGGACGCAGGCGGCCCGCCGCTATACTCCGCGCCCATGCCGGCCTCTGCCCCGACCCTGCTGCTGCTCAGCCTGGAGGCCGTGATCATCGCGGTCACCGACGAGACGCCGCGCGTGCTGACCGTGCGCGAGGCCGGTGGCGAGGAGGCCCTGCCCTCCGGTCCGCTTGATGTGGCCAGGCACCTGACGATCGAGCGCGGCCTGCGCGACTGGGTCGAACAGCAGACCGGCTTTCCGCTGGGCTATGTCGAGCAGCTCTACACCTACGGCGACCGCGAGCGTGATCCGCGCGAACGCGAGCTTGGCGCGCGCGTCGTTTCAACCGCCTATCTGGCCCTTGTGCGCGAGCAGCCGCTGCCGCGTGAACTCACCGCACAGTGGTCGAACTGGTACGCCTATCTGCCCTGGGAAGACTGGCGCGATGGCCGCCCGGCGCTGATCGATCGCGACCTGAAGCCGCATCTCTATGCATGGGCTGGGCGCGAGAAGCGCCGCCGCGAGCGCGCGGATCTGGTGTTCGGCTTTGACGATGCGCCCTGGGACCCGGAGCGCACGCTCGAGCGCTACGAGCTGCTGTGGGAAGCAGGCGCAGTGGGCGAAGCGCTGCGCGATCGCGGCGAAGGCGAGCCCGCACCGGGCTCCGGCCGCGACATGGCCGCCGACCACCGCCGCATTCTCGCCACCGCGCTGGGTCGCCTGCGCGGCAAGCTGAAGTACCGCCCTGTCGTGTTCGAGCTGCTGCCGCCAGAGTTCACCCTTGGCCACCTGCAGCGCGTCGTCGAGGCCCTGGCGGGCGCGCGCGTACACAAGCAGAACTTCCGGAGGCTGATCGAAGCCGCAGGGCTCGTCGAAGGCACCGGCCGGCTCGATCACGGCACCGGCGGCCGTCCGGCCGAGCTGTTCCGATTCCGCCACGAGGTGTTCCGCGAGCGCCCGGCACCCGGCGTGTACTTCCCCGGCGCCTGGTGGGGCCGCTGACGACGCGGCCATAGGGTGGGTCTTGACCCACCGGGCCTCAACGCTGGCGATGTTTTCGCTGGGCTCTATTGCGCCCAACCGGTTGCACGAAGGCGAGGCCCGCCTTTGGCTGCAGAAAAGTGAAGCCCCCGCCCACAGTCAGCCAACGCAGAGGCGAATCGGCCACAGGCCCGACAGCGCCGATAGCCTCCGCCGGAACTCTGGTTGCTGAGCCTGCTCTGTTGCAGCGTGTTCGAACCTTGAGGATCCGCCATGGGTCTCCGCTGGTGGCATATGCCCGCGATCATCGCGATCTCCGCGTGTGGAGTGGCAGCCTGGATTGTCTGGGGCTCCGTGTACTGTCGCCCTTGCCACACCAGTCTGACGAGAGCCCAGCTGCACGCAGTGGGCGGCAAACTGGAGAGTTATCGACTCGACCACCAGCGATGGCCAGCCGTGCTGGACGACCTGCTGGCGGATGGAACCCGGCCCACGTATGCGCGCGAGAGAGACTTGGTAGACCCTTGGAAGGTGCCCTTCTACTACCGCGTGGAAGAGTCCACCTCGACGGTCCTTTTGTTTTCGCTCGGCCGCGACGGAGTTCCGGGTGGGCAAGAGGCGGATTCGGATGCACATCTGGTGCTGACCCCTGAATGAGCCCAACCCAAACATGAGGGCACCCCTGACTTCGCAGGGCGTCTCAGGTCGGCATGCGACATATTCACGGAGCGCGAGCTTCCGTCAGCCACATGCACCGGCGTTTACGTATGGACTGCCATGAAGCCTTACCCGGCGCCTGGTGGGGCCGCTGACGACGCGGCCATAGGGTGGGTCTTGACCCACCGGCTCCGCGGTCGGCGGTGCATCGCCTTGGCCTCCCTGGGTGAGGCGCTTCGAAGTGAGCGGGGCAAGCGGTGAGTTCCGCTGGGTCAGGACCCCGGATCCGATCCAATCAGGTGTGACCGGGGCGGGCGTCAAGCTCCGGTGGGTCAAGACCCACCCTATGCAATCCAAGCGCGTGTGACCGGGGCGGGCGTCAAGCTCCGGTGGGTCGAGACCCACCCCATGCGCGCCTCTCGCGTCTGGCTTCAGTCCACTAAACTACGCGCCCTGCTCTGGATTCCCCTTCCATGTCCGAACTCGAATCGCGCGCGCTGGCCAAGACCTGGTTCTACCCTTTCAAGCTGCCCTCTGGCGCGATGACGCCGACCTATGACGGCGGCGTGCTGGATGCGATCCACCACACCCGCTCGCACATGCTCGACGCGCTGATCGCGCGGGAGTTCGCTGGCGACCGCTCGCACTTGAGTTCGGTGGATCTTGCTTGCCACCAGGGCTGGTTCTCGGTGCAGCTGGCGCAGGCCGGCTTCGGCAAGGTGTTGAGCGTGGACGCCCGCGATGAGCACGTCGCCGACTCGCGCCTGATCCGCGATGCGCTGGGCCTGCCGCAGATCAACGTGATCCAGAGCGACGTGCACGCGCTCGACACCGCCGCGCTCGGTGTGCACGACCTGGTGCTCTGCTTCGGCCTGATCTACCACCTCGAGAACCCGGTCGGCGCTCTGCGTGTCGCGCGCGCGCTGACCAAGAAGGTCTGCGTGATCGAGACCCAGGTCGTGCCCGGATTGACTGGCTGGGTCGACTACGGCAGCTACCGCTTCGTTCGGCCGCTGAAGGGCAGCTTCGGCATCATCGACGAGACCGAAGAGACCCACGGCCCCGAGGCCAGCACCACCGGCATCTGTCTTGTGCCCAGCACCGAGGCGCTGGTGTGGATCCTGCAGCGCATCGGCTTCTCGCGCGTTGAGGTGCTGCCGGTGCCTGTGAACGGCTACGAGCAGCTGGTGCACCGCAAGCGGGTGATGGTTGCGGCCTGGGTTTAGAGCTGGGATTGGGGATTCGGGATTCGAAAGAGCGGACTGCGGCGAGCGTCGCGTCGGCGCTACGAGCCACGTAAGGACAACCAGCGAGCAGCGCGGCAGCGCGACAGGCCAGATCCTTGTCGATCCCGCTCCTAACGAATCCCGACTCCCGAATCCCCGCCTTCAGGTCACTGCCCGAATCCCACCCCCGCTCCGGGACTCTCAAGCAACCCAAGCGTCACACCCCGGCAACGCTACTGACCCGATCGCCTACGCAGACTGTTGCAACGCCGCCGCCCGGGCTCGCGCATGTCGACGCTTCGCTTCCGCAGCATCTTCGTTTCCGATGTGCACTTGGGAACGCCGGATTGTCAGGCCGCGTACCTGCTGGATTTCCTGCGCAGCGTGCGCTGCGAGACGCTCTATCTGGTCGGCGACATCATCGATCTTGAGGCGCTCGCACAGCGCCTGTACTGGCCGGCCAGCCACAGCGCGATCCTGGTCGAGCTGATAGAGATCGCGCGTCGCGGCACCCGGGTGGTCTACCTGCCGGGGAATCACGACGCCCCCTTGCGCGCCCTGTGCGGGCAGCGCATTGGTGGCATCGAGGTCGAGTGGAGCGCAATCCACGTCGCAGCCGACGGCCGTCGCTACCGGGTCGCGCACGGCGACGAGTTCGATCCCGAGCACATCGGTCGCAGCTGGCTGACCCGGGTCGGCGACTCCGCCCATCGGCTGATGCTCTGGGCCAACCGCAACTTCAACCGCTTGCGCCGACAGCTGCGCCTCGCCTACCTGCCGCTGTCGATCATCACCAAGTCGCGCGTCGCCCAAGCGCTGCTCTACATCCGCCAGTACGAGCATCGGGTCGCCGCAGCAGCGCGAGAGCACGGTGTCGACGGCCACATCTGCGGGCACATCCACTTCGGTGGCGTGCGCGAAATCGACGGCGTGGTGTATCTCAACGACGGCGACTGGGTGGAGCACTGCACCGCGCTGACCGAAGACTTCGAGGGCCATATGGAACTGCTGCACTGGAGCGAACACCGCAGCCGCATCGGCCGCGTTGAACACGATCGGGTGCTGTCCTCGCCGGCCGCCGGATTGGCCTTCGCGTCGCTCTCGTCCGAGGCCTCGGACGTCGTGCTGAGAGCGCTGAAGCGCGCCGCCTGACGCGCCGGCGAAGGCGTGTACCGATCCGCCGAAGAGACGCTTCGCTCGCGCCTTCGGGCCGCCTGCACCAGCGAGCGGCTAAACTGCGCAGCTACTCGCCTCTCCAGGATCATCGCCATGTCGCTCGACCCCGCCCTGCGCACCCGCATCGAAGCCCTGCTGTCCGAGCACCGTGTCGTGCTGTTCATGAAGGGCAACCCACAGGCCCCGCGCTGCGGATTCTCGGCGAAAGCGGTAGGGGCCCTGCAGTCGGTGGTTGAGCGCTTCCACACGGTCGATGTGCTCGAAGACGGCGAGATCCGCGAAGGCATCAAGATTTTCGGAAGCTGGCCGACGATTCCACAGCTGTACGTGGATGGCGAGCTGGTCGGCGGCAGCGACATCATTGAGGGCATGCTGAACTCCGGCGAGCTGCACGGCCTGTTCGGCGCGACCCCGCCGGACCGCACGCCGCCGCCGATCACGATCACGCTGAAGGCTGCCGAGGCCATCCGCTCGGCGATGAGCGACAGCGGCGCTGGCCTGGAGCTGCACATGGCGATCGACCCGCGCTTCAACGCCCAGTTCCAGCTGAAGCCCGCCGCCGGCACCGAGATCGTTTCCGAGTCTGCAGGCATCCGCGTGCATTTCGACCTGGCCTCGGCGCAGCGCGCCACGGGCCTGGAGATCGACTGGGTCGAAGACATGCGCGGCGCCGGGCTGGCCATTCGCAATCCCAATGCCCCCGCCCAGGTGCAGCCGATGAGCGTGCAGGAGCTGGCTGCACGCATCGCCGCGGGCAGTATTACCGTCGTTGATGTCCGCCCGGTGGCGGATCGCAGCTACGCACCATTCCCGCACCCGCACGAAGTGCTCGACGAGAGCACCGTAGCCAAACTCGAGGCCCTGCCGAAGGAATCCGAGCTCGCCTTCCTCTGCCATCACGGCGTTTCGAGCGCACGCGCGGCCGAACACTTCCGCGGTCAGGGCTTCCGCAAACTGTTCAACGTGGAGGGCGGAATCGAGGCCTGGTCGCAGCAGATCGACCCGAGCGTGCCGCGCTACTGAATCCAAGCGACGGCTCCGCGGCCTCACCCCAGCGGAGCCGTCTCGCGCGATGCAGGCCGAGTCGCCGCAAACACCAAGCGGGAACTAAAGGGGCTTGTCGAAAAGTCCCTTCCTGGGAGCGTTTCGAGTCGGCATTCCGGCACAGGTCCGTACCGCCTCCCGACAGACCCACCGCTTGCGCGTTTGCGTTGTCGACCCGGCCCTCGTCGGCCTGACAGGCTGACTTTGCTACAGCCTGCCAGGCCGACAGCAAGCGCTGCGGTCTTCCCTCGCCACGACGTCTGGCCTGGGTCACCTTCGCAGGACGCAGAAGGCAGCCCGGAGTCGCGCAATCTTCACGCTTGAAAACGTCTGTCGCCGCAGACCAAACCTGAAGCAGCTCACAGTTCAGCGCGCTATGGTTCTCCCGGACCCGATCTAGAGCAAACAACCCAGTTCCGGAGAGCCCATGCGACCCCTGCCGCTCGTCGCCCCCTTGCTCGTTCTGCTGCTTGGCGCCTGCAGCGCAAGCCGCGAAGACCTCAGCTTCGAGGCCTGCGCCGCGTCCGCCAAGGACGCCACCCAGCGCAGCCGCACCTACAGCGAGTCACAGAAGACCAGCTTCAAGATCGACAGCACGGCAAGCCGGGCCTCGACCAAGAGCGTTGAGCCAGGGGTGTTCGAGTTGAGGATCGTCGCCACGATCAACAGCGAGCAGGGCACGCCAACGCATCAGGATTTCCTCTGCCGAACGCGATTCACCGAGGGCAAGGAACTGCCCGACGTGATCGCCTTCAGTTTCCTGCTGGAAGGCCAGTAACCGGGCGCCTTGCACCGCTCGCCTCGACGCATCGAGAAGCGGAGGACGCTTTCCGCTCGCGGCGGCAGGGCCTTGCGACCAGAACTCGCCGCGGCCGGATCGCGCGGGGGAAAGCACGACCGACCTGCTGAGCCCGCGAGCCTCTCTGAGGCCCAAGCGTCGCTAGTCGAAGCGCAGATGCTTGACCGACTTGCCGTGGCGACGCACCAGCTTGAGCGCTTCGATACCGATCTCGATATGGCGCTCGACGAAGTTGGCGCTGACCACCTTGTCGGAAGCCTCGGTCTTGACCCCTTCCGGAATCATCGGCTGATCCGACACCAGCAGCAGCGCACCTGACGGAATGGAGTTGGCAAAGCCCGCGGCGAACACCGTTGCGGTTTCCATGTCGATCGCCATGCAGCGCAGCTTGCGCAGATAGGCCTTGAAGTCTTCGTCGTGCTCCCAGACGCGGCGGTTGGTGGTGTAGACCGTCCCCGTCCAGTAGTCGTGCTCAAGGTCGCGGATCATGGTCGACACCGCGCGCTGCAGGGCAAACGCCGGCAGCGCCGGCACTTCCGGCGGCAGATAGTCGTTGGACGTCCCTTCGCCGCGAATCGCCGCGATCGGCAGCACCAGATCACCCAGCTGGTTCTTCTTCTTGAGCCCACCGCACTTGCCAAGGAACAGCACCGCCTTGGGCCCGTAGGCGGAGAGCAGATCCATCACCGTCGCCGCATTGGCGCTGCCCATGCCGAAATTGATCATGGTGATGCCGTCGTGCGTTGCGCTCGGCATCGGACGGTCGCGACCGACGATCTCGGCGCCGGTCAACCTGGCAAACACGTCCAGATAGCCGCCGAAATTGGTCAGCAGCACGTGCTGGCCGAAGTTCTCAAGCGCCACGCCGGTGTAGCGCGGCAGCCAGTTCGAAACGATCTCGCTCTTGTTCTTCATGGGGATTCCGGTATCGCAGGCTCCGGCGACGCCACGCCGGCAGATCACGTCAGGCAACAGGCACGGCAGGAAGTGTACGCGAGGGCAAACGCCCTACTGCCGCGCCCCCCGAACATTCCCAGGCTCCCCCGGCAAGGTGCTGCGCCAGGGGTTGATGTCCAGACCGCCGCGGCGGGTGTAGCGGGCGTGGACGGTGAGGTGCTCGGGGGCGCAACGGCGCATCAGGTCCACGAAGATGCGCTCGACGCACTGCTCGTGGAAGTCGTCGTGGCGGCGGAACGAGATCAGGTAGCGCAACAGGCCTTCGCGGTCAACGCGCGGGCCGCGGTAGCGGATCTGCACGCTGGCCCAGTCGGGTTGGCCTGTGACCGGGCAGTTGGATTTCAGCAGGTGCGAGACCAGCACTTCGTCGACCACCTCGTCGCCAGCGATCAGGAACTGCGGCTGCGGTGGGCCGTAGCAGTCGATGCCCGCATCAAGCGCAATGTCGTCGATGCAGAAGCCCGGCGGCTCGGCCATGGGTTCGGCAGCGGCTTCGCCCAGCGACTTCAAGTGCACGGACACCGGCGCGCCGGCCGCCTGCGAGAGGTCGGCCTCGATGCGTTCGCGCAGGGCCTCGCGGCTGTCCAGGCGCTCCTGGTTGAAGCCGTTCAAGTACAGCTTGAAGCTCTTCGACTCGATGATGCAGGGCGAATCCGCCGGCACGCGGATCTCGGCGATCGCGACTTTCGGTTTGCCGCGCGGGTCCAGCCAGGACAGTTCCCAGGCGTTCCAGATGTCCACGCCATTGAACGGCAGCGGTGCCGCGATGCCGAGTTCGCTGCGCTTGGCGGCGCGGGGAATCGGGAACAGACGCGAGGCGTCGTAGTGGTCGGCGTAGTCGACCGTCTTGCCCAGGGTCGAGGCCTGGGCGGCGCTGTGGAAGTCGCCGGGGCTGTGGGTAGTCATGGGGGCGGATTCTAGCGGCCACCCCGCGCGGCGACTTCCGGCCCATGCTCGGGCCGCGCGTGAAGAGCATCCTTCACGACCCGCCCATCGTCGACGCGATGCGGCATCCGCGGCGACCGGGGGACGGTCGCAGCACCCCCGCACTCAACGCAGCAGAGGACACCCGATGCGCAGCCTGACCCTGTTCGGCAGCCTGGCCCTGAGCCTGGCCGCCGCCTCCGCCAGCCCGAGCCTGTACGCGAAAGCGAAGCCGGATGAGTCCAAGTGGGACGTCAGCCAGCTGCGCGGGCCGACCCAGGAGATCCGCTTCACCACCGAGGAAGGCACCTGGATGAGCGTGGACGTCAGCCCCGACGGCCGCCAGCTGGTGTTCGATCTGCTGGGCGATCTCTACCTGCTGCCGATCGAGGGCGGTGAAGCCAAGCGCCTCACCTCGGGACCGGCCTTTGACGTGCAGCCGCGCTTCTCGCCCGACGGCCGCGAGGTGAGCTTCACCTCCGACCGCGGCGGCGGCAACAACATCTGGCGCTTGCCGCTGGCGGGCGGCGAGCCGATCCAAGTCAGCAAGGAAGACTTCCGCCTCACCAACAACGCGGTGTGGACGCCGGACGGCGATTATCTGATCGCGCGCAAGCACTTCACCGGCCAGCGTTCGCTGGGCGCGGGCGAGCTGTGGATGTGGCACAAGACCGGCGGCAGCGGCCTGCAGCTGACCAAGCAGAAGAACGACCAGCAGGATCAGGGCGAGCCGGCGATCAGCCCGGACGGCCGCTACGTCTACTTCAGCGAAGACGTCACCCAAGGGCCGTTCTTCCAATACAACAAGAATCCGCACGAGGGCATCTATGCGATCCGCCGGCTGGATCGCGAGACGGGCGAGATTCGCGACCTGATCCGCGGCCCCGGCGGCGCAGTGCGGCCGGAACCTGCACCCGACGGCCGCGGCATCGCCTACGTCAAGCGCATCCGCGACAAGTCGGTGCTGCACGTCTTCGACTCGCTGAGCGGCGAGGAGCGCCCGCTGTGGGACGGCCTGTCGCGCGACCAGCAGGAAGCCTGGTCGGTGTTCGGCCCCTACCCCGGCTTCGACTGGACGCCTGACGGCAACGCCATTGTGATCTGGGCCCAGGGCGGGCTGTGGAAGGTCAGCGCCGCCGACGGCTCGGCCGAGCGCATCCCCTTCCGCGCCGAGGTGCAGCAGACCGTGATCGAGGCGCTGGACCCGCAGATCACTCTGCCGGAAGGCCGCTTCGCGCCGGACATGATCCGCGATGTCGCGACGCGCCCGGACCGCGGCGAGATGGTCTTCCACGCGGTGGGAAAGCTGTATCGCAAAGCGCTGCCGGGCGGCGCGCCGCAGCGCCTGGGCAGCGAAGACGAAGTCTACGAATACGACCCGAGCTACAGCGCGGACGGCCGCCAGCTGCTCTACACCACCTGGACCGACGCCAACCTCGGCGAACTGCTGGTGCGTGATCTCGACAGCGGCGAGCGCCGCAGCCTGACGATGCGGCCGGGCTTCTACTATCACCCGCGCTTCTCGCCGGATGCCAGCAAGGTCGTCTATGCGCGAAGCGCGGGCTCGGGCCTGACCGGCAGCCTGTGGGCGCAGGAGCGCGGAATCTTCTGGGTGCCGGCCGCCGGCGGCGAGCCGGTGCGCGTGGCGCGCGAGGGCTACAACCCGCAGTTCTCGGCCGACGGCAGCCGCATCTACTACATGACCGGCGGTGGGATCTCGAAGAAGCTGATGTCGGTGGGCTTGAACGGCGAAGAGCCGCGCGAGGTGTTCAACCTCAAGTACGTCAACGACATCGCGCTCTCACCGGACGGCCGCTTCGTTGCCTTCACTGAACTGTTCAACGCCTACATCGCGCCGATGCCGCAGACCGGCGGCAGCATCGAACTGAGCAAGGACACCAAGGCGATCCCGGTGGCCAAGGTCAGCCAGGATGTCGGCAGCTACTTCCACTGGTCGGGCAGCGGCAGCGAGCAGGCCCTGCACTGGATGGTCGGCAAGCGCTACTTCACCCGCGAGCTGAAGGACGCCTTCGCCTTCCTGCCCGGTGCGCCCAAGGAACTGCCCAAGCCCGAGGACGCGCGCGGCGTCGAGGTCGGCCTGGAGCTGCCGGTCTACGCGCCCGAGCACCTCATCGCCTTCACCGGCGCGCGGATCATCACCATGCGGGATGCGGAAAACACCGAGGAAGTGATCGAGGACGGCACGCTCGTGGTGCGTGGTGACGAGATCCTCGCCGTGGGCCCCAGCGCCAGCGTCGAGGTGCCGGCGGGTGCGAACGTGATCGACGCGCGCGGCAAGACGATCCTGCCGGGCATCGTCGATGCGCATGCGCATGCCGCGCATTTCGGTCAGGGCGTGGTGCCGCAGCAGAACTGGGCCTACTACGCCAACCTCGCGTTCGGCGTCACCGCCCTGCACGATCCGTCCGCCACCACAGAGTTCGTGTTCAGCCAGAAGGAGCTGGTGCAGGCAGGCGCGATGGTCGGCCCGCGCGTGTTCTCGACGGGAACGATCCTGTACGGCGCCGACGGCGACTTCAAGGCCGTCATCAACACCCTGGATGACGCACGCTCGCACCTGCGCCGCATGCAGGCGCACGGCGCCTTCAGCGTGAAGAGCTACAACCAGCCGCGTCGCGATCAGCGCCAGCAGGTCAACCAGGCCGCGCGTGAGCTCGGTATGCGCGTGGTCGAGGAAGGCGGTTCGACCTTCTTCCACAACCTGACCATGATCATCGACGGCGCCAGCACCGTGGAGCACAACCTGCCGATCGCACCGCTCTACCGCGATGTGGTGCAGCTGTGGGCCGGCACCCGGGTGCGCAACACGCCCACGCTGAACGTGAGCTACGGCGGCCTGTCGGGTGAGTACTGGTGGTATGCCCGCGACAACGTCTGGGAAGAGCCGCGGCTCAACCGCTATTTCCCGCGCGAGACGCTGGACGCGCGCTCGATCCGCCGCGAAACCGCACCCGATTGGGACTACTACCACATCGAAGTGGCCAAGGCGCTCAAGCAGCTGCGCAATGCCGGCGTGCGCATCCAGACCAGCAGCCACGGCCAGCTGCAGGGGCTCGCCAACCACTGGGAGATCTGGATGCTGACGCAGGGCGGCTTCAGCCCGTTCGAGGCTCTGCGCGCGGCCACGATCGATGGCGCCGAGTCGATCGGCCTGGGCCGCTACTTCGGCTCGCTCGAAGTCGGCAAGAAGGCGGATCTCGTGGTGCTGAACTCGAACCCGCTGGAGGAGATCCGCAGCAGCGCCGACACCGCCATGGTGATGGTCGGCGGCCGTCTGTTCGATCTCGGCGCCGACATGGCCGAGGTCGGTGGCCGTGGTGCGCCGGCGCCCCAGTTCTACTGGCAGCGGCATCGTGAAGGTCGCAATTTCGGCCTTGAATACGGCCCAACAATGCCCTGCCACTGTCCGAAATCCGGCGTGCCACACCCGCATTGATTCCGGTGTCATTCGCCTACCGGATGAGTGGGATTCGATTTTCGGACGGGTGAAATGGGCCGCCCATGCCCCGCCAAGGCTTGGCGGGCGGCGGCCCGCGCGTCCATTGATTCCGGTGTCATTTCCCTGCCCGATGCGGGCCGCTCCCGTGTCGGGCAGGTGAAAGTGTGAGGCCTACCAACCTGCAAGATCTGGCAGGTGCCCGGCGCACAATGCTCGGGCTACTGTTTCCTCCCGTATCCGTTTGCGGAATGCCCAGGGGAGAGTCGCCATGTTCGAGTTCGTGAAGCGCTGGATGGGCCAAGACACCGCCACCGTGGCCCCGCCCGCTCCGCCGACCCGCACGGCCTCCGCGACAGGCTCGCTGGCAGCACGGGTGCCTGCCTACGATTCCCGGCTGATCGAGAGCCTGAAGCACGACCACCATGATCTGGTCGAGTTGTTCCAGCAGATCGGCCAAGTGGCGGAGCGGGGTCGTTTCCACGAACTGCCCGCGCTGCTGGTGGCCTTCAAGACCGGACTCGAAAGCCACGTCATCGCCGAGAACGTGCGTTTCTACAACTACGTCGAGAACTCGCTGACGGGCGACGAGGAGAACCTCGCGCTGATCCGCAGCTTCCGCCGCGAGATGAACGCCATCGCGCGCGGCGTCGTTGATTTCGTCAAGAAGTACCAGCGCGCCCCCTTCACCGAGGCGACGCGCGAAGCGTTCCTGCGCGACTACGCCATCGTGGGCGGCTTGCTCAGCCAGCGCATCCAGCGCGAAGAAGCCAGCCTCTACCCGCTGTACCAGCCCGCTTGAGGCGCCCTTGCAGGTGTCAGTCGGCGCTGCGAACCAGCGCTGAAGCGAGGAGTGCGCCCGAAACGCACCGTGTCTTGTTGCCTTCGACTTCAGGCTGGAGCAGACGGTGCGGGTTTGCCGCTTGCACAGGGCCGTGAGTCGCAGAGTTGCCATTGCTGATTGAAGACGCCCACAGGGGCCGCCGGCGTTCGCCTGCGGGGGCGGCTGTTGCCGATAGGTTAGCTGTTTCCAGCGCCCTCCGCGCCGCGGAGGGTCTTCTCCACCGTGCACTGTGCAAGGAGTCCCCGATGAGCGCCGCCCACAGCAATGCCATGCCTGATCCGGTCCTGACGCCCGAGCTCCGCAAGCTGCGGGCGGGGCTGGAGAC
The DNA here is from genome assembly GCA_014946745.1 of Lysobacterales bacterium. Classification (NCBI taxonomy): domain Bacteria; kingdom Pseudomonadati; phylum Pseudomonadota; class Gammaproteobacteria; order Lysobacterales; species Lysobacterales bacterium. The sequence continues at coordinate 143,152 of JADCRD010000001.1, read as the reverse complement.
GCACCCCGTGTTCGCCGCACTCAAGGAGCGCGCTCACCTGCAGGCCTTCATGCAGATCCACGTGTTCGCGGTCTGGGACTTCATGTCGCTGGTGAAGCGCCTGCAGAACGAGCTGACCTGCACCCAGGTGCCGTGGATGCCGCCCAGCAACCCGGAAGCCGCGCGGCTCATCAACGACATCGTCCTGGGCGAGGAAAGCGACATCGGCGCCGACGGCCGCCCCGCCAGTCATCTCGACCTCTATCTCGGCGCCATGCGTGAAGTGGGCGCCGACACGCGCGTGTTCGAACGCTTCATGGACGCCCTGCGCGACGGCGAGATGGTCAGTCAAGCGCTGGCCGACGACGACATCCCCTGGTTCGTCCGCGAGTTCGTCAGCCGCACCCTCGATACGGCGCTCAACGGCAGCCGCCTGCAGGTGATGGCGAGCTTCCTCTACGGCCGTGAGAACGTCATCCCGACGATGTTCCAAGGCCTGCTCGACAGCTGGTCGCTGAAGCCGGCGGAGGCGCCGCGCTTCGTCTACTACCTCGAACGCCACATTGAGCTCGATGGCGACAGCCACGGCCCGGCCGCGGCGCGCTTGATCGGCGCGGAGCTTGCCCGCAATCCCCACGGACTGGAGTCGGCCCGACTGGCCGCGAGCGAAGCCCTGCACGCGCGCCATCAGCTCTGGGATGGCGCCTACGAGACGCTTCAATCGCTGAGCGTCGCTGACCACGTGCGCAGGCCGGCGCTTGCCACCGCCTTCTGAGATCACCGGGCAGCGGGCTCGCGGCCCGCTGCCCGGTGAGGGCTCGCGGAAGGCTCAGGCAGCGCGTCCGAGCGGGTCAGGCAGCAGGCACGACGAGACCCTCTGCAGGTTGGCTGCATCCAGCGGCAGTTCGAACGCGAGACTCAGCACGCGGCCGATGCGTCGGGCGCGCCCGAGCCGACGCAGTTCAAGCCCGAGCCCCAACAGCATGCGCTCGAAGGCCGCGCTGGTGACGCCTACCAGGGCGCTCGCACCGCGCGCAGCGGCAGCATGGAGCACGGTCGCCACCAAGGCTGCCGGCACCTCGCTGAAGCCCACGCCGCCTTCGGTACAGCTGTCCGAGACCGCGAAGCGGCTGACCTCCAGTACATCCTCGGCGGCAGGAGCGGCAGCGCCGTCCAGCAGTTCGGGAAACACATCGCGCAGCATGTTCGGCCCCAGCGACGGCAGCAGACGGCAGCAGCCCAAGGCGCGCGGCTGCAGTGTTGCGGCGTGCGCCACCACATAGCGCGGCCCAAGCAGGTCAAACCAATCGTGTTCGCGCCCTTGCTCCACTCGCACATCCCAGCCCAGGCGCTGGTGGAACACCTCGGCGCGCAGACGGAACATGCTGTCCAACAGGCCGGCCGACAGCGCGCCTTCACCGGCGCGCGCGATGCTTATTTCGATCATGGTTGCTCTCCTCCGCGACAGTGCGGAGGGCCAGCAGAGCGCCACCCTGTCGGATCCGACAGCTGTAAGACCTGACAGGATGGCGAGCGTCACGGCGCGCGCGCGAAGCCGCATGAATAGCCACGCTGCGCGCAAAAGGCGCAGCGAACGCGCTGCAAAGAGGGCGGCCTTTCGCCTGGGATGCGTCGCAGGTCGCAGGGGGCGTGCCCCTGCCATCGGGCAGCCCTGGTGTGGCCATCGGGCGGACCGCCATTCGGGCTCGCGCGCCTGGGCGGCGGCGGCATCTGCGGCTTCCGGCAAACGCAGCCTCCGCCCGGCGACGCATGTGGCGCTACGCGACGATGCCGTCGGTCGGGTCGAGCGCGCGCATCCACGTCAGTAAGGACGCAAAAAAATCCCCGGTCGCCGAGGTCAGCGACCGGGGATCCCTCCGAACAGCCCTCCCCCGGCGTCCGGAGACTTGCGTGAAGACGAGCGAAGTCGCGTCAGGCGGGGCTGATCAACCCCAGGGAGATGGCCCGCGCCACCGCCGCCTGACGACCGCTCACTTCCAGTTTCTTGGCCGCGTTCTGCAGGTGATAGATCGCCGTGCGCTCGCTGACCCCGATAAGGCGCCCCACTTCCCAACTGGTCTTACCTTCGGCAGCCCAATGCAGGCACTCGCGCTCGCGACGCGTGAGTTCCGGCGTGCTCGTGCAGGTCCGGCTGCGGGCAAACGGCCGGGCGGCCTCATGGGCGTAGTGCGCGATGGTCAGAAGCTCGGGCAGTCGGCGTTCGATCTCGGCGGTCCGATGGCGCGGTCCAGCGAAGGACATCAAGCCCCAGCAGGCGCCCGGGCCATGCAGCGGAACGCTGACGCCCGCGCCGAGCCCGAAGCCGTCGGCCTCTTCGAACATGCGTTTGACCAACTGGTGATGCGGATCCACGGCGCAGCGTGCGCGCAGCTGCGCTTCACTCCACAGAAACGGCGTGCTGTTGTCGTGGCAGTGGGCGACCACGGGGTCAATCTTGAGGTAGTCACAGGCGAGGTAGCGCTCGACCCAGGCCATCGGGTAATCGCCCAGCGTGTACTGGTTCTGGCGGTCGTTCACCAGCGGCAGGTTGATCGCGTACACCCAGTGCTCAACCCCGAGTCGCTCAACGACGCGGGTGACTTCGCGACTGAGCTGCTCGGGGCTGCTCACGTTCGACAGTGCCCGCAGGGCGCGCAGGGAGATGGCCATAGTCTGGTACCCGGAGATTCGCGTTCCAAGCGATCAACGCGGCGCGTCGATGCGGAGTGCAAACCGACCATAGCAAAGGACGATGACCGCCTCTGTCTCGAGATTCGCCCGCTGTCGGGCGGGCAGAGGAACAGCCAAAGCCTCAGTAAATCATGGGCTTGGAAAACCTCCGCCGCCGCCAACATCGTTCAAAAGCTCCGGAAAGCTTCCCACTTGATCCCGCTCCCGCGCCCTATCGGCCCAGCCCCCACATCGGCAAGCTGAGCGCGAAAAGCACGCCCAGCACCAGGATGAAGAGACCCAAGGCGTGCCAGGGGCGCTGCCACAGAGCCGCCCACGCGCTCGGCACTTCCCCCGCTGCACGCGCGGACTCCCAAGCCGCACGCGCCTCGCTCGCGCGGCGCTCCTGGAACTCCGCCAGCAGGCGACGCGCCTCCGGCGCCTGGGCAGGATCCTGGATCCACAGGGCCGCGGGCGACAGACCGAACAGACCCGGGGGCGTCTGGTAGTGGGCGATCTCCGCCTTGTCGAGCAGGGCGAGAATGCCGTCCAATTCATCATCGGGCACATCGCGCAGGGTCATCAATCGCACGGCCATCAGCTTCGGAGCCTCAATCGACAGGGGCAGCAGGCGCGGGGCCGTAGGGGCGAGGTCGTAGGGGGCATCGGAGCTCCGAAAGGGGGCGTTGGTGTGGAGCACTTGGCGAATCAAACAACGACGACGGGCTACCGGCGGGTCTCGGCCATAGCGAGCTCGCGGCGGCATCGGACCGGTCCGCAGCCCTAGCCAGCGGCCTACGCATGTCTTGGCCAGGCTGAGTCACAAGCCCGGCGAATCGAAGCGCAGTCGCGATGGCCTTGACGCGCGCGAAGGTCGCACACATCGGCGCCGCCGGCACGGCCGAATCACGGGTGATCCAAGGACGCGTGATCCAGCACGCGTCCGATGCCGCCGGCCTCGATGGCCTCGATCAGGCCGCGCAGCGCCGAGCCGGCCGGCGGCTCAGAGAACGAGAAACGAAAGTGAACCTGCCCGGTCGGCGTGCGCGAGGAGTGGATCGAGGCAAGGTTCACAGCGCTCCGCTCGAACACCTCCAGCAGCGCGCGCAGCGAGCCGGGACGGTCTTCCGGCAGGTGCACGCTGAGCGCGCCGGCGTGGGCGAGGTCGGCCAGCAGGTAGCCGACCTGCTCGAAGCCATGATTGCCGCGCGCGATCTCATCGGCACCGAAAGCGGCGCGCGGGGCCTCAATGAACTCGCGCTCGAAAGCCTCGCGGTCGCCGACGCGGACAAGGTCTCGAAGGCGAATCACGCGGGCGGCCAGACTGTCGAGCACCGGCAGCACGGCAGGGTTGTCGAACTGGATACCCGCATAGATCGCCGGATTGCCGGCGAGGATGCGGTCGGCCATCGCAAGATCAAGCTCGAACGAGGCGGAGCGCAGAGGGAACAGCGCAGCCGGGCCACCGAGTTCCGCCGCGAGCTTTGCCAACACCCCCGCCTGCGCCAGATGCCCGGCATGCACCAGCGCCTGCACCACCGCCATCGCGCGGTCGTGCCGCTGCGGGTCGCACTCAACGCGCTCGGCTTCCAGCGCGGCATACAGCGCATCGACAAAGCCGCGCCAACTCTCGATCCGCGCCTCGCAGCTGACCAGCACGCGGCCGCGCAAGCTGGGCGCTTTCGGCGGCGCGGTCATCGGGTGCAGGCCCAGCACCTCGGCAGATGAGACCAGCATGGCGGCCACCGGCACAGCCTTGATCGAGGTGACGTCGATCCACAGCTGCTCTGCGGCCCGCTCGCCCGCCAAGCTCACGGCTTCTGCGATCAGACGCGGCGTTTCCGCAATCGGCGCTGAGAACACGATGACTTCGCTGCGCGCCACCAGCTCGGCCAGGGCGCAGGACACGGGATCGGCCGGATCGCAGCCCAGCACTGGGCAGCCCATGCGGGTCTCGAAAAACTGCGCGAGCCAGCGGCCGTAGGCCCCGGCGCTGCCGATGATGCCGACGGTGGCGGTCGCCTTCATGCGTCTGCGGCCGCAGCCAGGCTCACGCTGCACGCTGCCGCGCGGCCAGGGGATCGACGGGCTCGGGCACCGCTGCATCGATCCGCGGAGACAGGTCGGGCTTCAGGGCCACGCGCGCATCGAAGACGAAGCATTCGCCACGCCAGCCCTCGCCGCCCACCCGCTCGAAGTACTCGAGAATGCCGCCCTCAAGCTGAAAGACGTTGTCGAAGCCGGCGTCCTGCATCCACAGCGCGGCTTTCTCGCAGCGGATGCCGCCGGTGCAGTAGCTCACCACCGTGGCATCGGCCAGCTCGGGCTTCAGGGGTCCAAGCGCCGCGGTGAGGTCGGTGAAGTTGTCGATCGGCAGCTGTACGGCGTTCTCGAAGTGGCCGTAGGCCAGCTCCTCCCGGTTGCGGGTGTCGACCAGCACGAGGCGACGGCCCTGATCGTCGGAGCCGCGGGCGATCCACTCACACAGCGTCGCCGGCGACACCGTCGGCGCGCGCCGCGCCCGCGGCACGCACGCATCGTGGCCGAAGGCGATGATCTCCTTCTTGAGCTTCACCTTGAGCCGCGCGAAGGGCACGTGCGCACTCCAGCTGCGCTTGACCTTGAGCGCAGCGAAGCCGGGCTGGGTGCGAACGAAAGCGAGCACCGTATCGACAGCGTTTTCGGCCCCGGCCAGGAACAGGTTCAAGCCTTCGGGCGCCACCAGCACGCTGCCCTTGACCTGCGCCGCCTCGCAGCAGGCGCGTAGAGCGTCACGCAGACCGGCCGGCTCCGCGATGTCGGCGAAGTGGTAGGCGGCGATGTTCAGCACGTCGCGGGACATCAGCGCGCTCACGCCGAAGCGCGGGCCTTGAGCGCAGCCACGGCCGGCAGCTCCTTGCCCTCGCAGAACTCCAGAAAGGCGCCGCCGCCGGTCGAGATGTAGCTGATGCCCGATTCAACGCCGTACTTCTCCACCGCGGCCAGGGTGTCGCCACCGCCGGCGATCGAGAACGCGGATGAATCGCGGATCGCCTCGGCGACGGCGCGCGTGCCCGCACCGAAAGCGTCGAACTCGAACACGCCGACCGGGCCGTTCCAGATCACGCTGCCCGCCTTGGCGATGATCTCGGCGTACTGCTTCGCCGTGGCGGGGCCGATGTCGAGGATCATGTCCTCCGGGCCCACGCGGTCGACGTCCTTGATGGTGGCCGGCGCATCGGCGGCAAAGGCCGGAGCCACCACCACATCCACCGGCAGAGGGATCTGCGCACCGCGGGCCTTGGCATCCGCCATGATCTGGCGCGCCGTGTCCAGCAGTTCGGCCTCGCACAGGCTCTTGCCCACGGCCAGGCCCTGGGCCGCCAGAAAGGTGTTGGCGATGCCACCGCCGACAATCAGCTGATCGACCTTGCCGACCAAGCTACCCAGCAGCTCCAGCTTGGTGCTGACCTTGGAGCCGGCAACGATGGCCAGCAGCGGCCGCGCCGGGTGTTCCAGGGCCTTGGCCAGTGCATCCAGCTCGGCCATCAGCAGCGGGCCGCCGCAGGCGATCTTGGCGAAGCGGATGGCGCCATGCGTCGACGCCTGCGCGCGGTGCGCGGTGCCGAAGGCATCCATGCAATAGATGTCGCACAGCGCCGCGTACTTTCTCGACAGGGCCTCGTCGTCCTTGCCCTCGCCGCGGTTCATGCGGCAGTTCTCGAGCAGCACGATCTCGCCCGGCGCCACGCTGAAGCCGCCGTCGACCCAGTCGCGTACGAGCGGAACCGGGCGGCCCAGGTGCTCGGCCAGGCGCGCAGCCACCGGCGCCAGCGAATCGGCCTCGCTCCACTCGCCTTCCACCGGACGCCCCAGGTGCGAGGTCACCATCACAGCTGCGCCCTTCTGCAGCGCCAGCTTCAGCGTCGGCAGCGCGGCGACGATGCGCTGCTCGGCGGTGATGCGGCCGTCCTTGATCGGCACGTTCAGGTCCTCGCGGATCAGCACACGCTTGCCGGCGAGATCGAGGTCAGCGAGACGGAGGATGGACATGGCGGCTCCCGGGCCTGCATTGGGTCAGCTCGGGATTATGCCGGAGCACGCCCCCCGATCCGCAGTCCCGCGCGGCCCGATCCCAGGAGCCTGTCGGACTTTGGATGGCCGGGCTGCACATCCGTCTGCGCGGTCCACTTTCCGCCGATTCTTGACCCATAGCGCTGCTGTGGGCCTGCGAATCGCCGAACACCTGTCCTCACGCAGCCGCACTTTCGCCTCGACCACCCAAGCCCGATAGGCTCCTAGGCGCGCCGCTTCGCCACGTAGCGTGAGACCAGCGCATACAGCGCATCGCAATCCTGATCCAGCGCCTTGGCTTCCGTCGCGACTTCCTCGACCAGGGCAGCGTTGTGCTGAGTCGCCTGGTCCAGCTGCGCCACCACGGCCGCCACCTGCTGGACACCGGTCGCCTGCTCTGCGGTTGCGGTGCTGATCTCCGACATGAGCGTCGCGACGCGCGCCACCGAGTCGACCGTGCCGCGGATCGTTCGCCCGGCCTCTTCGACCAGCCCGTCCCCCTTGACGACTTCGGACACGGTTTCGGAGATCAGCTGCTTGATCTCCTTGGCGGCGGTGGCGGAGCGCTGCGCCAAGGCGCGCACCTCGCCCGCCACCACTGCGAAGCCACGGCCCTGCTCGCCCGCGCGGGCCGCTTCGACGGCCGCATTGAGCGCAAGGATGTTGGTCTGGAAGGCGATGCCGTCGATCACGCCAATGATGTCTTCGACTTTCTTGGATTGGCTGCGAATCGCGTGCATGGTGCCGACCACGCGATCCACCGCGACGCCGCCCGCCACCGCCACGCGCGAGGATTCGTGCACCAGGTCTGCCGCCTGCGCGGCGGCCTCCGCGTTCTGCTTCACGGTGGCGGCCATCTCCTCCATGGTCGCGGCGGTTTCCTCAAGCGCCGCCGCCTGCTGCTCCGTGCGAGCGGCCAGATCTCCGTTCCCCGTGGCGATCTCACGCGTGGCTTCGGCGATCTGCCCGGCGAGCTCGTGGACCTCGCCCATCACCGCCTGCAGGAAGGCGGTGATGTCCATGGCGTACTTCACCACCTTGTACGGTTTGCCATCGGCGCCAAGGATCGGGCTGTAGCTGGCCTGCAGCCAAAGATCCCGACCGCTCCTGTCGACCCGGCGATAGCGCCCCTGGTCCGGCTCGCCGCGGGCCAACCTCTCCCAGAACGCGCCGTATTCGGGGCTGCGCTGTTCGTCGGGATGAACAAAGATCCGATGGTGTTTTCCGCGGACCTCGTCCAGCGCGTAACCGGTGGCACCGAGAAAGTTGGCGTTGGCATCGCGGATCGTGCCATCGAGATCGAACTCGATCACCGCGAGCGCGCGATCGATGGCGCGCAGCTGGTTGCCGAAGTCAAGGTCGATGCGCTTGCGATCGGTGATGTCGGTGGCGTACTTCACGACCCGGCAGGCCTTGCCGTCGGCATCGAGAATCGGGTTGTAGCTCGCCTCGATCCAGACTTCGCGGCCGCCCTTGGCGAGGCGAAGGTACTGGCCCTGCTCGAACTCGCCGCGCCGCAGCCGGGCCCAGAATTCCCGGTACTCGTCGCTGCGCGCATAGCCGGCTTCCGCGAACATCGAATGGTGGCGTCCCTGAATCTCCTGCAGGCTGTAGCCCATGGTCGAGAGAAAGTTCGGGTTCGCCGACAGAATCGTGCCATCAAGATCGAACTCGATCACCGCCATGACGCGGCTCAAGGCCTCGCTCTGACCGCGCAGGTAGTTGTCTCGCTGGACCTGCTCGGTGATGTCGGCGGCGAACTTGATGACCTTGCAGGGTTTGCCGCGTTCGTCGAGCACCGGGTTGTAGCTCGCCTGGATCCAGACGGGCCGTCCACCCTTGCCGACCCGACGATAGCGCCCCGCCGAAAACTCACCGCGGCCGAGCTGCCCCCAGAACGCGGCATAGGAAGGTGAAGCCGCGTCCTCGGGAGAAACGAAAAGCCGGTGGTGCTGCCCGCGGATTTCATCCAGTGCGTAGCCGGTGGCCTTGAGGAACAGCCCGTTCGCATCGATCACGCGCCCGTCGGGCGAGAACTCGATCACCGCCTGCGAGCGCCGTATGGCCTCGACCTCCGCCTGCAGCTCGGCGGCACGCGACCGAACGCTCTGCACCGCTCCAAATGAGAACGTCTGCAATCCCAACACGAGCCACCTCACATCGCGCTTTCGGGGACGAACGGTGCGGACCCACCGCCTCGGGCAGACGTCGTTGCGCATGGGCGCCTGTTGCCGGGTACTGCTGCATCGACCGTGCCAATGACTGACGGCCCCACGCAATAGCAACAGCGCGTGTGATCCGCACTTGAACTCAGGGCTGCATCACGGATCCGGCCGAGCAGGCTTCACGGCAGCTGGATGCTTGCAGAGTAAAGCAACGCGTAAGGATCCCCGCGCGTCGAGCCTGCGCTGGAAAGTCGCCGCACGCGTGCCGGGCACCGTGTTTGGAGCGCTGTCTCGTCAAGGGCTCGACGCTCCTCGACACGCCCCATCGCGCAACGAGACGGCGGCCACGAGGCTTGCGGGGGAGGGGCGCCGGACTGCAGGCCAGGGTTCGCGGATCAAGGGCCGGCACGAACTCAGGCGCCAGCGCCCACATGCTGGCAGCGCGTGACCGCGCCGGGTTGGGCTCGGGCTTGGATGGGCCCGCGCTCCTTCAATTCTTGAAGAGGCTTCAGTCGAGCAAGCCGCCCATCACCTGCAGCAGCTCGCGCGACTGGTCGTCCAGCGAACGTGCGCTGGCGGCCAGCTCCTCCACCAGCGCTGCGTTCTGCTGGGTGCCGTGGTCGAGCTGGGTGAGCACGGCCGCAGACTGCTGGATGCCCGCCGTCTGCTCCTGCGTCGCGGCGCTGATCTCGGCCATCAGGGCCGTCACCTGACGTACCGAAGCCACGATCTCGTGCATGGTGCGACCGGCGCTGTCCACCAGGTCACTGCCGCGGCTGACCTCGCCGACCGTCTCCGAGATAAGCTGCTTGATCTCCTTGGCGGCCTGTGCCGAGCGCTGCGCCAATGCACGCACCTCGCCCGCCACCACCGCGAAGCCACGCCCCTGCTCGCCTGCGCGCGCCGCCTCCACCGCGGCATTCAGGGCGAGGATGTTGGTCTGGAAGGCGATGCCGTCGATCACGCCGATGATCTCGGCGACCTTGCGCGACTGCGCGTTGATCGCTCCCATGCTGCCGACCACCTGATCCACCACGGTGCCGCCACCCTCGGCGACGCGGGCCGCATCTGCTGCCAGCGCGCTGGCCTGCTGGGCACTCTCGGCGTTCTGACGCACCGTGACCGAAAGCTCTTCCATGGAGGCCGCAGTTTCCTCCAGTGAAGCGGCCTGCTGCTCGGTGCGGGTCGAGAGCTCGGCATTGCCGGCCGAGATTTCGCCCGCCGCCTGGGAGATCTCGCCGGCAAGCACCTTCAGCTTGCCCTGCGCCTGCACCGTGTGCGTGATGTCGGTAGCGAACTTGATGACCTTGTAGGGGCGGCCGCTGGCGTCCAGGATCGGCGTGTAGCTGGCCTGGATCCACAGGTCGCTGCCGTCCTTGCGCATCCGACGAAAGCGGCCGGTGCGGGCTTCGCCTCGGGCCAGGGCTTCCCACAGCGCCCGGTACTCGGGCGCTGCGGCGTCCTCAGGGCGCAGGAACATGCGGTGATGGCAGCCGCGGATCTCGTCGATCCGATAGCCGGTGGCCGAGCAGAAGTTGTCGTTGGCGTTCTGGATGTTGCCTTCGAGATCGAACTCGATAGTCGCCTGTGCGCGGCTGATGGCCTTGAGCTGGCAGTCGATGTCGGCATCGCGCTGACGCTGGGCGGTAATGTCGATGGCGTATTTGACCACCTTCCACGGCTTGCCCTCGGTATCGAGGATCGGGTTGTAGCTCGCGTCGATCCAGATCTCGCGTGCTCCCTTGCCAAGCCGACGGTACTGACCCCGGTCGAACTCTCCGCGCCGCAGGCGTGCCCAGAACTGCCAATAGGCCTCGCTGCGCACATAGTCGGGTTCAGCGAACATCGAATGATGCTTGCCGAGGATCTCGGCCTCGCTGTAGCCCACGGTGCTGCAGAAGTTCGGGTTGGCGCGAAGGATGCGTCCCTCCAGGTCGAACTCGATCACGGCCATCACGCGATCGAGCGCTCCGAGCTGCTCTGCGCTTTCGCGTGCAGCCAAAACTTCAGCGGTCACATCGGAGGCGAACTTCATCACCCCGACAACCTTGCCGCCGGGACCCAGAATCGGGTTGTAGCTGGCCTGCAGCCAGACCTCGCGCCCGTTCTTGCCGATGCGCCTGAACCGCCCCGAGACAAACTCGCCGCGCCCCAGACGCGCCCAGAAATCGGCGTATTCGGGCCGTCCCGCCTCGCCCTGCGCCATGAACATCCGGTGGTGCTGGCCGACGACCGCGTTCCGGCTGTACCCGACCACCGCGAGGAAGTTCTCGTTGGCGTCCAGCACACGCCCGGCGGGATCGAACTCGATCACCGCCTGCGACTTCGACAGCGCGGACACGCGGGACTCCAAAGCTTCGGCGCGCTCGCGCTCGCGCGCGCCGCCACCGATCAGACTCAACAGGCTCAGGTTCAACACGGGGACCTCCCGGGGCACATTCGGTGCGCACCAAATCAATTGCAGTCAACCCCTGCGGGGCACACCTGAAGCTGCTGCCCCCGGTGTCATTCCGTGAAGGAAATGCATAGGCCGTGCCAGAGATCGCTTTCCGGAGGCCGCCGCCCGGTGCACCGCGGGAAGCCTTGGGCTCAGGCGCTCAAGGCGCGCCCTCGGCCTCGGCGATACACACGGTCGGGCCGCCGTTGGTTCGTGTCAGCGCCATGACAACGCCGGTATTCCGACGCGGTGACAGCCCGGGAGCAGGGCCAGACTCAGGGAAGGGCCGGAGCCTGATGCGCCCGCAGGGTCCATGGCGCGGGTCGCGGCAGCGACCGGGCTACGAGCAGGGCCGCCGCCACCCACTTGACCGAACCCACCGTAGTCAGCCCGCCGACCCTGGGGCACAAGCGCGACATCCGGGGCATGGGCCGAGGCAAGGCTGAAGACTTCAGCGTTGCCAAGCGCGATGGAGGGCGCGCCCGCGGATCGAGCGCGTGAGTGCTTGATCCAGCGGACGCGGGACCGGCCCTGCGCCACAGCGCAGCGTCATGGCGATCCGTGGGTGGACGTTCGATGCGCGGCTACAGCCGCGCCACGGCAAAGGTGTCGCAAGCGGCAACGCTGCCCTGCTCGAAGCCGCGACGGAACCAGCGCACGCGCTGCTCGGAGGTGCCGTGGCTGAAGGCATCGGGCACCACGCGCCCTTGCGCCTGCTGCTGCAGGCGGTCATCGCCAATCGCCGTGGCGGCATTCAGGGCCTCCTCCAGATCGCCGGGCTCCAGAATGTCGAAGCGGCGCTGCGCCGAATGCGCCCAGATGCCGGCGTAGCAATCGGCCTGCAGCTCCTGGCGCACCAACAGGCCGCCGTCGCCCTTGACCTCTTCACCGCGCTGGCGCGCCGCGTTCACCCGCGCCGACACGCCGGTCAGGGTCTGGATGTGATGACCCACCTCGTGCGCAATCACGTACGCCTGGGCGAAGTCGCCCGCGGCGCGGAAGCGCGTTTCCAGCTCGCGGAAGAACTGCAGGTCGATGTAGACCTTGCGGTCGCCCGGACAGTAGAAGGGCCCCACCGCGGACGAGGCGAAGCCGCAGGCGGTGGTGACGCCGCCCTCGAAGACTTCCAGCCGCGCGGGCTCGTAGCGCGAACCTGCGGCGGCGAACAGCTCGGCCCACGCGTCTTCGGTATCGCCCAGCACGGCGCGCACGAATTCGACGGCCGGGTCCTGCGGATCAGGCAGGCGCTGCTCGGCGCTCTCGCCAGAGGAGGTCTGTGGGAGGCCGCCGTCGAGCAGCGACAGCAGCTCCAGCGGGTTCTTGCCCATCGCCCAAGCCAGCAGCACGACGATCACGATACCGGTCAGGCCCAAGCCCTTGCCGCCCCCGGGAAGGCGCCCGCCACCGCGCCCCTGGCCGCGGCTGTCGGTGACGTGGCTGCTTCGGCGAAGGCGTTCCCAGCGCATGGCGCACTCCCCAGGTGATGGATGCGAGGCATCGCAGCGGCGCGATGTGGCGGCAGCCTAACAGGGCGCGAACCCGGCTCGAACAGCCTGTGCGGGCGCCCAAGCCTGAACCGCAGGCCCGGCCTTGCAGCCGCAGGCGCGGCGGATCGCGCGGATCGCCTGCTAGACTGCGCGCCGCTGTACCCCGTGTGCGCCTTTCGGCCCCGTCGTTTCCGCTCTCGCCCCATCCCTTTCCTGCCGCGCGCAGGCTCGATCGCATGAAGCGACGGGTGGATGGGAGCTGCCCCGCAGTGCTCTGCGCGGCTCGTATCGAGCGCTGTTCTCCGGCCTGCAAGGTGCGTGATTCCAAGCCCCTTGTGGAGCAAAGAAAACATGTCCTCTGAAAACACTGCCGCCCCTGCGGCGGCCGCTGTGCGTTTTGCCGATCTCGGCCTATCCCCCGCCCTGCTCGAAGCCATCACCTCGGTCGGCTACGAGACGCCCTCGCCGATCCAGGCCGCCACCATCCCGACCCTGCTGTCCGGCCAGGACGTTCTGGGTCAGGCGCAGACGGGCACCGGCAAGACCGCCGCCTTCGCCCTGCCGATCCTGTCCAAGCTGCAGATCAGCCAGAAAGCGCCGCAGGCGATCGTGCTGGCGCCGACCCGCGAGCTGGCCATCCAGGTGGCCGAGGCCTTCCAGCGCTACGCCTCGCACATGCCGGGTTTCCACGTGCTTCCGATCTACGGCGGCCAGGGCTATGCGCCGCAGCTCACCGGCCTGAAGCGCGGCGCCCACGTCGTGGTCGGCACGCCCGGCCGCATCATCGATCATCTCGAGCGCGGCTCGCTGGACCTCTCGCAGCTGAAGTGGGTGGTGCTGGACGAGGCCGACGAAATGCTGCGCATGGGCTTCATCGACGACGTCGAGGCCATCCTGCAGAAGACCCCGGCCAGCCGTCAGGTCGCGCTGTTCTCGGCGACCATGCCGCCGCGCATCCGCGCCATCGCCCAGACCCACCTGCGCAATCCGCGTGAGGTGACGATCGCGGCCAAGACCACTACCGCAAAAAACATCAGGCAGCGGTTCTGGTTGGTCTCCGGCATGCACAAGCTGGATGCGCTTACCCGCATCCTGGAGGCCGAGACCTTCGAGGCGATGATCGTGTTCGCCCGCACCAAGCAGGCCACCGAAGAGCTGGCCGAGAAGCTGGCTGCGCGCGGCTTCTCCGCCGCTGCGCTGAACGGCGACGTGCCGCAAGCGGTGCGCGAGCGTACCGTGCAGAAACTCAAGGACGGCGAGCTCGACATCATCGTCGCCACCGATGTCGCTGCGCGTGGGCTGGACGTCGAACGCATCAGCCACGTGCTGAACTACGACATCCCCTATGACACCGAAAGCTATGTGCACCGCATCGGCCGCACCGGTCGTGCCGGCCGCAGCGGCGAAGCCATCCTGTTCGTCGCCCCGCGCGAGCGTCATCTGCTGCGCACCATCGAGAAGGCCACGCGTCAGCCGATCGAAGCGATGAACCTGCCCTCGGTCGACACCGTCAACGAGCAGCGCCTGAACCGCTTCCGCCAGCAGATCCAGGAAGCACTCGCCGATCCGCAGCTGGAGCAGTACCGCAGCGTGATCGAGCGCATCGAGAGCGAGCAGAACATCCCGGCGATCGAGATCGCCGCGGCGCTGGCCCGCCTGCATCGCGGCGACACCCCGCTGCTGCTGCCGCCGGACAAGCCGATGCCCGCCGCGCGCGAGTTCCGCGAACGCGGCGACCGTCCGGAGCGCACGCCGCGCGATCGCTTCGAGCGCGAGGAACGCGCCCCGCGCGAACGCACGGAGCGGGATGACCGCGCGCCGCGCGAGCCGCGCCCGCAGCGCGAGATCGCCGCCGACTACGCCTTCGAAACCTTCCGCGTCGAAGTCGGCCACATGCACGGCGTCAAGCCCGGCAACCTGGTCGGCGCCATCGCCAACGAAGCGGGCATCGAGTCCAAGCACATCGGCCGCATCGACATCCGCGGCGACCACGCCCTGATCGACCTGCCCGAGGGCATGCCCGAAGACCTGATGCAGCACCTGCAGCAGGTCTGGGTGTCGGGCCAGCGTCTGCGCATCCGCCGCGCGTCCGAGCAGGACAAGGCCTTCGTGAAGCCCAAGTTCGAGCGCGGCGGCCCGCGCGAGCGCAGCGGCTTCGACGGCCCGCGCAAGCCGCGCCCGGCCGGCGCTGGCTTCGAGCGCAAGCCAGGCGGCCCACGCGGCGACGGCGGCTTCAAGAAGAGCTTCAAGCCGAAGGGCTGAGAAGCTGGGATTCGGGATTGGGGATTCGGGATTCGCATGCCGACGTGCGCCCGCGAGACCTATGCGGCGCTTCGTAGCTGAGTCCAAGGCCTTGCCATGCGATTCAACCGTCGGCCAATCCCCAATCCCCAATCCCTGCTCTGCAGCATCGCCGGCAGAAGCCGGCGATGCTGCAGAGCACAATGCCATCCCCCGCCCGCGCCGCCACACTCAGCGCCCCCGCGCTGCAGCAGTCCCGGTTGACGTGAAAGGCAAGGTCACCTCGTTCGACATCGCCCACATGGCGGGCGTCAGCCAGCCCACGGTGTCGCGCGCGCTGCGCGACAGCCCGCTGGTCAACACCGAGACGCGCAGGCGCATCAAGGCGATCGCGCAGCAGCTGAACTACAAGGTCGACAAGAACGCCTCGAACCTGCGCACTCAGCACGCCGGCACGCTGGCCCTGCTGCTGTTCGAGGACGCCAACTGCGACGAGTCGCAGATCAACCCCTTCTTCCACGCCATGCTGGCCTCGATTACTCGCGCCTGCGGCGCGCGCGGCTTCGATCTGCTGGTGAGCTTCCAGCAGATGTCGCGCGATTGGCACGCCGACTACGAGGATGCCAAGAAGGCCGACGGCCTGATCCTGCTGGGCTACGGCGACTACGAGGCCTACCGGCAGAAGCTTGATCAGCTGGTCGCCCAGGGCACCCATTTCGTGCGCTGGGGCGCGGTGCAGGCCGATCAGCCCGGCGTCTCCATCGGCAGTGACAACGCCAGCGGCGGCGAGCAGGCCACCCGCCATCTGATCGCCCAGGGTCGGCAGCGCATCGCCTTCCTGGGTGATGCCTCGCCGCATTACCCCGAGTTCGAGGCCCGCCATCGCGGCTACCAGCGCGCGCTCAAGGCCGCGAAGCTGCCCTGCCCCAAGCGTCTGCGCGTGGATGCCCTGTCCAGCGAAGCCGACGGCGTCGCTGCCGCCCACGAACTGCTGCGGCGCGGCGAGCCCTTCGACGCGATCTTCGCCGCCTCGGATCTGATCGCATTGGGCGCCATGCAGGCCCTGATCGAGCGCGGCCTGCGCGTGCCTGAGGACGTTGCCGTCGCCGGCTTCGACGACATCCCGATGGCGCGACTGGCCCAGCCGGCCTTGACGACCGTGCAGCAGGACACGCGCGGCGCTGGCGCAGTGCTGGTGTCCACCCTGATCGATCTGATCCAGGGCCGCCCCGGCCACAGCCGCGAGCTCGATACGCGCCTGGTGGTACGGCGCAGCTGCGGCGGTGCCGGCGCCACCTGAGCTGCGAACGGGCGAAGGCGGGCCCTCCCGTTCGATCGCCGCGGCAGCGCATGGACGCTGCCGCTGGCGATACCGCAGCCGTCGTCGCCGACGCGCGGTTCGTTCTCGGGCGCGTCGGGCGACAGGGACGCGGCACCGGCGCCATCACGCTAGCGACGATTGACCGCGACAGGGCCCCACGGCAGCCTGCGGCGCTCACGCTTGGAGCCCGCCATGGCCACACTGCCGACACTCGAAGGGACACGCATCGTGCTACGGCACCCGCGCGGCACCGACCTCGCCGACCTGTACGCGCTGTTCTCCAGCGCCGAAGTCACCCGCTACTGGAGCCACGGGCCCTGGCATGCGCGCCATCAGGCCGAGAGCTATCTGCGCGACATCCACGCGGGTGCAGCCAGCGGCCAGCTGCTGCAGTGGGCCATCACTCTGAAGGGCGAAGACCGCTTGATCGGCACCGTCACCCTGTTCGCCTTCGCCCGCGAGCACGCCCGCTGCGAGATCGGCTTCGCCCTGCATCCCGGGCACTGGGGTCAGGGCCTTGCGCACGATGCGGTGAGCACGGCGCTGCATCACGCGATCCACGGTCTCCGCATCGAGCGCGTCGAAGCCGATGCGGACCCGAACAACGCCGCCAGCCTGCGCCTGCTGGAAGCGCTGGGCTTCCAGCGCGAAGGCTACGCGCGCGAGCGCTACCGGCTCGGCGGAGGCGCACAGGACAGCGTGTTGCTGGGGCTGCTGGCGAGGGAGCTGGCGTGTCACGTCGAGCAAAGAAGGGCGAGAAGTGAGAGACAGAAGTGAGAAGTGAGAGAGTAGCGAGACGCGTCAGGCCCATGCCCGCCTTGCACCGCCCCTTCGGCGCATGCAGTTCCAATCTCACCCCTCACTCTTCTCCACTCCCTACTCGCGCAGACACCCAAACCCATGGGGCGCTGGCGTGTCACGTCGAGCGAAGAAGGGCGAGAAGTGAGAGACAGGAGTGAGAAGTGAGAGAGTAGCGAGACGCGCCAGGCCCATGCCCGCCTTGCAACGCCCCCCTCGGCGCTTGCAGTTCCAGTCTCACTACTCACTCTTCTCCACTCCCTACCCGCGCGCACACCCAAACCCATGAGGCGCTGGCGTGTCACGTCGAGCAAAGAAGGGCGAGAAGTGAGAGACAGGAGTGAGAAGTGAGAGAGTAGCAAGACGCGTCAGGCCCATGCCCGCCTTGCACCGGCCCTTCGGCGCTTGCAGTTCCAGTCTCACTCCTCACTCTTCTCCCC
The DNA here is from genome assembly GCA_014946745.1 of Lysobacterales bacterium. Classification (NCBI taxonomy): domain Bacteria; kingdom Pseudomonadati; phylum Pseudomonadota; class Gammaproteobacteria; order Lysobacterales; species Lysobacterales bacterium. The sequence continues at coordinate 125,561 of JADCRD010000001.1, read as the reverse complement.
TCCCTCCTCGCACACACACCCAAGCCCATGACCCGCATCGCACTCGCCTCCACCCTGCCCGCCCTCGAACTCGACGACGATCTGCCGCCGCTGCGCGAAGCGCTCGACCGCGCCGGCATCGGCCACGAGACCCTGGTCTGGGACGATGTCAGCGTGTCTTGGTCACGCTTCGATGCGGTGCTGATCCGCTCGACCTGGGACTACACCCAGCGTCTGCCGGAGTTCCTCGCCTGGTGCGCCAAGGTCAGCGCGCAGACCCGGCTGATCAATCCGCTGGAGATCGTTCGCTGGAACACCGACAAGCGCTATCTCGGTCAGCTGGCCAAGAAGGGCCTGCCGGTGATCGAGAGTTTCTTCGTCGCGCCGTGCGAACGCGCGGACGGCTTCCCGGCCTGGCCGGAGTTCGTGGTCAAGCCGACCGTGGGCGCGGGCTCGCGCGATACCCAGCGCTATGTCGCCGAAGAGCGCGCCCAGGCCGTGCAGCACGCGCAGCGCTTGCTCGATGCCGGTCGTCATGTGCTGGTGCAGCCCTATCTGGCCCAGGTCGACAGTGCAGGTGAAACGGCCCTGCTGTTCTTTGGCGGCAAGTTCTCGCATGCGATCCGCAAGGGCCCCCTGCTGAAGCGCGGCGAAGGCCCGACCCGCGCCCTGTTCGCCGCCGAGCACATCACCGCCCGCGAACCCTCGGCGCAGGAGATGGCCACCGCCCGCCAGGTGCTGGCCGCGCTGCCGGTGCAGGGCCTCGCCTACGCCCGAGTCGACCTGCTGCCCTCGGCCAAGGGCCCGCAGCTGCTGGAGCTCGAACTCACCGAGCCCTCGCTGTTCTTCCACACCTCGGCCGAGGCCGCCGACCGCTTCGTCGCCACGCTGCGGGAGAAACTGCGCGAGCGCGGCTGAGGTCGGCTGATGGGGTTCGAGCCCGCCGCGACGTCGATCGCAGCGCCGACCATAGACACACGAGCGGTCTGCTCTCGACCTGCAACGTGCGAAGCCCAAGAGTGCGTTCACGCCGGCACGCTGCTGCAGCGAGTTGGCGCTCCGGTGGGTTAAGACCCACCCTATGGGAGTCCGGAGCCGTTGGGGAGGGGCAAGACGCATCCCACGAACCGGAATGCATAGGGTGGGTCTCGACCCACCCTGGCCTCACCCCCTGCCTCGCGTTCCGGCTCCGGCAGCACCACGCGCTCGCTACACGCCCGCCGCACGCCCCAACCGCCATAGTCCGGTTCCGCGATTGGTATCGAGTAGGTATTCGAAACCCGCGCGGTTAGAATCGCGGGGTTTCGGCCGGCACTCGCGCGGCCGCCCCCTCCACCCCCGTATAGGAACTGCAGCCCGATGAAGATCCTGGTCGGCTACAAGCGCGTCGTCGATTACAACGTGCGCATCCAGGTGAAGCCCGATGGCACCGGTGTGGTCACCGATGGCGTCAAGCTTTCGCCCAACCCCTTCGACGAGATCGCGCTGGAAGAAGCGCTGCGCCTGCGCGAGAAGGGCGTGGCCACCGAGGTGGTGGTCGCCACGATCGCCCCGGCCGATGCCCAGGCGCATCTGCGCAACGGCCTGGCCATGGGCGCCAACCGAGCCCTGCACGTGGTCAGCGACCAGCCGGTGTCGCCGCTGGAAGCCGCCAAGGTGTTCGTCAAGCTGATCGAGAAGGAGCAGCCCGACATCGTGCTGCTCGGCAAGCAGGCGATCGACGATGACGCCAACCAGACAGGGCAGATGCTGGCCACGCTGTGGGGCCGTCCGCAGGCGACCTTCGCCAGTGCGGTCGAAGTCGCCGACGGTGCCGCCACGGTCACCCGCGAAGTCGACGCCGGCCTTGAGGTGCTGAAGGTGCAGCTGCCGGCGGTGATCACCGTCGACCTGCGCCTGAACGAGCCACGCTTCATCAAGCTGCCCGACATCATGAAGGCGAAAAGCAAGCCGTTGGAGACCCTGCAGATCGCCGACCTCGGCGTGGCGCTGGGCGGCGGGCTGAAGACGCTGAGCTACGCGCCGCCCGCCAAGCGCAGCAAGGGCGTGATGGTGAAGGATGTCGGCGAACTGGTCGCCGCCCTCAAGGCCAAGGGCCTGGCGTAAGCCGGCCGCACGGGAGAGATTCGAATGAGCAAGATCCTGATCGTGGCCGATCATCTGAACGGCCAGTTGAACGGTGCGGTGGCACGCTGCGTCACCGCCGCGCGCGCGATTGCCGGCGCCGAGATCCACATCGCCGTGCTGGCCGCCGAGCCTGCGGCACTGGCCGCGCAGGCCGCCGCCATCGAGGGCGTGGCAAAGGTGCTCACCGTCGCGAACCCCGCCTTCGCGCACCTGATCGCGCAGCAGGCCGCACCGGTGGTTGCCAAGCTGGCCGCCGGCTACAGCCACGTGTTCGGCCCCAGCAGCAGCTTCGGCAAGGACGTGATGCCGGCGATTGCCGCGCTGCTGGATGCGCCGCAGGTCTCCGACCTGATGACGGTCGAAGGCAGCCACCGCTTCACCCGCCCGATCTACGCCGGCAACGCGATCATCACCGTCGAGGCGCCGGCCGATAAGCCTGTCGTCGCCACCGTGCGCGCGGCCTCGTGGCCGGCCACGGGCGCAGGCGGCAGCGCCGCGGTTGAAGCGGTCGGCATCGATGTCGCGCTGCCGAGCCACACGAGCTTCGTCGAGCTGAAACAGGGCAGCAGCGATCGCCCCGACCTGCAGGCCGCCTCGAAGGTGGTTTCCGGCGGCCGCGCGCTGGGCTCGGCCGAGAACTTCGCGATCATCTACAGCCTGGCCGACAAGATCGGCGCGGCGGTGGGCGCCTCGCGCGCGGCGGTCGACGCCGGCTACGTGCCGAACGAACTGCAGGTCGGCCAGACCGGCAAGATCATCGCGCCCGAGCTGTACATCGCCTGCGGCATCTCCGGCGCGATCCAGCACCTCACCGGCATCAAGGACGCCGGCACCATCGTCGCCATCAACAAGGACGCGGAGGCCCCGATCTTCGAGGTTGCCGATTTCGGCCTGGTCGGCGATCTGTTCCAGATCGTGCCGGAGCTGGAGAAAGCGCTGTAGCCCAGGCTGTCGCGCGACTGGGTCACCTGCGAACGGCGGCCTTCTGGGCCGCCGTTTGCGTAGGTTGGCACTGCCCGTGGGAGGGGCACCCACACGCAAGCGTGTCCGCCCTGGCATGCCGCGGCGGTAGCTCCCTGTGCGCGCGTTGCCGCGCGTTCCGAATGACCGCCGCGCCTCGGCCTTCCGGGTGGGCCCAGAGCCTTTCGATCGGCGCGTGCTCCTAAGTTCTCCTTTCGCGCCCGACTGGCGGGTCCAGGGCGAACGCGCGAAGCTCTGCGGCCTTCCCCAGCAGGCGCTTCGGCGCAGCGCTTGAGCTGGTCGGCCGAATCGCGGTGCTGCGAGGCCTCACGGGCTTGGCGTTGGACCACACCGTCTGGCTCGCGCGGGTCGCTTCGAAGCTGCAGCGGCTGCAGCTCTGCGTAACCTGTAGGATCTGACAGGGTGTTTCGGTCGGTACTCGGCGTCACACTGCTCTGCGCGCTTTCCACTTGCCGCTTCTCGGCACGGGCGCACCTTCGATTGATTCAAGGATCCACTTCATGAAACCGATTGCCTTCGCGCTGACTGCCGCCCTCGCCCTGCTCATGTCGCCGACCTCGCCAACGCACGCGGCCGCCTTGAGCGAGAGCGAGGCCCCAGCCGAGGTCGTCGAATCGATCCACCTCGGCGGAGTCATCGAAGTGGACGCGCGGGGAGAGGTGGAGGGCATCACTTTGCGCCAAAGCCGACTCACCCCCAGCGCGGAAAAGAGCATCGTCGACGCCATGCGCGCATGGAGATTCGAGCCGTTCATGGTCGATGGCGAGGCCAGACGGATCCGCACATCGGTCTACGTGCGTTTGGACCAACTGAAGTCCAGCGAGGGCTTCCAGCTGGTGTTTGGCGATGTGGAGTTCGGGCAGCCACTGGCGAACGCGCAGACGCCGCCGCGGTACCCAAGCAACTCGCTGCGTGATGGCGTTGCCGCCGAGGTGCTGATCCGTCTGACCTTGGACGACACCGGCACGGTTGCCAAGGCGGAACCGGTCATGGCGCGCGTACTCAACCAGCGGGTGCGCGACGAGGATCGTCACCGTCGACTCATCGCGCCCTTCGTCGAGTCTTCGCTGACGGCGGTGCAATCCTGGACATATGAGTTCGTGGAGCCCCGTGAGGACGGACGGAAACACGAACTGCTGGTCCCGGTTGTCTATACGGTTCAGGGCCCTGGGGTGCAGACGGTCGAAGGCAACCGTGCCAAGGCGGAGCCGGTCCTGTTCGAGCTGTCCAGCCCCCTGGGACGTCCGATTGAGGCGCTGGCGCGCGAAACCCAGGGACGGACAGGAGGGCTTTCGATCGACCCCGCCCCCTCGCCCCTGAAGCTGCTTTCCGTCAGCGCGGACGCGCAGGCCATGTGAGCCTCTCTGAGCCGCGCCAGCGCACCGGCGCTGCGCACTCAGGACTTAAGAACAACTTGAGCAAGGCGTTAGGCGAATCGTCGGCCGCACACTGAAGCTGGCAGCCAAGGGCCCGACCTTCGTCACAGCGCTCACCTCTGCTGCGGCCAGCACGCGTCGGCCCAGGCTCGACGCAGGCTGGCGCGCCCTCGGGCCGACCGCAGGTCCGACTCAGCGCGGTCCCGCCGCCGAAGCGTTCGCGCGCAGCAGCGGCTGCGCCTGCAGCAGCAGGTGGAAGATCACGTTCTGCTCCATCACGCCGCGCACTGCGCTGGCACCGGGGCCGATCGCATACACGCCCACGTCTTCGCCACCGTGGGTCTCGCTCTTCAGGGCCCACAGGCTGGGCTGCAGGAAGTCGGGATCGGTGGTGTCGACGTTCTCCAGATCGGGTCGCGCGTCGCGGGCCTCGAAACGCGCAGGCTCGTGCGGCTGGCGCTTGACGCCTTCCGGCTGCCGGTCGCTGGCTGCGGCATAGCCGGGGCCGTTGATATAGCCCAGGGTCGTGAACACGCGGCCCGTCATGTCGCGCTGCAACTCGACATCCTCGGTACCGGTGCGGTCGGTGACTTTGCCGAGGATCGGATTGCCTCGATGGCTGTAGCCGGCAAAGCTCAGCACGTGGCTGTGGTCGGCGGTGACCAGGATCAGCGTGTCCTCGATCGAGGTCGCGGCGCGAGCGGCGGCCACGGCGTCCGACAGCGCGATGGTGTCGGTCAGCGCGCGGTAGGCGTTGTTGGCGTGATGGGCGTGATCGATGCGACCGGCTTCCACCACCAGCAGGAAGCCCTGCTCGCTGCGCTGCAGACGGGTGATCGCCGCTGACACCATCTCGGCCAGGCTGGGCTCTCCGGCCGCATCGGCGGGGCGATCGTGCTCGTACTGCATGTGGCCCGGCTGGAACAGCGCGAAGACCTTGTCGGCCGCGCCGAAATCGATCGCTTCGAAGCCCGCACGATTCCACGCGTAGCGCCCTTCGGGATGGCGCGCCTGCCATTCGGCCAACAGGTCGCGACCGTCCTCGCGCAGCCCACGGCTATCGGGGTACTCGGGGTCACTCGCCGTCGCCGGCAGGAACATCTGGCGACCGCCGCCCATCACCACTTCGATGCCGTCGCCGTGGTCGAACTCGACCAGCTGGCGCGCGATGTCCGCGCAGGCGGCGCGGTCTGCGGCCGGCACCAGGGCATCGGCTTCCCAATCGCGGTGCGGCGTGTGCGCATAGGTCGCCGCCGGCGTGGCGTGGGTGATGCGGGTGGTCGTGACCACGCCCGTGGCCAGGCCCGCGGCTTCCGCCAGCTGCAGCAGGCTGGGCAACTTCGCGCCCGGCGCCGAGCCGCAGTCACCCAGGCGCGCGCGACCGTCGAGACCAATGACGCCGGCACGGGTCTTCACGCCGCTCATCATCGCGCTCATGGTGCCGGCCGAGTCCGGCGTCTGCAGGTCGGTGTTGTAGGTCTTGCTGTAGCCGGTGTGCGGAAACGCCTCGAAGCTCAGCTGGTTCTCCTCGCCGGTGGCGCCGCGACGTTGGCCGTCGAGGATGCGCGCCGCCGCCACCGTCGTCGGGCCCATGCCGTCGCCGACAAACAGAATCAGATTGCGCGCCGACGCCTGCCCGGCGCCGCGCGCCGCGGCGGCCGCCGCGCCCGACGCGAACCACGCCTGCGGCGACTCGTCGTGCGCTGCCACACGGAGCTCGGGGTCGGCAGACGTGGGTACCGGGCCGACGGCCGCCGAGTGCCGCGCCGGGCTGTGTGCGCAGCTTGCAGCGCCTGCACAGACCAGCGCCCCGAACAGCGCGCAGCGGAGAGGGGTGAGACGCGAGCGGGCGCGGTCGATCATGTCAGCACAGCCGAGCGGGAAAGGCCGCGCAGTGTAGTCCGGCGCGATGACCGCGAGGCTGCGACCCGCGCCGACCGCCTGCGTCCCGGGGAGCGCGAGTCCGCCGGGCGAGGACAGATTCAAACACGCAAAACTTCTTCAAGATTGCAGCCATGTTCGCCAAGCGTGCGGCTAAATGTTCCCTAATGATCCCAAGAAACGGTCGACAACCGGGGCGCAATGACGCTTAGTGGAGGCCCCAACCACCGCAAGCCCTCGAGGTGTCCCATGCGCGTCTTCGTCTTCGGCCTGATCACCGCCGGCAGCTTCATGATGCTCTCCGCCGACACGCGCGGCATCGACCTGCCGTCCGCCGAATGGTGCAGCACTGGCACCCTGGTGCCAGTGGCGGAGTTCCACTTCTACCCGGACGCATTCAAGGGGCTGGAGCAGGCGACGCCCGCGCCTCGCGGTCCGCTGTTCAAGATGGTGGGCGAGTTCGACGATGACTACCCGACCGATCCGCGCGAAGAGGAAGAAGAGGAGGAAGACGAGGTGCGCACCCGCTCGATCCTGCCTCCTGAAGCGCTGCCGAAGATGGTCGGCGAGTTCGACGATGACTACCCGACCGATCCGCGCGAGGAAGAGGAAGAGGAAGAAGGCGAGAATCGCGTTCGCTCTGCCCTGCCCGAGAACACCCTGCCGAAGATGGTCGGCGAGTTCGACGACGACTATCCGACCGATCCACGCGAAGAAGAGGAGGAGGAGGTCGAGCAAGCAAGGACGGCGCTAGCGATGGCGAGCGCGCACTGCGAGCAGTTCACGCTGGCCAAGCGCTCCGACAGTGACCGCGGCGAGGTCATTGCGGTCGCCGAGTGGCCGCTGTCCCTGGTCGACGCCAAGGACGCGGGCCGCTACAGCCTGAAGCAGGGCGCGGCCGGCCTCTGCCTGCGCTGCGAGTGAACCCGGCTGCAGCGCTGGCCGCTTCCAACCGGCGCTTCACCGCCCAGCCCCCGGCCCGAATGACCGGGGGCTGTTCGCATCGAAGTCTGACAAAGCGCGCGGTCAGGCTGACGCAAGCGCACGGATTCAAGGGCGCTTGCGCGTCCAGTTCAGCACCGACTCGATCAGCGCTTCCATCTGCTGGCGCTGATCCGGCGAGAGCTCAAGCTCTGCCAGCACGAAGTAGGCCGTGCGCAGCACCTCACGCCAGCGCGGCTTCTCGGGCAGGGTGTCGAGGCTCAAGTACCGATCCATCGCACGCACGCGCAGCCGCCCCTCATCAATGGTGATCCGCCAGACGCCGCTGCGCTCGGCGAGGTCGATCCGGGTCTTGCGGGTCAAGCGCTCCCACAGGTCCAGGCTGAGCTGCATGAGCGTGACCAGCAGCGCACGAAAGCGCTGCTGCGGCTCGCTGGCGGTCATCGAGGCATCGTCTTCCGCTTCCACCGCCAGCGCGGCGAGCCCGCTCACCGGGCTCTCCGCTTCCGCCGGGCGCGGGCGCAGCAGCAGCACTCCGAGCTCCTCTTCGAGCGACAGCCGCTGAAGGCTGAAGCTGAGGCCAGCGGGCAAGCCGTCGTCGACGCTGTCCTCGGCCAGTTCGATCTGCGATTCATCCACCAGCGAAGCCTGCTCAACGCGCGACTGCGCGGCCGCCGCCGCTGACTCGCCGATCACGCTCGCCAGCGCACTGCCGCGTACGCCGTCCACGCGCGCGCCCAACAGATCGGCGGCCGCACGCGTCACCGCGCGGATCTGTCCGCTGGCGTCGAACACCAGGGCTGGGCTGCCCTCACGATCCAGCAGCCACTCCATCGAGCGCAGATCCGCGCGCAGCGCATCCGCGGCGCGGCGCGCTTCAGCAATACGCTGCTCCAGCCGCTGGCGCTCCTCGCGCGCCTGCAGCCGCTGCAGATAGAGCCGTCGCTGGAAGAACAGCACCAAACCCGCCACCACCAGCAAAGCGCCGGCGCCAAGCACCAGGGTCTGAGCCCGACGGCGCGCGATCTCCGACGTCTGCAGGGCGTTCTCACGCTGCAGGCGATCGCGCTCGGCCTCTGCCAGGGTCAGATCGAGCCGCACGCGCAGCGCGTCGAGACGCTGGCTGTGACGCGCCTCATCCAGGCCGCGCTGAAGTCGCAGATGCTCGCGAAGATGCTGCAGCGCCTCGCCCGGTCGACCCATGCGCTCGGCGAGTTCGGCCAGCAGGGCTTCGGCCTCGGGCGCCAGCGTCGGCTCGACATCCGCATCGACGCGCAGCACCCGCTTCAGCTCCCCATAGGCTTCGACCGCCTGCGCAGGCGTGGCGGCCAAACGCGCCTCGATGATCTCGGCCGCGAGCAGTTCGGAGCGCCCCAGCTGTGCGGCGGCCTCACGCGCGCGGGTCAGCCAAGCGGGCGCCAGAGCTGGCGAATGCTCGGCCTCGATGCGCGCTCGCCGCAAGGCCAAGCGCATGCGCTGTCGCGATGCGTTGGCCGCTTCGTACAGCGACCACGCCTCGTCGAAGCTCGCGCGGGCCTGCTCGATCTGGCCGCTGCGCGCCTCCAGCAGCGCCAGCTCTTCAAGCGCACCGCCGATCAGCTGCGGCGAGCCGGAGGCGCGATGCAGGGAGAGCGCGCGCTCAAGCATGTCGATGGCGCGTCGGGTGTCGCCGAGTTCGCCGTACAAGCCACCGATGTTTGCAAGAGTGCTGGCGATGTCACGGTCGCCCTGCTCCTGCTTCGCCGCCAGGCTGGCCTGCAAATGACCCAGGGCCGCGCCGTAGTCGCCCATCTGCCAGTAGGCAACGCCGACATCGTTCTCGCTGATCGCGATCGCCCCCGTGTCGCGCAGCGAACGGGCGATGGCCAAGGCTTCGAGGAAACTGCCCAGCGCCGAGGCAGGCTCGCCGCGCGCATAGGCCAGCTGGCCGCGACGCCGGGCGATGCGCTGCGAGGCCAGCGGATCCTCGACTTGCCCCAGCAGCAGGGCGGCACGATCGAGCGCGACCTGCGCACGCTCCACTTCACCGCCCTGGGTGGCCAGCAGAGCGGCGTGCATCAGCGCTTCAAACGCGCTGTCAAAGTCGTTCTGCGCGCGCAATGACTCCGCAGCGCTCTCGCACAGCTGCAGCGCCTCGCGCGGTCGCTCCTGGCGCGACTCGCGGCATTGCTGCAATGCCGCAGCGAGCGGCGCATCGGCCGGCTGCGCGGATACTGCGCATGCGCAGACCAGGCCCGCCACCAGCCAGCCGATGCAACGCCCCTTCGTCGCCTCGCCTTGCCACCCAGATCGCACTACCCTTCCCCCATTGCACCGACCCATCGGACGCCGAACTTTGGCATATCGCTCCCACCCTGCGGGCTGCCGATGGTCACCCGCATTATCAATTTTTGCGAGCACGCCCCATGCCCGAACTGCTGACCCCGCGCCTGCAGCTGCGCCCACCGCTCGGCCAGGACTTCGATGGTTGGGCCCAGCTGATGGCGGATCCAGAGAGCGCGCGCTTCATCGGCGGGGTGCAGCCTCGCGCTGCCGCATGGCGCGGCTTTCTCACGATGGTGGGCAGCTGGCAGATCCAGGGCTTCGGCATGTTCTCGGTGATCGAACGCAGCACCGGACAGTGGCTTGGACGGATCGGGCCGTGGCAGCCCGAGGGCTGGCCCGGCACCGAAGTCGGCTGGGGCCTGCTGCGCGAAGCGCAGGGGCAGGGCTACGCGCAGGAAGCCGCAGTCGCCAGCATCGACTGGGCCTTCGACACCTTGGGCTGGGTCGAGGTCATCCACGCCATTGATCCGAACAACCTGCCCTCGCAGCGACTGGCCGAACGGCTCGGCTCTGAGCTGCGCGGGCCGGGGCGCCTGCCGCCGCCGTTCGAGCCGCTGCCGATCGAGATCTGGGGCCAGACGCGAGCGCGCTGGCGTGAACTCCGCGGCGCTTGATCGCCCGCAAGCGCCGACGTCGCAGCCTTCGCCATCAGGCTGTGTCACCCTCACGGCACCCGCTTGCAGGAGTTCAGCGCATGGCCACGCGAGTTCTGGTGCTGCAGGGTCACCCCGACCCCGATCCCACCCGCTTCGGCCGCGCGCTGACGGCGAGCTATGCCGAGGCAGCGCAGGCCGCTGGCCACGACGTTCGACGCTTCGATCTCGGCGGCATCGATGTGCCGCTGCTGCGCACCGCAGCCGAATGGGAGCAAGGGCACGTGCCTGAAACACTGCGCCCGCTGCAGGAAGACCTGCTGTGGTGCCAGCACCTCTTGCTCTGCTATCCGATGTGGCTGGGCGACCTGCCCGCGCACACCAAGGCGGCACTGGAGCACGTGCTTCGGCCCGGCATCACCGCGCCGGGCGGCGACCGCGGCCCGGGCGAGTTGAAGCCGCTGCAGGGGCGCAGCGCCCATGTGGTGGTGACGATGGGCATGCCAGGCTTCGTCTACCGCTGGTTCTATCGATCCCACAGCCTCAAGAGTCTTGAGCGCAACGTGCTGCGCTTCGTCGGTTTTGGGCCCGTGCGGCATACGCTGATCGGCCTGGTCGCCAGCCCTTCAGCAAAAGCGCATGCGCGCTGGCTTGAGCGCATGCGCCACGCCGGCAGCAAAGCGCGCTAGGAGCCCGTCGGACTTTGGATGGCCGGGCTGCACATCCGTCTGCGCAGTCCATGTTTCCGCCGATTCTTGAACCATAGCGCTGCAATGGGCCTGCAAACCGCCGAAACCCTGTCCTCACGCCGCCGAACTTTCGCCTCGACCACCAAAGCCCGACAGGCTCCCAGGCGACTCGGTCGCTGCTTTTTCGAGGGCCAAGCGACTCGGTCGCTTTCCTTGCAAAGACTGAGCGACTCGGTCGCTGCTTCTGCGAAGGCCAAGCGACTCGGTCGCTGCTTTCTCAACCCGTTCCCGCCCCCGCCCGCGCAGCGCTTGCTACCCTTCGCACCCCAACGGCGCGCCCGACGCGCCTCCTCGGACTGCATTCCATGAAAATTGTCATCCTCGGCGGCACCGGCTTTGTCGGCAGCCACCTCGTCGCACGCCTTTCCACGCTCGGCCACTCGGTCGATGTGCTCAGCCGCAATGCCGACGCCAAACCGCAGCTGGCCGTGCTGCCGCGCGTGCGGGTGCGCGCGGCGAACCCCTATGACAGCGCTTCGCTGAGCGCCGCCCTGCAGGGCGCCGACGCGGTCATCAATCTGGTCGGCATCCTCAATGAAGCCGGCTTTGGCGGCGCCGGCTTCAAGCGCGCCCACGTCGAGCTGACCCGCTGCGTGATCGACGCCTGCAAGGCCGCCGGCGTGCGTCGCCTGCTGCAGATGAGCGCGCTCAACGCCGGGCGCGGTGAGAGCCACTACCTGAAGACGCGCGGCGAGGCGGAAGCACTGGTCAAGGCCTCGGGCCTCGACTGGACGATCTACCAGCCCTCGGTGATCTTCGGCCCGGGCGACGGATTGTTCAGCCGCTTCAAGTTCCTGCTGTCGTTCTCGCCGGTGCTGCCGCTGGCCCGCGCCGGCGCCAAGTTCGCGCCGGTCTACGTCGGTGATGTGGTGGCGGCGATGGTGCAGACGCTCGACGACTCCAGCGCCCACCAGCAGAGCTACGAGCTGTACGGGCCCGAGGTGATGACGCTCGCGGAGATCGTGCGCTACACCGCGCGCGGCATGCACCTCAAGCGGCTCGTGATCCCGCTGCCCGACGTGCTCGGACGTCTGCAGGCGCTGGCCATGGATTTCGTGCCCGGCAAGCCCTTTTCCACCGACAACTTCCTCTCGCTGAAAACCGATTCCGTGGGCGGCATCGACGGCCTGTACCGCCTCAAGATCGAGAAAACGCCGGTTGCCGCGGTGATTCCGCAGATCTTGTTCCCGCTGGGCAAGCAGTCGCGACTGGATCGCTATCGCGGAGCGTCGGGGCGGCCTTGAGGGCCGGGATTGGGGAGCGAAGAGGCGCGCTTGCGGACCATGGGTCCGCGCGCCGATGAGCGCCCGAGCGCTGCGCGCGAGGGCACGGGATTCGGGATTCGTCCAAAGGCTGGCTGCGCGGTGCGAGTGTCGAGCCCGCCTCTCCGCTCACTGCCGCCTGAGCCCGGAGAGCGGGTTGCGCGGAGGCTTAAGCCTCGGCGGCTGCAAATCCCCAATCCCCAATCCCGGCTCTCGATCAAATCACCGCCTTGAGCGCCGCGGCAAAGTACGCGAGGTTCGCGGCCGACAGCCCGGCGATGTTCATGCGGCTGCTGCCAACCATATAGATCGCGTGCTCGGTCTTCAGGCGCTCGACCTGTTCGGGTGTGATGCCGAGGAAGCTGAACATGCCGCGCTGGCGTTCGATGAAGCCGAAGTCGCGTTCGACGCCCGCCTCGCGCAGGGCCTGCACCATCGCGCTGCGGTAGTGGTTGATGCGGCCGCGCATGTCGGCCAGCTCCTGCAGCCACTGCGCGCGCAGCTCGGCGTCTTCGAGGATCTCGCGCACCAGGATCGCGCCGTGCGCCGGCGGCATCGAATAGACATTGCGGATCGCCGACAGCAGCTGCGAGAAGGTCGCCTGGGTCTGCGCGGCGCTGTGGCCGATCACGCTGACCGCGCCGATGCGCTCGCGGTAGAGGCCGAAGTTCTTCGAGCAGGAGGTGGCCAGCAGCAGCTCGGGCAGGCGCTGCGCCAAGAGGCGCGGACCGTAGGCATCGCTGTCAAGATCCGTGCTGAAGCCCTGGTAGGCCATGTCGACAAAACACAGAAAGCCCTGCTTCTCGGCCAGCTCGGCCACCGCTTGCCAGTGCTGCGCTTCGAGGTCAACGCCGCTGGGGTTGTGGCAGCAGGCGTGTAGCAGCACGACGTCGCCCGCTGGCACCGCAGACAGCGCTGCCAGAATGGCCTCGCCGCGCAGCGACTGCGTGGCGGCGTCGTAGTAGGGGTATTCGCGCACCTTCAAACCCGCGGCCTTGAACACCGACGGGTGATTGCCCCAGGTCGGGTCGCTGACCCACACGGTGGCTTCGGGACGCGCGCGCTTGATCAGCTCGGCGGCAACACGCAGAGCGCCGGTGCCGCCCGGCGTGTGCGCGGTGGCCACGCGGCCTTCGGCCAGCGCCGGCGCATCGCCCAGGGCGAGCTTCTCCAGCGCGGCGTTGAAGCCCGGATCACCGGCCATGCCGATGTAGGTCTTGCTGTCCTCGCGCTCGAGGCGCCGCGCTTCCGCGCGCTTCACGCAGGCCAGCACGGGCGTGTGGCCCGCCTCGTCCTTGTACACGCCCACGCCCAGATCGATCTTGTGCGGCCGCGGATCGGCGCGGAACGCGGCCATCAGGCCCAGGATGGGATCGGCGGGTGCGGGCTGCAGCTCGAAGAACATCGCGAAGGCTCCGGGGAAGTCGAGCCGGGAAGAATAGGCGCTCACCGTCGCCGCGACCAATGCGGGAGGCGCATATCGACGCGCACCGCACACCTTGGCGTATGTGCGGCATCGGCGACGGCCATCGAAGGCCGCAGGCCGCGCCAGATGGAGGCGAGGCGGTTGCGCTGTCGGGCCTCGCTTGCCGTACGGCCCGGTCGCAGGTTGGGCCAAGCGCAGCGCAGCCCAACGGCGCGGACCCCGGCGCGTGTCGATCCTTGAGGCGTGCGGCGTTGGGCCTCGCTGCCCTCGGCGTCAACCTGACCCAGCCCCAGCGTCGCCGCCTCAGCCGCGCCCGAACAGGCGCCGCAGCGCCGCACGCAGGCGCGCCCAGAGGCCGGCTCCGGCCACGCCTGAGGCGGCGCGCGGCACGGCGCCGCCTTCGCCCGCGTCGAAGGCGAGCTCGACGTTGCCGAGACGGATCTTGTCGGCGGTCTTGAGGTAGGCGCTCAGCACCTTGCGGCCGTTGACGAAGCTGCCGTTGACGGACATCAGGTTGACCACTTTCCAGCGCCCCTCCTCGCAGACGATCTGCGCATGTCGCCCGGACACGCTCTCATCGGGGATGCGAATGTCAGCCCCGGCATCGCGGCCCAGCTCCCACTTGCTGCGGCCCTGCCCGGTATCGAGATCGAAAACCTGGCCGGCGATGGCCTGGTTCAAGCCGATCAAGCGCGGCAGTCGTCGCGCGCTGTGCTGACGTGCGGCCTCGATCAGGCCTTCGGTATCGCCCGACTTCTGGCTGATCTGGCGCAGCAGGATGGGCAAGGCCTGCGTACGCGATGCGGGCTCCAGATGATCCGCATCGGCCCAGCTCAGCGGCAGGCCTTCGATCGCAGCCGGCGCTGCCGCAGAACGCGGTCGCGCCGGCTCGGGCGCAGGCAGCGGTTCGGCAGCGGCGGCGGGCCGTGCCTGAGCAGGCGCGCTGTCCAGCGTGGGCTCCTGTGCGCCAATCGGCGGCAGCACGCGCGCGCCGAGCACCGTGCGATCGCGGTCGGCCGCGGCTGCGACCACGGCTGACGCAGCCAGCACCTGATAGGCCACATCGTCAAAGCAGACGATGTCGGACGGCTTGAGCCGCGTCGCCGAGACGACACGCTCGCCGTTGACCGTGGTGCCATTGGTGGAGCCGAGATCCTCCACCCAAGGGCTGCCATCGACGACATTGATGCGCGCGTGCCGACGCGACACCACGCCAAGCTGGATCACCAGATCACAGTCGTCACCGCGGCCGACGACCATGCCGTGGCGGATCGGCGTCTCGCTGCCGTCCGCCTCCGCCCTCAGCTTGTAGCCGCTGTTCTCAGCGCCCATGCGACCTGTCCTGAACTGCCCGCAGTGCGCGCATTCTCGGCCGCGGCCTGCACCTGCGCCAGCCCTTCAGGGCGCACCGGGCAGCCGCTGCGCCGCGGTGGAGAAGCGATCCGGCCGGAATCGGTGCTCGTCTTCCAGGCTGGCGAACAGCTGGTTCAACTGCGGCTTCAAGCGCTCGCCTTCGCCCAGTTCGATGCACAGGGTCTCGATCGCGAAGTAGGCCTGCTCGGCGGCGGCGAAGTCGCGGTAGGCGCCGGCGCCGGCGCGCTTGAGCAGGGCCGTGCGCAGGCTGCGCAGGTCTTCCGGCTTGAAGCTGCGGCCCTGCAGGGCGGTCAGCACGCCGTCCATGCGGCGGTCCATGCTCGCGGCCGTCGTGCGCAGATCGGCCAAGCTGCGCGCGCTCGCGCGGTGCAGGGCGTTGAGCTCGCCGCGCAGCGCCGTCGCCTGCGCGGGATCGAAGACTTCGAGGGCGGCGATCAGCAGCAGGGCACTGCTGTCATTGACCCGCACCGCCCCCTGCCCCAAACCGGCGTGCACGGCGGTCTGCGCATTGCGGCGGTCGTCCATCGGGTGATGGCAGGCGTGGCAGTCGAACACCGCCAACTCGGGAAACAGGCCGCCGCGGTGCACGCGCTCGCTGCGCAGCAGGGCGGTCTGCGCCTTCACCGCGTATGCCAGACCCTCGATCCACAGACGGATCGCCGGCTGCGGGCTCTTGCGGCGCTCGTAGTCCTCGTCGAAATCGAAGTGCGCGGGCTGGTTGGCGGTGAATGCGACCAGCTCGAAGGACAGGCGCGGATGCCCCGCCGCCATCATGTCGTGGCCGGCGAACTTCGCGCTGTTGCCGTAGTGGCAGGACAGACACAGCTCGGCGCGCTGGCCGACATCGGACAGCGGATACAGGCCCTTGTCGAGATTGTCGGCGTGGGTAGCCCCGGCCTCGGCATGCGAAGCCAGCCAAGCCTCGGAGCCACCGTGGCAGGCCTCGCAGCCGACGCCATCGCTCAACTGGAACTTCTCGCCGCGTTGCGCCTCGGGCACGTTGTCGGCGTGGCAGTCGAGGCAGACCTGGGCCTCGTGCGCCTCGCCGATACCCAGCCGCCGCGCGATCGCCTTCGACGCGTCGCTCAACAGCGTCTGGTAGGCGCGGGCGTGGCGATCCTCGCGCGACCATATCCGGTATTCGTCGAGCCGCACGTTGGCGTTCGACTCGGGCGAGACGCGACCGTGGCAGGCGCTGGATGCGCAGCTCGCAGGGCCCATGTGCTGGTGACTGACCTGCTGCTCGGGCGGCTGCGCCTGCGCCACCGAAGCGAAGGCGAGCAGGGCCAGCGCGGCGGCCTTACTCAGGCAGCTGATCGTGGACATACCAGGGCTCCCCGTTTTTGTTGAGGTACAGACGCTGCATCTCTTCGAGATTCAGCGGACGCGAACCCAGCCGCCCGAACACCGCGACCTGGCCGCCGGTTTCATCGACGCCGCGATCGCGCTCCAGCGCGCGCGACAGACTCAGCGCCGGCCGCCGGGTTGGATAGCGTGCGATCAGCTCGGGTTTCGGCGCGGGGCTGAATCCGTAGAAGTTGGGCTGGCTGGCCGGCGAGGTCAGCTGCAGCACCTTCAGGCCCTCGCCGCCGTCGGCGACGTAGGCGAACAGCGAGGCATTGGTGGTGGCGACCACGACGTCGCGCGCATCTGCGATGCCCTCGGCCGCGCCCAGGCGCTGGTACTCGCGCAGGGTCTCGGGTCGGCGGATATCCACCAGCACCAGACCCTCGCTGCCGGCGGCGACATAGGCGTAGTCGCGCACCACGAACACCCGATGGGCATCGGCCAGCGCGATCGTGTTGTTGGCGATCACCCGCGGTGCGGCCGGGTGGGTGATGTCGACCGACTTGAGACCCTCGTCGTCGAGCACGAACAGGTAGCGGAACTGCACGGCCGCCGCCCGCGCGCCGACGAGTGAGATCAAGGCCTCCACCTTGGGCGCCAGCGGCGAATCGAGGTTGACCACGACGACGCCGCGCGGCGTGCTGATGTAGGCGCGGTAGCCGGCCATCTCGATGTGCCGCGCGCCGGTGAGCGCACCGTCCGGGTTCCAGGTCAGCGCGCGCTCGATGCGGTTGTTGCGCGGCTCGGCGTCGGCGAAGGTGTTGATGTCGACCAGGATCAGGCCCTCGACCGCATCGGTCACCAGGGCGTAGCTGTAGATCGGGTGGAAGGGCTGTTCCTGGTTGTCCACCCGCATCTGCTCGCCTTCATTGCGCGCCGGATGCACGGGCTGGGTGGTGACCAGACTGAGGCAGGTGGCATTGGCCGAGTCCAGCCGCGAGCTCTGACCCAGCGGCGAAAAGGGCGCGCTGACGATGCGCTGGCTGTAGCCCTTGTTGGCGATGTTGGCGACGTCATAGACACGCAGACCTTCGTCGCCTGCGGCGGCGAACAGATACTCGCCGCGCAGCTGCAGGCAGCCGACCTCGCCCGAGCGGTGCCGATGCAGGGTGGTCAGCTCGCGTCCGCGCTCCTCGTGCGCCTTGAACCAGTCCGGATAGGCGTAGCGGTGCAGGTAGCTGCCGATCACCGCCTGCGGTTCATCCCATTCGGTGACCTGTACCGCGGCCACTTCGCCCGCGCCGCCGACCCAGGCATTGAAGCCGACGAAATCGATGAACTTGGTGCCGAGCATCAGCGTCTGCGCGAGGATCGCGTTGTTGTCGCGCTCGGCCGACAGATGGCAGTCGCTGCAGACGCGGGTCTCGGTCTTGCGCTCGGTGTGCGGGTAGTGCGGATTCATCGCCTGCGAGCTGTAGCCGCTTGCCGCGATCGGCGGCTGCTGCACGTAGATCCGCTCGCGGTTGGCATTGGTCGAGGACAGCACCAGCGCCGAGGAGCTGCGCACCGGCGCGATCTTGCCGCCCTTGGCCGGGCTGTGCCGGCCCAGCATGAAGACCTCGTCGCGCGCGACCTGCGGGTTGTAGGTCGCGTAGTTGCGCGTTGCCCCGCCCTCGTAGTGGTGGCGCTCGGTCTTCCAGTTGGCCTCGACCGGCAGATGGCAGCCGCCGCAGGTCGTCGTCCAGCTGGTGTGGCAGGCGTAGCACTCCATCTTCTCGGAGCTGTGCGCATAGTCGGCCGGCGCGACCTCGGGCCCGAAGGCCTGGGTCGCGGTGTCGGTCGACATCGTCTTGGCGCGCGCGGCTTTCGCGTTGTAGTGGGCATTGCCCGGGGTGACGCTGTCGCGCACCAGGCTCATCTCCCATTCGAGGTTCGGGTCCAGCATCGAGCGCTGGAAGAGTCTGTCGCCAACCCACTCGAAGCGGCGTCGGCCATCGGGCGTGCGCAGCAGGCGCAGGTCCTGGCCGCCGTTCAAGGCCGCCGGGTTCGAGGTGTAGAGGCTGGGATAGCTGTCGGCATCGCCGTGGCAGTCCTTGCAGCCGACTTCGACCGCCATCGCCACCTCGCCAACGATGTGTCCGTTGCCGTGGCCATCGCTGTTGAGGTGGCAGTCCACGCAGTGCATGCCAACGTCGACGTGGATGGACGACAGATGCACGGCCTTCTTGAACTTCTCGGGGTCGTCGTTCGCGACCTGCTGGCCTTCGGCGTCCAGCAGATTGCCCTCGCGATCGCGCTTGAACACGCCGCGGAAGTTCCAGCCGTGGCCGTGGTAGTCGGCGAACTGGGTGTCGCTGAGCTGCGGGTTCAGATCCCAGACCTTGGCGAGGAAGTCGATGTCGGCCCAGTTGCCGCGCGGCGCCGCGCCCTCGGGGTTGCGCTCCAGCACCTCGCGCATGCGTTTGGCATCCGGGTACTGCTGCTGCGCCGGCCACATGTGCGGAGCGTCGGACTCGTAGTCCCACATGGTGTAGCCGAGGAAGGTGTTCATGAACATGTTCGGCTGGTGCATATGGCAGACCATGCACTGGCTGCTGGGGATCGCGCGGGTGAAGCCGTGGGTGATCGCGTGCCCCGAGCGGTCCTTCGGAATGGTCGGGTCGGCGCTCGCGCTCATGCCGGCATGGCCGTGCGCGGCATAGGGCCCCGAGTGGCGCGGGTCGCGGTCGTTGGCATAGACCACATGGCAGGACGCGCAGCCCGAGTGGCGGTAGTCGCCGGGCTGGTCGTTGGTGCCGGCGAACCACATCATCGGGTCGTTGAGCCGCGTCTTGTGCATGTTCAGCACGGGAACGGAAATGCGCGCACCGGTGCCAGGGCCACGGTTGCTCTGGCGGATATCGGGGCGGCCGGGCTCTTCCAGGCGCTGGATGTTGCCGGCGATGTTGGGCACGCCGGTTTCGGGGAACAGGCTGAGGATGTTGCGGCCGCCGCGCTCGAAGACGCGGAAGTTGTCGCCCGGCTTGATCGTCTCGAAGGCCGGCAGCGGCAGGAGCTCGGCGAGGATGCCGCGCGACTTCATCTCCGGCGTTGGTGGGATCGGCGCCAGCAGCTTCCCGGGCTGGCCATCGGCTGTGTAGCTCTCGCCGAGGATCGACTGCTTGAAGGGCAGGATGCCGTTGTTGTAGGCCGCCGCCGACCAGAACATCGCGCCGGTCGCCATCAGACTGCGCCGTGTGGCATCGATCACCGACTGATGGCAGGCGCCACAGGCGAACTCGTTGACGCGGTAGTCCGACGGGTTGATGAAGCGGATGAACTCCGGCCGCTCTTCGTTGAGCAGGGTGTAAGTGCGCTCGGGCGTGGCGCTGCTCGGCCAGGCCTCGGGAAAGCGCGGCAGCACGTGGGCCTGCTGCATCCACTGTGTGTAGTCGTCGCTGCCGGCCGTCGTACCTTCGGGGACGCGCACGCTCGCGTCTCCGCCGTGGCAGTCGACGCAGCCCAGCTGGACGGCCGGGTTGGCATGCATGGTCGGCATGTCGGTCTTGGTGTGGCAGTCGAGGCAACCTTCCGACTTGGCATGCGCCTGCGCCGCGGTTTGCCCCGCAGGCGCGGGTGCGGTCATCGGGTCGCTGCGCTCGACCGCTTCGTAGTTACCGCCAGCGGCGAGGCACAGGCTTGAGGCGAGCATCAGCACCGCCGAAAGCAAAACGCGCCCATAGGGTGGGTCTTGACCCACCGAACCTCGACGTTCGCCCCGCCCATCGCAGGCACCCTCCTGCGCTTGGGCGGGGACCGAGGCCAGAGCGGAGCTCCGGTGGGTCAAGACCCACCCTATGCACGCGCGGAGGGCGCGGCTGCGGTGGGTCGAGACCCACCCTATGCACGCGCGAAGGGCGCGGCTGCGGTGGGTCAAGACCCACCCTGTGGGCACCGCGAAAGCATAGGGTGGGTCTTGACCCACCGTTGCGCTACGTCGGTGATCGCGGCAAGCCGTCGACACGACGAAGGTCGCTGCGGGAAAAGCGGGTGCGGCGCGGCTGATCACTGCCATAGCCAACGCAGGACCATAGGGTGGGTCTTGACCCACCGAACCTCGACGCTCGCCCCGCCCATCGCAGGCACCCTCCTGTGCTCGTGCGGGGACCGAGGCCAGAGCGAAGTACCGGTGGGTCAAGACCCACCCTATGCACGGGCGAAGGGCGCGGCTCCGGTGGGTCGATCCCCACCCGATGCACGCCCGGATACGCTGCAGCGAGCGGATCACCGCGAATGTCTGCGCGATCATGATCGCCCTCGTCAGTAGGTCAGGATCAGGTTGGCCAGCAGCGAGTGCGGGCGGCCCTGATCCGGATTGAGTGAGCGATACCCGCTGCCAGGCAGCAGGGCCGCGTACGACAGCCGCATCACCACGTTCTGGGTCATGAAGGGTCGCCAGATCAGCGCGGCCGAGACATCGGTGCCGATGTGGCGCGGGATGTCCGGCTGTTGGCGTGCGACTTCCAGCACCTCGGTCGCGTCAAACCACAGGCCGTTGGCGTTGAAGGACAGCCGCAGCTCGGGCGTGAGATCCAGATCGACGCCGGCACCGATGAGATGCAGGCCCGGATTCACGAAGTTGCTCTGGCCCTGCTCCTTGCTCGATCGCAGCGAGTTCAGCAGGCCATTGCGGCCCGACAGCGCGACGCGCCCGCCGCCGACCAGGGGCACCGACTGGCGGATCCAGTAGCTGGTGTCGGCGCCGGCGAACAGCGGGTTCTCGAAGATCGCATCGAAGCCCTCCGAGCGATCGTCGAAGGGATCGGAATCACCGCTGGCGTACAGCAGGGACAGGCGCGGCCGGATCCAGGAGAAATCCATCGACAGCTCGGCGGCCGCAAACGCCGCGCGGATGTCGGAGGGCTCGCTGCTGAAGGCCCCGTTCTTCTCGCGACCGGCCGCGTAGTACGCGCTGCCGCTCACGTTGAGCCGATCGATGTGGCCGTCGACGCTGTAGCCGAAGTAGCCGACGTCGTAGCGGCGCGGGCGCTCGTCGCCGAAGCTCGCCGGCCGCGCGATGAAGCCGTTGCGATCGAAGTAGAACTCGCCGTCCTCGCGATTGCGGTTGTACAGGAAGGCGAACTGCGAGGTCAGCCCGAGCGTGCCGAGGTCCTGCCAGTACAGGTTGGCGATGAGGACGTCGTCCTTGCGGGGCGACTCGCCGAGGTCGTTCAGGCCGCTGTTGGTGTCCTTCTCCAGTCGCCGGAACAGGCCGAGGTTGTACTGGAACACGTTGTTCCTGCGCGTGCCGAAGAGGCGCACGCCCAGCGGCACATCGTTGAACAGGAAGCCGCGGAAGTCGGCGGTCATTGGCTGGATGCCGACGCGCACGCTGTCGAAGTCGTAGTGCTCCGACACGTCGCGGAGGTGGTAGTCGTAGAAGGCGGCCTGCAGGCCGAAGTGGCGATCGCTGCGGCGCGTGCCGCGGCGCGGGTCGACGTTCAGCGCCAGGGTTTCCTCAAGATCGACGCGGTTGTACTGGAAGGCCGGGGTCAGGCGGAATTCGTAGTCGGGCGGACGGAACACCGTATTGCCCTTCAGGTACACCAGCTCGACCAAAAGCGTCTCGACGAAAACCTCCTGCCGCGAATTGCCGAACACGTCGTTCGAACCCGGCCGCTCGGTGCTCTGGAAGCCGACCGGTGTGGGCGAGCGCTGGGTCTGCAGCACGGTGTCCGCAATCGCCGTGACGGAGAAGAACTCGTCGCCATTGCGGACCGGCCTGTCGCCCTTCAGCACGTTGCGGTTGTACGGATCCCACAGGTTCACGCCGTACAGGGCGTCGACGATGCGCCAGCGGTCAGGCACCGGCGCGATATCGGGCGAAGGCGCGCCCAGCGGCGAAGGCATGCCGTGGTCGACGCGCGGCTCGATCTGCGATTCGTCACGCAGGCGGGACCGCGTGCGCGGATCGGCCGCCTCGTCGTAGGTCGGCACGCAGTCCAGACCGGCATCGCCGGGCCGCCGCCGCGAGCGCACGCGCAGGTCTTCGGCCTTGAGCGGCTCGCAGTCGGGAACGCGACTGCGGCTGAAGGCGGGTGGCGCGGCCTCAGTGGCTTCCGGTGTGCTCGTCTCGAAGCCGTCAGTCTTCGGCAGCTCGTTCTGCGCGGCCAGGCGCTGTGCGGCCAGCAGCGCGAGCAGCACGCCGAGCGTCAGCAGGGTGCGTTTCAGCGGCGCGTGGGGGGCAGCCATGGGGATGCTCACAGTCCGGCGCAGACGTTCTGCGCATTCGAGCCGAGGAAGGGCGCATAGGGACACTGCACATAGCGCAAGCGCGCGCCCTGCGGCGCCAGCTGGTCCGCGCGACGCGCCGGCGGCGCATTGCCAAGTCCGCCGCCCGTCCGCAGTCCAGCACGATGCACGGCGAGGAAGGCGATCATGTCGTCCTGGTCGATGCCATCGCCCGACACGCCAACCGCGCCGATCATGCGATCGCCGCGGTACACAGGCACCCCACCGGGGAAGATCTGCAGCCCGTTGGCCAGCTGGCGCGAGGGCGCCGTCGATGCGCCGCTGCCCAGCGCGACACCGGCGCAGTTGTCCGGCGTGTCGTTGGCGAAGCCCGGCAGGTCCGCGGTGTGGGCCACATGCTGGACGATGCCGTTCAGCGCCAGATCGAGCTGGAAGCCGGTGGCGAAGGGGCTCCACTGACCGCGCGGCGCCGACAGCGGCCCCGGCTGGGCGGTGAGGATGCCGTCCGGGTAGAAGGGCCGCGCCAGGTTGCCTATCGAGCGCGCCGAGAAAGCCACGCTGCCGTCCAGCGCGGGGCGCCCCAGGAACGCGTCGAAGGCCGCCGCGACCGGCCGCAGATCGATCGTGCGGCGCGGCGCGAGGTTCGCGTCCAGCAGCACGGTCGGCGCGCTGAGGCTGCGAATGAAATCGCCGGCGTTCGGCGCGCTGAAGAAGGCCGCCGAACGCGCCTTCTGCAGCGAGACGTCGGCGCCGAACACGGGCGCATCGCGCGAGCGCACCATGCCGAGGATCTCGCCGCGGCTGTCGACCACGGCGATCGAGACCCGTGCATTCGAACCCAGCGGGCGCCGGATCTGCGCCCGGCTGGCGTCGGCAATCGTCAGCGCCTCGGCCAGCAGGGCGGTGACTTCGGCTTCGCTGAGCGCAGCCGCGGTTTCGCTGCCGGCGCGCGGCGGGTGGCGCGGTGCATCGAAGGCATCGACCCAGACGAAGGCTTCGCTGCCGCCGAACTGGGCGGCGGGCGCCAGCCGCAGGCCGGATTCGGTGAGCCCGAACGCGCTGCCGCCACGCAAGGCGCCGCCGCCGTAGCCAGGCACGTCGAGCAGGCTGCCGGCGCTTGCGTTGAGGGCAGAGAAACGGGCTCCGGCCACGCCGCTGGCGAGCTGTCCGGCAGAGGCATCGCTGAAGCGCAGCACCTTGCCGTCGACGGTGATGCGGCTGGCCTGGATGTCGCGCGGCGCGTCGAAGCCCAGGGTGGCAGCAAGCGCGATCCGCTCGTCGAGATCCTGGTCGAAGTCGGCGACGCTGGGGTCCAGCGTGTAGCGGCCATCGGCACTGACGCCGACGCCGCCGACCAGCACGCCCTGCTTGTACAGCGGAAAGCCGCCCGGGTCCGCCGACAGGCCCAGCGGCGAGCGCTTGGGCCCGGTCATGCCCTGCATGAGACTGGCGCGGCGCATGAAGTCCGAGCACGCGAGCTGGCTGAACTGCACGCCGAACAGCGGGCCACCGGGCTGGTTGAGCTCGCCCGGATTGAAATGCTGCTGCACGATCTGGCTGGCAGTGCGGGTACTGAAGGCGTTGCCGCCGCTGGACAGGTAAGCGCCGGTCACGGCCTTGGCAATTGCTGCGAGCGCGGGGCCGCCCACAGCGGCGGGCAGGACGATGCCCTCGAGTCCGCCGTCGATGGCAGGCGCGCCGGTGGCCGTGCTCGCAACGCGCAGATCCCGCGCCGAACCGCTCATCGCGTAGACGCCCAGCACGTTGCCGACGCGGTCGACCACGGCAATCGTGGCGACCGCAGTGTCGGCGCGCGCCTGCGCCACCGCTTGGGCAATGACCTGGCCGACCTCGGCCGCGCTGAGCGTCTGCGAAGCTTCAAGGCCGGCGGCCTGCACGCAGGACGCGCAGATCGCAGGCGCAGCAGCGGCGCGCAGCTGGGGCGCCGACGCTGTCAGATCCGCGCCCTGCCCGCGCAGCCCGCCTTCGCGCTCGGGCCGCGGATCGGCGGCACAGGCGAGGCTCGCGACGAGCGCCAGCAGGATGCCCCACCCAGCGCGCCCGATGAACCTCGGGGCCACATAGGGTGGGTCTTGACCCACCGCTGCGCTGCCTACGCCGTCGCTGCCGATACGCGAGGGCGCGAGACGCGTGGCGCGCGAGCAAGCCGCGGCAGGATCGCGGCCACGGTGGGTCGAGACCCACCCTATGGGCTTCGCTTCTGCATAGGGTGGGTCTTGACCCACCGCTACGGTGCCTACGACGTCAGTGACGACACACGAGGACACGCGAGGCGTGGCGCGTGGAAAGGGCGCGGCCTGGTCGAGGCCATGGTGGGTCGAGACCCACCCTATGGGCTTCGCGATCACCGGGGCGCGCGTGAAGCTCCGGTGGGTCAAGACCCACCCTATGGGCATTGCGAGGCGCGCGCCGTACCCCAAGGCCACGCGCAGCGGCATCAGAATCCCGATCATTCCCCACCTCCTGCCGCCGCGCGCGCGGTCGGATGTGAATCGGGCAGCGCCGCCTGCATCGGCGTCGCCCCCGGCAGATGGAAGCCATGGCAGCCGGTGCAGGCGAGCTGCACGTTCTGGATGCCGCGTTCTTCGCTGTGGCAGTCGAGGCAGGTGTCGATGGCCGGCATCAGCACGTCGCTGCTGGCACCCGATACGGCGGCCGCGTGGCAATCCAGACAGGTGGCGTCGTCCTGCGCCAAGGTGTCGCGACGCGTGAGGTGGGCGACGTGGTCGAAGCGCGCCATCGGGTGGAAGTCCGCCACCAGCTTGACCGGCAGGATCTGCCAGCGCTCGTAGACGCTGCGCTCGGGATGCACGGTGACCTCGTGGCAGGTGACGCAGCCGGAGCGGGTGAACTGGTTGTGGGCCTCGATCTCGGCGCGTTCGCGTCCACAGGCGAGGATGCCCTCGGGACAGGGGTCACGCTCGGCCTGCGCCGGGCGACGGCGGTTGCGCTGGCCGACCTCGATGGTCTTGGCGGTGTCCGCGAACTGGCGGATGTAGTGCTCCTCCAGCGCCAGCACGGCCGCGCGCACCGCCGCATGCGGCAGCTGGCGCTCGGGCTCGTCTTCGTCGAAGCCCAGGCCGTGGCAGCTGCGGCAGCTGTTCTCCATGGTGATCGGCTCGAAGTGCTCGCCGTCGACGTTCAAGCGGTGGCAATCGACGCAGCCCAGCGCGCGGTCGCCCTCGCCGCGCACGTAGACGCGCTTGGGATCGAGGTGAACATCGTGCGGGAACTTGAGGTTCGAGCTCTCGCGCGGCGGCAGCGCGGGCTCGGGGCGGATGCGCTCGGTCGACCAGGTCGAGGCCGCGGCGTCGAAGCGCAGCAGACTGAAGCGGAACGGCGGGTGTGCATCGGCCCGGAACGCCGTCACCGCCTGCGCGAAGGCCTGCTCCGCGCGGGCCATGCCGCGGTGCGTGGCGACCTCGGGCAAGGCCTGATGGCAGTCGACGCAAAGAGCCGTGTCCTCGCGCACCAGCATGGCCGGCTCGTTGTGCTCTTTGTGGCAGCCGGCGCAGTGGGCGTCTTCGAGCTTGGGCACCGACAGCGCCGCCAGATCGACATGGCCGGGCAGGCCCGTGTGGCAGTCCAGGCAGCCGCGGTCGGGCGTGGTCTCGAACAGGCGCAGGTGGCAGGCATTGCAGTCGACGTCGATCTCCAGCGTGTGGTGGGCGTTCGCCAGCGGCCCGCTCGACCACACGGCATCCGACAGCAGCGGCGCATGCGCGCGCAGCCAGCTGCCCAGCGCGGGGTGGACGTAGCCCGCCAGCGGCAGCGCCAGCAGCAGGAGCGCGAACGCCGCCGAGGCCCAAGCCAAGCGGCGCATCGGCAGGCCGGTCTGCTTCAGTTCGATCTGGAAATGCGTGGCCGGCCCGAAGGCCTGGTCCTGCTCGATCTGGGTCAGCTGCAGGGCGCCATCGAAGCCGGCTGGGGCCTCGATGACGCGCAGCTGCTGGGCGCCAATGTCGATCGACTCGCCGGGGCTGAGCACGACGCGCTGCAGGCTCTCACCCTCGCGCTGCACCCGCGACGCGCCCACGCAGCGCAGCGAGAAGCGACCGCCGCTGAGCGGCTGCAGGGTCAGGTGGCGCGGCGCGATCGAGGGATCGTGCAAGGGCAGGGTCTGGTCATTGCGATGGCCGAGCGTGATCAGCCCGCCCTCGTGGCTGGCTTCAACGAGGGTCTCGGCGCCCTTGCGATCGCGGTATACCCGGCGCAGCAGGATCAGCACGGCGGCCTACCAGTACAGAAAGACGACGAGGATGTGCACCAGCAGCGCTGCGATCAGGCCGATGGTGAGCGGGATATGCAGGTACAGCCAGAGCTGCAGGCGCGCCTGCAGCGCCACGCTGACGCGCAGCACGGCCAGCGCGCGTGCGCGCTGGGCGGCAAGGCCGAGCAGACCCTGCAGGGCTGCCGCCTCATCACGCTTGCGCGCCTGCGGCACGCGCGCGGCGAGGTAGTCGAGCAGCGGCTGCTGGAAGCGGTTGGCGCAGGTGCGCGAGCCCGCCGGCTGCGCGGAGGGATCGAGCATGCGCGAGTGATCGCGACCGAGCACCTGGGCCAGCACGCCGCCGCCCAGCGTGGTGCGGTCGATCGCGCTTTCGACCACGGCCAGCGTGGTGGCATCGGCCTGCTGGGCGACGCGGCGCATTTCATCGTCGATGCGGTTCAGCGCGGTCAGCCAGTCCTCGCGGCGGCGCCCGGCATGCACCTCCGCGAGACGTCGCGGCAGGCGCAGATAGGCGTAGAGCCCATAGACCCCGCTGGCAATCACCACGCACATCAGCACGTAAGCCAGGCTGTGAACATTCCAGCCGAGCTGGAACGCACTGTGCAGCGTCGCCACCACCACCAGCGCCAAGCCGAACATCACGTGTGCGGCGACCCAGCCCTGCATTGAACCAAGCGTGCTGCGGTAGCGGCGCTTGCGCAGGCCGAGCAGGGCCAGCCAGAGGATCAGCAGGGCGCCGAGCGAGCCCAGCACATAGCCCTGCCAGCTGCCGCCGTTGGGCGGCAGGCTGGACGGCTGCGAGAGGTACAGCGCGATCGAAGCCATGCACAGGCCCGTGGCCCAGGCGGCATGCCGGCGCGCCGAAGGCCCCAGAAAGCTGGAGGCGGGCTCAGCCATGCAGGCGCTTCTCGACCAGCGCGGCAAAGCCCGCCGGCGAAGTGCGCACCGCGGCACCGGTCGGGCAGGCGCGCACGCAGGCCGGGCCGCCGTCGATGCCTTGGCAGGCGTCGCATTTGACCGCCTTCCTGCCGGCTGCTTTGGCGGCCTTGTCGGGGGCCGCGCCGATGTCTTCGCCGGGCCCATGGCCGGTCGCGAACAGCAGCCAGCTGAGCAGGCTGGGCTTCTTCGGCGCGGCGTATTCCATGCGGATCACGCCGTAGGGGCAGTGCGTCTGGCAGTTGCCGCAGCCGATGCAGCGGTCGTCGATGAAAACCTCGCCGCCGATCGCGCGATGGATCGAATCGGTCGGGCAGTCCTTCATGCAGTGCGGGTGCTCGCAGTGCCGGCAGGAGATCGGCACGTGCACCGCGGCGTGTGAGCGCCCACGGTGGCGATCCAGCCGCGACAGCCCGCCGTGGGTGTCGGCGCAGGCCTTCTCGCAGTTGTCGCAGCCCACGCACAGCGATTCGTCGATCAGCAGGGCATTGGTCGCCTCGCCGAGGCCTTCGGCCATCAGGAAGGACACCAGCTCGCCGCCTTCGGGCAGGGCTTCCAGCACCGAGAAGTTGCGCAGCTGCTGGCTGGTCTCGGCCTGCAGGGCGCCGACCCGCTGCGGATCTTTCTTGAGCAGCTCCAGGAACTCGGCGCGACCGAGCTGGATGGTCTCGGTGCGCACCGCCGCGCGCGCGGTCTCTCGGCGCAGCGGATCGCCCATCAAGGCCATCTGTCCGCAGAGCTGGCCGCTCTGTGCATGCCCAACCAGGCCGCCGCCGCGGGTCAGCGCGATGGTGCCGCTGCGCACCAGATGCAGGCAGTCACCAGTCTCGCCTTCGCTGTAGAGCAGCTCGCCGGCGGCGAAGCTGCGCACCTTGGCGGCCTGTGCAATGGCGCGCAGCTCGGCCACCGGCAGCGCCGGCGCGAACTGCCCCTGCAGGGCGCGCACGATAAAGATCCAGTCGACGCCGGCGCGCACCTCGTCGTTCGAGTTGAGCAGCTTCACCATCGTCCGCCGCGGCGTCTCGATCAGGATCGTGTCGGCGCCGACGAAAGCGTCGCCACTGCGCGGCCGTCCCGAGATCAGGCTCATCTCGCCGAAGAACTGCCCCGGCTTCAGGATCAGCTCGCTGCTGCTGCCGCTGTGGCGCAGACGCACCTCGCCTTCCAGCACGGTGTAGAAGCCGTTGCTGTAGTCGCCGGTGCGGAACAAGGCGCTGTCGGCCTCCAGCACTTCGGTGGCGCGTGGCTCGGGCGGATCGGCGAGATCGCTTTCGCTGGGCCTCTCGCCGGCGCGGCGCATCTGCTCCAGCTGGGCCTCGCGCCGCGCACGCTGCTCAGCGCGACGTGCGGCGACGCCCCTCTCCACCTGCGCCCGCGCGGAGCGCACGCTGTCGGCGTCGCCGAAGCTGACAATCAAGCGGCTCTCGATCAGCAGCTCGCGAAAGGCCAGCGCGCTCATGCGCCGGAACATCGGCACCCGCTGCTGGTACAGGGCGAGGATCTCCTCGACCTCGGCCACATACGGCAGACCGGCAAACTGCAGGGCCAGCAGCACGTGATCGACCGGGCGCACCGCGCGGCCGAGCAGGCTGTCGACCACGTCCTGGCCCTGGTTCATCGCCTGCTTGATCAGCGGAAAGCCCGCCAGCGAGCCGATCACGTACAGGCCCGGCACGCTGCTCTGGT
Source organism: Lysobacterales bacterium (assembly GCA_014946745.1). Taxonomy (NCBI): domain Bacteria; kingdom Pseudomonadati; phylum Pseudomonadota; class Gammaproteobacteria; order Lysobacterales; species Lysobacterales bacterium. The sequence goes on along the minus strand of JADCRD010000001.1, from coordinate 96,154 downwards.
ATTGCGCATCGAGAACCGGCAGGGCGTCGGGACGGTCACTGGGAAAACCCACGCCGCAGGCTTCCAGAAACCTGCGCGGCGGCGTGCCGCCCAGCCGCGCCAGCACCTTGTGGCAGGCGATGCGGCGCTGGCCTTCGGGTGTGTTCAACACGATCGCGCCGCGGCCGTCCGCGCTCGCAGGCTCGATCCGTTCGACGGTGGCGCGGTAGTGGCAGTGGAAGTCGAGCCTGCGGTCGTTGATCGCGCGCAGCACCGCGTTGAGGTTGCCTTCTTTGGCGCGCGAGAACTCGTCGCGGCGGTTGACGATGTGCACAGCGTTGTTGCGCGACAGACCGAGCGCGTTCTCGATCGCCGAATCGCCTGCGCCGACCACGACGATGGTTTCGCCGCGCCAGGCTTCGGGGTCGTCGAGCTGGTAGTGGACCAGACCGCAATCCTCGCCCGGCGCACCGATGCGGTTCGGCTGGCCCTCGAGCCCGATCGCCAGCACCACATGCTCGGCGCGTACGCTGCTGCCGTTCTTCAGCGTGATTTCGAACGCGCCGCGCTGGCCGCGGATGGCGACCACCTCGGCGCGATAGCGCACGTGGATGCCCAGGCGTTCGATGCCCTGTGCCCAGGCCGCCAGCACCGCTTCCCGCGTACCCGCGCGAAAGCGCAGCGGGCTGCGCAAGTCGAGAAAGCCGGGCTCGGCCATCACGAACTTGCCCTTCTGGTAGCGCTGGATGGTGCGCGCGTGGGCGTCCGAAGCTTCGAGCAGCACGTGGCTGGGCGGCTGACCCGGCCGCTCGGCGGCATCGAGTTCGGCCGCGCGCGCGGCCGCGCTCAGTCCGGCCGGCCCCGAGCCGATGATGGCGATGCGATAGCTGGCGTGCGGGTGGCCCGATCCGGGTTCACCGTTCATCCGACACCCCCGTGAGGCACGCGGCGTGCGTGAAGGCAAAGTAGGCGCGGCGTCGAAGGCATGTCAACGACATCCGCGAGCCGATGGCATGCCTGCTCCTACGAAAAACGCTGACACCGCAGGACAGGCGCCGCGCTCGCTACCATGCGGGCCATGACCTGCTTTCCCGAACGCACAGCTCCCCTGCCGCCCGGCACCTTTCTGGTCGGCGGCGCCGTCCGCGACCAGCTGCTCGGCCTGCCCGTCGGCGAATGCGACTGGGTGGTCGTCGGCAGCACCCAGGCGGCGATGGAGGCGCTGGGTTTCCGCGCGGTGGGGGCGGACTTCCCGGTGTTCCTGCATCCCGTCAGCGGCGAGGAGTACGCGCTGGCGCGCACCGAGCGCAAATCGGGCCGCGGCTACCGCGGCTTCGTCGTCGATGCCGATCCTGCGGTCAGGCTGGACGAGGATCTGCAGCGCCGCGATCTCACCCTCAATGCGATCGCGATGGCGCCCGACGGCCGCCTGATCGACCCCTGGGGCGGCCGCGCGGACATCGAAGCGCGCGTGCTGCGCCATGTGTCGGCAGCGTTCGCGGAAGACCCGGTGCGGATACTGCGAGTGGCGCGCTTCGCCGCGCGCTTCGCACCGCTGGGCTTTCGCGTCGCCGACGAAACGATGGCGCTGATGCGACAGATGGTCGATGCGGGCGAGGTCGACCATCTGGTGCCGGAGCGCGTCTGGAAGGAGCTGTCGCGCGGCCTCGCCGAGCCTGCCCCGCAGGCCATGCTGCGCGTGCTGCGCGACTGCGGCGCGCTGGCTCGGCTGCTGCCTGAAGTCGATGCGCTCTACGGCGTGCCGCAGCGTCCGGAGTTCCACCCCGAGATCGACACCGGCCTGCACATCGAGCTCTGCCTGGAGCAGTCCGCCCGCTTCAAGCCGGGCGATGCGCAGATCGCTTTCGCCGTGCTGGTGCACGACCTCGGCAAGGCGCTGACGCCGAGCACCGAGTTGCCCAAACACATCGCCCACGAGCAGCGCGGGCTTGAGCCCATCCGCGCGGTCTGCGAGCGCCTGCGCATGCCCGTCGACGCCCGCGACCTCGCTCTGCACGCCTGCCGCGAACACTTGAACGTGCATCGCCTGCACGAGATGCGCGCTGCCAGCGTCGAGGCCCTGATCCAGCGCTGCGACGGCTACCGCCGGCCCGAGCGCATCGCCCAGATCGGCTGGGTCTGCGAGATCGACAAGCGCGGCCGCGCCGGCCTTGCCGACCAGCCCTACCCCAATCGCGAACTGCTCGAACGCTGCCACCGCGCCGCACTGAGCGTGCAGGCGCGTGACCTCGACCTGTCAGGGCTCAAGGGCCCGGAGGTGGGCGAGGCGCTGAAGCGCGCGCGGGTGGAGGCGGTGAAGCGGGGATTGGGGATTAGGGATTAGGGATTGGGCTAGAGCAGCGCAACCCGGATCATCCGTGACAGCGTTTGCACAGCGGCGACATCCTCAACCCGACACGACGCCCTTCGATGGATGCGCCGCCCTGACTCACGCCTCGGACAGCCATTGCGAATCCCGGCCCTCGCGCACAACGCTCCGGCCCTGATCAGCGCTCGGATCGAGGTTCATCTCGAGTTCGCCGCAGCCCGCTCTTGCGAATCCCGAATCCCGAATCCCGAATCTCCAATCCCCAATCCCCGCTCTAGCCCGGCATCCAGAGTTTGTCCAGCTGCGGAAAACACCAGGCCTCAGGCGACTCGATGCCGGCGATGCGGTCGGCGCAGTTGGGCGAGGCCAAGTCGAGGTCGCGGATGAACACCGGCTCGCGCTTCTTGGCGTTGTAGAAGATCCGCACCTTCGGGGTGAGCAGCGAGTCGTCGTTCTGCTCGGTGACGACGGCCAGAAGGTCAGACTGCAGGCGCACCAGCGCGCCGACGGGATAGATGCCGATCGACTTCACGAAGGCATTGAACACCTGCGGATCGAAGTGACCCTTCCAGGCGGCCATGCGGCGCACCGACTCGGCCGGGCTCCAGGCCTTCTTGTACGGGCGGTTGGAGCTGATCGCGTCGTAGACATCACAGACCGCGCCCATGCGCGAGAGCAGCTCGATGCCCTCACCGGCCTGACCGTGCGGATAGCCGGTACCGTCGTACTTCTCGTGGTGGTGCAGGGCGATCTCCAGCGCCGCCGACGACGCACCGCCCCCCTCCTGGAGCATCTCGAAACCGCGCACTGGATGCGCCTTCATGATCCGGAACTCGTCGTCGGTGAGTGCGCCCGGCTTGTTGAGCACCTGCAGCGGCATGGCCGCCTTGCCGATGTCGTGCAGCATGCCGCCAATGCCGGCCTCGCGGATCTGATCGGCAGGCAGTCGCAGCTGGCGCGCCAAGGCGATCATCAGCGCGCACACGGCAACCGAGTGCAGGTAGGTGTAGTCGTCGTGGCGCTTCAGGCGCGCCACGCTGATCAAAGCATCGGGGTGTCGCGTCACCGAAGCGCTGATCTCCTCGACCAGAGGCTCGACCGCAGACGGGCTGACGGCCTTGCCCATGCGAGCTTCGCTGAACAGCTCGACCATCTTGTCCTTGGCCGCCATGCAGAGTTTCTGCGCCGACTGCAGCTCGGCCTCGATGGCGCGCTGGGCGCGACGGGTGGCGACTGGCCTCGCGGCAGAGGACGGAGCAACGACAGGCGTCGCCTCGACCGGCGCAGCTGGCGCTTCGGGGGCGAGCGGCTGCGGTTCGTCAGCGACGACGGGCTCGTGCGCGTCTTCGACAGCGTCGGGTTCGGGTTGGGGTTCGGGTTCAGGGTGGGCGTCGGCCACCTCGGCGAGCGCCTCCGCACCGTCGTCCGCCTCGGCCGGCGGCCAATCCGGGCAGTCCAGCCCGCGCTCGCTGTCGATCAGGATTTCCGCCACGCCGCCACGGCGCAGCACATCGACTTCCTGCGCGGTCAGCAGAAAGGAGTGCCGGACGAACACGGGATGGGTGCCGTCGCCGCCGAGGCGATGGAACCACATGCCCGGGCGGGCGAGACGGATGGGGATGGCCTTGATCATGGCCGGGCGGCGCACCTGGGGACAGGACAGCGCCGCGTCTGATGCAAGCGGCGCGCCGCCGCATGCGCCTGACGGTCGGCGCGCTTCCGTCAGCGCGATTGCGTCGGGGCGATTACGTCGGGGCGATTGCGTCAGGGCGATCCTGTCAGCACGAGTCCGTCAGCGCGATGCGGCCAGCAGGCCGCGCAGCGGGGAAACGCCCGCCAGCAGGCCAAGACCCGCGCCGAGGCCGTTGGCGAGTCCATCCATCAGATCGAAGCTGCGCACGCCGCCAGCGCCCTGCAGGAACTCCAGCGCCAGCCCGAAGGCCGACAGACCGAGTGCCGCCGCCACAAAGCCACTGGGACGCCGCAGCAAGGGCACGCAGGCCAGGCCGGCCACGGCATAGCCCAGGCCATGCCAGAGCTTGTCGAAGCGGCCCGGGTCGAGCGGCAGCTCAGGCGGCGGCATCAGCGACAGCAGCGCGATCAGGGCGAGATACAGCGCCAGACCCACCACCCACAGCCGCTGCAGCCGCGAGCGGTGCGCCGCCACGAATGCGAGCGTGCTCACAGCCGGTGGCTCAGGTCGCCGAACGCGAACTGCGCCTCGCAGTCGACGTCACGCGAGAGCCCGATCACCTGGAAGCGCTCGCCCATCTCCGAGGGCAGGATCAAGCGCTTGGACTCCAGCGCCAAGCGCTGCTGACGGATCACATCGGTGGCGCCCGCCTCCACGTGCTGCTGCAGGCCGTTGTTGAGCAGGAAGGCGGCCTGGCTGCAGTAGCCCGCCAGCTCGAAGCCAGCGTGCTGACCGGCCTCGGCCAGCGCGGTGAAGTCGACCGAGGCGGTGATGTCCGTCAGGCCGGGCAGATGGAAGGGATCGGCGTGCACGCGATGACGGTAGTGGCACAACAAGGTGCCGTCCGAGCGCTCGGGCAGGTAGAACTCCGAACGCGGATAGCCATAGTCGACGAACAGGGCCAGGCCCTCGGCCAGCGACGCGCACACCGCGTCCAGCCAGTACGGCAGCTGCGGCAGCAGCTCGCTGGTGTAGCCCTCGCCGAAGCCGCGGCCCAGACTGCGCTCCACGTGCCGCACGGCGCCGCCAGTGAGCATGTCCGCCGGGCGCTCACAGAAGCGGAAACCGCCGTCGGCGCGCTCGACGTGCTGCTCCATCACCTCGCCGGCGCGCAGCACGAAGCGCGAGGCGGGCAATGCATCCAGCACCTCGTTGGCGAACAGGACGCCGACCCAGTCGTCCTCGGGCAGGCGATCCAGCCAGCGCAGGCGAGCAAACATCTCGGACGGCAGCTCGGCCTCTAGCCGCTGGCGCTGGCGTTCGCGCAGGTCGGCGCTGGGCTCCAGGATGCGGTACTCGGCCGGCAGCGCATCGCGCGCGGCGAGTGCAGGCAGCGCCTGCATTGCGAACGCACCGCTGCCGCCGCCCAGTTCGAAGAAACAGCCTGCGCCGCGGTAGCGACGGAGCACCGGCGCCGTGGCCTCGGCTACGCAGGCGGCAAACAGGCCGCCCAACTCGGGCGCGGTGATGAAGTCACCGGCCGCGCCGAACTTGGTCGCGCCGGCGCTGTAGTAGCCCAGCCCCGGGGCATACAGGGCCAACTCCATGTAGCGCGAGAACGGAATCGCGCCGCCACTGCGCGCGATCTCGGCGTGGATCAGCGCGCGCAAACGGTCGCTGTGGGCCTGCGCCTCAGGGGCGGGCGCTGGCAGATCGAGGGGGATCATGAGCGGTCTCGTGATGGAATCTTCAGCGGCCAGCATCGACACTGCGGCCAGACCGCACGAAGGATACCCCGATGTCTGCTCCCCTCTCAGGCGCGCCGGTCGCGCTGATCACTGGCGCTGCGCGCCGCGTTGGCGCGGTGATCGCGCGGCGCCTGCACGCGGCCGGCTACGACCTCGCCCTGCACTACCGCAGCTCGACCGACGAGATGCTGGCGCTCGAACAGGAGCTTCTGGCCGCGCGCCCCGGCAGCGTGCTGGCGATCCGTTCAGAACTCGCGGACCCCGGCGCCGAGACCGTGCTGGTGTCATCGACGCTGGCGCGCTTCGGTCGCCTCGATGCGCTGATCAACAACGCATCGAGCTTCTACCGCACGCCGATCGGCGAAGCGCGCCAGGACGACTGGGACCAGCTGTTCGCCAGCAATGCGCGCGCGCCGTTCTTCCTGAGCCAAGCGGCCGCACCGCAGTTGCGCGCGACGCGCGGCTGCATCGTCAATCTGGTGGACGTCTACGCCGAACGCCCGCTGGCGGAGCACACCGTCTACTGCATGGCCAAGGCGGCCCTGCTGATGATGACCCTCTCGCTGGCCAAGGAGCTCGGCCCCGAGGTGCGCGTCAACGCGGTCGCCCCCGGCGCGGTGCTGTGGCCGGAAGGCGGCAAGCCCAGCGCGGAGCAGCAGGCCCTGCTCGACAAGACCACCTTGAAGCGCCCGGGCACCCCCGAAGACGTGGCCGAAGCCGTGGCCTACCTGCTGCGCGCCGACTACACCAGCGGCCAGGTGCTGCGGGTGGATGGCGGTAGGGCGGTGAATATGTGAGAGCGGGGATTGGGGATTGGGGATTCGACCGCCGGTTCCGAGCGTGGCGCGACATCGAATGCCCGAGCATCGTTCACCCATAGGGTGGGTCTCGACCCACCATGAGCTCCACACTCGCCCCGGTCACCCGATCGCCAGACGCATTGGGTGGGTCTCGACCCACCCTGAACTCCACGCTCGCCCCGGTCACCCGATCGCCAGACACATAGGGTGGGTCTTGACCCACCATGAGCTCCACGCTCGCCCCGGTCACCCGATCGCCAGACACATAGGGTGGGTCTCGACCCACCATGAGCTCCACACTCGCCCCGGTCACCCGATGGCCAGACGCATAGGGTGGGTCTTGACCCACCACAAGCCCCACACTCGCCCCGGTTTCGCTTGGGCGATACGGCAGCTGCCGCTTTGCTACGACAGCCGCCGTTTCAACAGGGGCTCGGGGAACCGACCGTCGGTCGATTCCCGATTCCAGGCGCCCTTACTTGCGGCCGTCCAGAATCTCGTCCGCCAGGTGGTTCGCGCCATACACCTTGCGCAGGGCTTCGATCATGGCCGCCGAATGCACGCTCACCGAACGGTTGATGCGGGCGTCGTACCAGAAGGCGCCGCCGAGGCTGTGGATGTTGCCGTCGAACACCAGGCCCACCACTTCCGCCTTGGCATTGATCACCGGGCTGCCGGAATTGCCGCCGATGATGTCGTTGGTGCTGACGAAGTTCATCGGCAGATCAAGATTCAGCTTCTCACGCGAAGCTTCCCAGCTCGGCGCCAGCTTGTACGGATCAGAACCCGTCGCACGCTCATACAGGCCGCGGATGTAAGTCATCGAGGGCACGGTCTGACCGCCCCACTCCCAGCCCTGCACCGCGCCGTAGGACAGGCGCAGGCTGAAGGTCGCATCGGGGTACACGCCGGTGCCGAGCTGCGCAAAGCGGGCGCGGGCGATCTTCTCGGCAGCCTGCTGGGTCACCGCCTGCACTTCGCGCTCGAAGCGCGCACGCAGCTCGCGTGCAGCGGGGTCGACGGCGCGCGCCAGCGCGATCATCGGGTCGTCCGATTTGGCGATGGCATCGGCGCCGCCTTCCCACAGCGCGCGCCGCACTGCCGCGTCGCCCAGCTTCGTGCCGCGGATCACCCGCTCGGCCAGCTGCTGCGGGCTGTCCTTGCCGAGCACCTGGCGCACCACCGGATGATCGGCGCCCAGCTCCTCGCGCAGCTTGGACAGGCTCCAACCGAGCTTGACGATCTCGAAGTCGGGATACAGCGGACGCTCGGCGAACAGGCCCTGCTCAACGCGCGGCAAACCGGCCTCGCCGAATTCGCGCAGGCGATCGGCGTTCGGCTTGGCGCGCTCGTCGGCGCCGCGCACCAGCGTGCGCGCGAGGCCGAAGTAGCCCGTGCGGAAAGCACCGGCGCCTTCGAGCATGCCGTAGGCGGTTTCGATCTCGCGCGACACGCGAGTGGCCTCGGCGATCGCCGACCACGGATCGCCGATCTCCTCGCTGAGCTTGGGATCAGCGGCGACGAAGGCCTTGAGAGCCTCTTCTTCCTTGCGCTTGGCCTCGAACACCGCCGGATCGTTGAGCGTGCTCTGGCGGCCGCGCAGGGCCTTGAAGCTGTTCTCGACGCCGAACAGGTCGTTCTGCGCCTGCCGCGCCTGCTCCTCGCCCAGCGCGCCGAACTGCAGCAGCACACCGCGCATTTCGGCCAAGCTGAGCAGGCGATCGATCAGGGACTTGTCGCGCAGGGCTTCGAGCTGGGCCACGGTGAGCAGGCGCTGGGTCGAGCCCGGATGGCCGGTGATCATCACCAGCTCGCCTTCCGCCGCCCCTTCCGGGTTCAGCGGGAAGAAATCCTCCAGCGCGACCGGCTTGCCGTCCTCGTAGACGCGCAGCAGGCCCATGTCGAGGTTGTAGCGCGGGAAGTTGAAGTTGTCGGGGTCGCCGCCAAAGAAGCCGGCCGCGAACTCCGGCGCGAACGACAGGCGCACGTCCTGGAAGCGCGTGTAGCGATAGAGGTGCTGCACGCCGCCCTGGTACAGGTCAACCACATCGCAGCGCACCGTGTTGCGATCCTCGCCGGCACACTCGGACTCGATCGCCGACTGCGCGGCGCGCTTGGCGTTGGCGAAGTCTTCGCCCGACAGGCCCTGGGTGGCCTCGCGGATGCGACCGCTGACGTCGCTGATCGACTCCAGCCGGTTGATCTCGAAGTTCGGACACTGGCGCTCGTCTGCGCGGGTCTTGGCCAGAAAGCCATCGCGCATCAGGTCTTGGTCGGCGCTGGAGAGATCGCCGATGCAGCCGACGATGCAGTGGTGGTTGGTCAGCACCAGGCCGTCGCCGGAGATGAAGCTGCCCGAGCAGCCGCCGGCCAAGCGCACGGAGGAGCGCATCACCTTCTGCACCCAGGCCTCGGTGGGCGTGAAGCCGAACTCGGCCTGCATCTGCGCCTTCGGCAGATTGTCGAGCGTCCACATGCCTTCGGCGGCAAAGGAGGGAGAGGCGATCGCGAGCGCGATGCTGGCGGCGATAAGGCGCATGGGGGCTCCGCAGCGTGGGTGGAAGCCCGCGATTGTAGGCCGGTGAAGACGCCGCGAATGTGCCGGAAGATTCCGCCCGCCGTCGCGAGGAACACACACCCGCCCGAGATCCGTCATCGCCCCCGCGTGCACAGGCGTTTTTAGGAGCGAGCTTGCTCGCGACCCGCAGGACTGGTTCGAAGCGCAGGCTGCGGTCGCTTGCGAGCAGGCAACTGCAAAGAGCGAGGGACTGCGCGTTTCGCTCACCGTGGGCGGCTTTGCGATTTGCGACTCCCAGTTCCAGGTTCCCGGCTCTTTGTAGGAGCGAGCTTGCTCGCGACCCGCAGGGCTGGTGCGAGGCGCAGGCTGCGATCGCCTGCAAGCAGGCTCCTACAAGGAGCGTAGGCGCACCAACTCCGGGCGCTCGAAGAACACTTTCACGACGACGCGGGCTGAGATGCGATCATGCCGGGCCATCAGCCCGGCTCAGCGGGACTCGACGGCGCGCGCTGCGGCCTGCTCCTCTGGCAGCGGCTGCTTCTGCAGGCGGATCAGCGACCAGGCCGCGAGGCCCAGGCCCGCCGCCAGGGCCGCTCCGGTCAGAAACACCGCGGTGGAGCCGAGCGTAGCCAGGCCCTTGTGCAGCCAGACGAAAGTGAGGTCACCAGCACGATAGATCACCGTGTCGATGACGGCCTTGGCCTTGTAGCGAGACTCACGGTCGACGCGGGTGTAGACAGTCTCGCGCGCCGGCTTGGCCAGCGAGAATTCACCGGCGCGGGTCGCCACCTGCACGATCGCGACAAGCAAGGGAAGCGGCGCGGCGGCCAACAGGCAGTAGCCCAGGAAAATCGCGCCGGCGGGAATCAGCAGCAATGGCCCGATGCCATAGCGCACCAGCAGAATGCGGGTCAGAAACACCTGCACCAGAATCGTGGTGAGATTGATCGCGAGGTCCAAGGTCGCGAAGTAACTCGTGCGCGCTTCCGGAGTGGCGAAATAGGTGCGCGCGATCGCCGCCTGCTCGTTGTACAGCAGGGTGCCGACGCCGACGCCGAAGAACAGCAGGGCCGCCATCGCGCGAAGCACGGGCCGCTCCCAGACCAGGCGCAGGCCGGCGAGGATCGAGCCGCCCATGGCCTCCTCGCCCGAGCGCGTTCCGTCCGCGATCTCGCGGCGGCGCGCATAGGGCGCGAGTCGGACGATGCAATACAGGCAGAGGCCAATGAGTGCGGCGGAAACGAGCAGCAGGTTGGCGACGCCGACGCTCTCGACCAGCGCCTTGGTGATGCTCGGGCCCGAGATTGCGCCCGCGGTACCGCCGACACCGATGTAGCCGTATAGCCGGCGCGCCTCGACATTGCGGAACACGTCCGCCATGTAGCTCCAGAACACGCTGACGGCGAACAGATTGAACACCGCGACCCAGATGAAGAACACCGTGTTCTTCCAGGCGAAGTCCTGGTTGAACACCCACCAGAAGCCCACCAGGCAGGCAATGAAAAACAGGTAGACCACGGGCAGGAACACGCGCCGCGCGTAGCGGCTGACGATGGCGCCGTAGACCGGCTGCAGCAGCAGCATGGAGATGAAGGTCCCAGTGAACAGCAGCTGCAGATTCTGGGTGCTGCCCATCGCGTCGCGCACCGGCCGCAGGATGTAGTAGCCGGTCAAGAGGAAGAAGAAGTACAGCGCCGCCCACAGCAGCGGCGGGAAGTCGCGCAGCGCATCGCGCAGGCCGGCGAGCTTGCCGAGGCTGGCGCCGGCGTCATCGCGCGCCGCCTGGGCGTTGGCACGGGCGTTCGCTGGCTTGGACGAATCGTGGCGCTGGCTCAAGGGCTTCTCTGCGGATCGGCAGGCGGGCGGCGCGGACCATACTGCATCCGGGGTGAGGCCTGCGACCATAGTCGAACGTCGGGCCTTTCGCGGCGCGGATCGAGTCTTTGCTCTAGACATGGGGTCTACGGTCCCGGCACTTCGAGAAAACCCCGCAAACCCTCACTGCGCCTCGCTGCAGCGCAACATCAGGCATCCCCATGTACGACTACATCATCGTCGGCGCCGGCTCCGCAGGCTGCGTGCTGGCGAACCGGCTCTCCGCCGATCGCGACTGCAAGGTGCTGCTGCTCGAAGCCGGCCCGCGCGACTGGCACCCCTTCATCCACATGCCGGCCGGCATCGCCAAGCTGGTGGGCAAGAAGAACGCGAACTGGGACTACAGCACCGAACCCGAAGCCCAGCTCGGCGGCCGTCGCCTGTGGTGGCCGCGCGGGCGCGTGCTGGGCGGCTCCAGCTCGATCAACGCGATGTGCTACACCCGCGGCGATGCGCGCGACTACGACGACTGGGAGCAGCAGGGCGCGCGCGGTTGGAACTGGCAGAGCGCCCTGCCCGCCTTCCGCAAGGCTGAAGGCAACGCGCGCGGCGCCAGCACCTTCCACGGTGGCGACGGCCCGCTCTGCGTCAGTGACCACATCCACACCAATCCGCTGTCAGAGGCCTTCATCGAGGCCGCTCTGCAGGCGGGACACACGCGCACTGAGGACTTCAACGGTGCAGGCCAGGACGGCTTCGGCTACTACCAGGTCACGCAGAAGAACGGCGCGCGCTGTTCGACGGCAGTCGCCTATCTCAACCCGGTGCGCGACCGTCCGAACCTGACCATCGTCACCGGCGCGCAGGCCCAGGGCCTGATCTTCGAACGTCGCCGCGCCGTGGGCCTGCGCTACCTGCAGGGCTCAAGCCCGCGCGAGGCGCGCGCCGAGCGCGAGGTGATCCTCTGCGGCGGCGCGCTGAACTCACCGCAGCTGCTGATGCTTTCGGGCATCGGCCCGGCCGCGCAGCTGCGCAGGCAGGGCATCGCGGTGCGCGTGGATGCGCCCGGCGTCGGTGCCAACCTGCAGGACCATCTGGACATCTGCACGCTCACCCAGGCCAGCAACGACCTGAGCTACGACACGCTCTCGGACATCGCGGTGGCCTGGCAGTACTACCTGTTCCGCAAAGGGCCCGGCACCAGCAACGTTGCCGAGGCGGGCGGCTTTCTGCGCTCGCGGCTGGCCGAGGACGAACGGCCGGACATCCAGTTCCACTTCGTGCCGGCCCTGCTCGACGACCACGGCCGCAATCGCCTGAAGGGCAGCGGCTACACCGTGCACGCCTGCTTCCTGCGGCCAAAGAGTCGCGGCCACCTGGAACTCGCATCGGCCAATCCACAGGACAAGATCCGCATCCACGCCAATTACCTGAGCGACGCCGAGGGCTTCGATCTCAAGGTGATGGTCGAGTGCGTCAAGCTCTCACGCGAGATCCTCGCGCAGGCGGCCTTCAAGCCGCACCGCAGGCACGAGCTGATGCCAGGCGAAGCCGTGCAGGACGAGGCCGGCATCATCGACTTCATCCGCCGCAAGGCCGAGACCATCTACCACCCCGTCGGCACCTGCCGCATGGGTGAGGACGCGGAGGCCGTGGTCGATTCGGAACTGCGGGTGCGCGGTGTGGACGCCCTGCGCGTGGTCGACGCCTCGGTGATGCCCACGCTTGTGGGCGGGAACACGAATGCGCCGACGGTGATGATTGCGGAACGCGCAGCGGACTTCATCGCTTCGCGCTGAAGTCCGCTGCGCGTTGGGATTCGGGATTCGGGATTAGGGATTCGTTGAAGAGCCAGGACCATCCTGTGCTTCCTCGAATCCTGTCGACGCGGCCTTCGCCTATTGCCTCAGTCTCAAAGCTACGCGCTGTTGCGAATCCCAAATCCCGAATCCCGAATCCCGGCCCCTAGGCCACCGGCGGCAGCGGACACCGCAGGTACGCGCACACCGTGCGCAGGAGCTCGGCTTCTTCGAGGCTCACGCGCTGGTCGTGGGTGATGGCGACCACCAGGGCTTCGACCAGCAGGCGTTTGCCGGGTGGGTCGATGCGGTCGAGCACGGGCAGAGCTTGATCCAGACGGTGGCGCCAGTCCTGCGGCGGCGCGTAGGGCTTGGCCATCTGCGGCAGGGCGGCATGCAGGGCCGACAAATAGGCGCGCCGCGCCTCCGCTTCGCTCTCGTGGCCGTACCAGGCCAGCACGGCCAGCAGATCCGCCGCCGCTTCGCCAGCCTCGCTAAGCTTGATCATGCGCTGCCGGGCGCGGGCGCGCGGGTCGATGCTGTCCTCGATCTGCCGTGACAGCAGCATGCCGGTGAGGTGCTCGAACAGCTCCAGCTCGCCATCGGCGTGGATCAGGGCGTCGACGGCATCCACCAGACGCTGCTGCCCGGCGCGTCCGAGATGACGCACTGTGCCCAGCGCCAGCAGCAGCACCGGCAAGCGCAGCGCCGGATGCAGTCCGATCAGGAGGGCCGATTCGACGCTCGCTTCCTCCGCCGCACCGGCCCCCAGCAGCTCGCGCACCGCGTGCAGCTGCTGCGCGCGCAGGCGCTCCTCGTGATCGAGCAGCAAGCCGAGCAGGAGGGCCTGGGCGCGCTCGGGCTGCTGCAGGGCGAGATCGATGGCGGGCGGAATCGCTGCGCGCGCATCGCCCGCGCGGAGAAAATCCCTCACATCGGGCGCGCCAACCTGCTCGATCACGCGCTCGACCTGCAGCTCGACCTCGGTCTCTCGCGCCGGCAGCTCGCCGCGCTGGCGCTGGGCCAGGCCGAGGGCGAGGTCCTCGTCCGTACCGCGCGGCGGGTCGTTCAACCACTGCGCCTGCAGGCGCTTGAGTTCGGACGGGTTGAAGCCCGGCTCCAGCGCCTTGATCCGTTCGTGCAGCGGCGGATGCGTGGCGAACAGGCCGGCAAAGCCCATGCCCTCGCCGAACAGCATGTGCGCGACTTCTTCGGTCTCGGCCGAGGCCAGCTTCGAGCCGGCCGGCAGGCCGCCGATCTTCTTCAGCGCGCCGGCAATGCCGTGGGTCTGGCGGGTGAACTGCACGGCGGAGGCGTCGGCAAGAAACTCGCGCTGGCGCGACACCGCGGCCTTGATCAGACGGCCGAAGAACAGGCCGACATAGCCGACCACCATCAGTACCACACCGATTCCGATGATGGGCCCGGCATCGCGGCTGCGGCTGCCGCGGGTGAGTTCCAGCACGCGGGCGCCAATCACGCCCAGCGCGAGCACGCCGAACAGCACGCCCATGAGCCGGATGTTGAGGCGCATATCGCCATTCAGGACGTGGCTGAACTCGTGGGCGATCACGCCCTGCAGCTCGTCGCGATTCAAGTACATCAGTGCGCCGCGGCTGACCGCCACCGCCGCATCGCCTGGCGCATAGCCGGCAGCGAAGGCGTTGATGCCGGGCTCGTCTTCCATGATGAAGATCGCCGGCACCGGCAGCGAAGAGGCGATCGCGATTTCCTCGACCACATTGCGCAGGCGCTTCAGCTCGGGGTCGCGAGTGTCCTCGGACACCTCGCGACCGCCCATCGCCCGCGCCACCGCCGCACCGCCCCCGCGCAGACTGGCGATGCGGTACAGCGAGGCCGCCGCGATCACTAGCGCGGTGACCGCAGCAGCGAACAGCAGCAGGCCACTGAACTCGGCGAGCAGCCCGATGGGGCCGCCGACGCGCTCGAGGTCGCGCGCGTCAGCGCCCAGCCACAGCAGCAGAAACAGACCGCCGCTGACCGCAGTGATGATCGCGACCACGGCGGCGATGAACAGCAGCACCAGCCGCTTTGACTGGCTGCGAGCCTGGGCCTGGCGTTCGAAAAAATTCATGGGCAGCTTTCGGGGCAGGGATGAGAACTGGGCTGCGGGAAGGGCATGTTGAGAAGTGAGAAGTGAGAAGTGAGAAGTGAGAAGCGAGGAGTGAGGAGTGAGGAGTGAGGAGCGAGCAGCGGGAGATCCACTGCAGGCCCCGACACGCCGTGGCTGCGAACTCTCGCCACGCTCTCCTCACTCATCCTCCCTCACTCGTCAGAACTGCACCTTCGGCACCTCGCGCTTGTGCGCTTCTTCTTCGCCGATGCCTAGCAGCGCCGCCTGCTGGAAGTTGAACGTGCCGGCCAGCAGGTTGGCGGGGAAGACCTCGCGCTGGTTGTTGTAGCCCATCACCGCATCGTTGAAGGCCTGGCGGGCGAAGGCGACGCGGTTCTCGGTCGAGGACAGTTCTTCGGTCAGCTGCGCCATGTTTGCGCTCGACTTCAGTTCGGGATAGGCCTCGGACAGCGCGAACAGACGACCCAGCGCGCCGCCCAGCGCGCCCTCGGCCTGGGCCAGCTGCTGCATCGCGGCCGGATCGCCGGGGTTGCCCTTGGCGGCGTTCAAGCCGCCGATCGCGCTGTTGCGCGCGCGGATCACCGCCTCCAGCGTGTCGCGCTCGTGCTGCATGTAGGCCTTCACCGTCTCGACCAGATTGGGGATCAGATCATGGCGACGGGTGAGCTGCACGTCGATCTGGGCAAAGGCGTTGCGGTACGCATTGCGACGAGTGACGAGGCCGTTGTAGATGCCGACTCCCCAGAGCACCAGGGCAATGCCGACGCCAAACACGGTCAACACGAACAGAAGCAGGATGGACATGATTCCTCCAGGGATGAACGGGGGACGCGCGTCGCGGTCGTCGACCGGATCTTGCGGGCTAGAATGCGGGCGCTTTCTTCGCCGCGCCAGCCTGGACCCGACGTGCCGCACCGACCCCACCGCATGCCCCGTGTGACATCGCGCCTCGCGCTTGGATTCGGCCTTGCCCTGGGCTGGCTGTCGACGGCAGCGAGCGCCGAGGTCAGCGCGGCGCCGACGCGCCAGCCGACCGTGGAAATCACGGCCGAGAGCGCGCGCGCCCAGCAGACAGCTCGCGCGATCGAGCGCCTCGCCGATCGCCTGGTGCGCGAATACGGAGTGGTCGGCATGGCGGTCAGCGTGGTGCACGGCGACCAGGTGCTGCTGGAGCGCGGCTTCGGCCACACCCAGGCCGGCCGCAGCGAGAACGTCGACGCCGACACCGCCTTTCGTCTGGCCTCCCTGTCCAAGGCCTTCGCGGGCACGCTGGCAGGCCTTCTGGTGGAGGAAGGCGCACTCCGCTGGGACACCCGCGTGGCCGATCACCTGCCGGCCTTTGCGCTGGCCCGCGCCGACACGGCGCTGGAAACCACCGCCGCCGATCTGCTGAGCCACACCGTAGGCTTGGGCTTCCACACCTTCGATCGCGAGCTGGAAGACGACCAGCCCTATCCACTGCTGGCGCAGCGCCTGGGCGAGGCGCCGATGCTGTGCCCGGACGGTCGCTGCTACGCCTACCAGAACATCGCCTTCAGCCTGATCGGCGATCTGGCTTTCGCCGTTACCGGCGACTTCTTCACCCACCTGGTCGAGAAGAAGATTTTTCACCCGCTGGGCATGTACGGCGCGACCTATGGCCGTGAGGGCCTGGAGGGCAGCGCCCGCTGGGCGCGACCGCACGTGATG
The DNA here is from genome assembly GCA_014946745.1 of Lysobacterales bacterium. NCBI lineage: Bacteria > Pseudomonadati > Pseudomonadota > Gammaproteobacteria > Lysobacterales > Lysobacterales bacterium. Next base: position 79,749 of record JADCRD010000001.1, on the reverse strand, counting down.
GCGGGTGGTCGCTTTGTTGCGCTACGCCCCAAGGAAAACTACTACCGCGTGCCACCGGCCGCCGGCGTCAACGCCACCGCACGCGACATGTCGCAGTGGCTGCTGGCGCAGATGGGTCGACGCCCGGACGTGCTGTCGCCGGAGCTGCTGGCGGAGATCCAGAAGCCCCTGGTCAGCACGCCCTCCGAGTTGCGGGCGGCGCCGTGGCGACGCGAGCGTCTCGAGGCCGCGCATTACGGACTTGGCTGGCGGGTCTTCGACTATGCCGGCGAAACCCTGATTTTCCACGGCGGCGCCGTGCAGGGCTATCGCGGCCTGATTGGCTTTCTGCCGGAGCGCGGCTTCGGCATTGCGGTGCTGGTGAACTGCGAATGCCGGCTGCAGAGCGGCCTTCTGCCCACAGCCTTGGATAGCTTCCTCGGCCTGCCGCGCAAGGACTGGATGCAGCTCGACGCACAGCCGCGCAGACGCAGGCGCTAGGGAAGCTCTGGTTTATCGGAGCTCCCGTGGCAGCTTGTCGAAAAACTCCCTTGCTGGGAGCTTTTCGAGTCAGCGGTCCGGCACAGGTCCGCACCACCTGCCGACAAGACAATCGCGTATGCGCTTGCTTTGTCGACTCGGCCTTCCTCGGCCGAGCTGGCACGCTGTTTTTCGACAGCCTGCTAGGGAAGGTCTGAAGAATTCCATCCTGCAGTTCTTCAGACGTCGTGAGTCCGGCGCAGGTCCGGACTCACTCGCGCTGAATCAAGCACTTGCATGCTTGATTCGCGAGCGCGCCATCCATGGCGCACGGGAAGCTCTGATAAATCAGAGCTTCCCTAGAACATTCCCACCTGCAGCTTGGCCGCCTCGGTCATCATCGACTGGTTCCAGGGCGGGTCAAACACCAGCTCGACGTCCGCTTCCATCACGGTGGGCACCAGCTCGACCTTCGCGCGTACGTCCTCGACCAGCACCTCGCCCATGCCGCAGCCCGGCGCGGTCAGGGTCATGCGAATGCTGGCACGACGGCTGCCCTCATCGCTGGTTTCGATCTCGCAGTGGTAGACCAGACCGAGGTCGACGATGTTGACGGGAATTTCCGGATCGAAGCAGGTGCGCAGCTGGTTCCAGACGGCCTTTTCGACGTCCTCGTCGGTGGCGTTGTCGGGTAGCTGGGGCGGCGGCACGACCTCCTTGCCGATGGCGTCGGCATCGACGCCGGCCACCCGAAACAGGTTGCCGTCCACGAACACCGTAAAGCTGCCGCCCAGCCCCTGGGTGATGTAGCCGGCCGTGCCCGCGGGCAAGGTGACGCGATCGCCCTGCGGCACCATCACGACCTCGCAGTCGCGGGAGAACTGGATGGGCTCGGAGCTGCGGCTGTAGGCCATGGGACGAATGTCAGGGTCGGTCAACGAGACGGCCGCGTATTCTACCTGCCCTGTCCACCCTGGCCTGCCCTGATTCCGTGAACAAGGCTGTCTCCCCCATCGCGCACGCCCGAATTGGGCTGGGCACCTGGCTGCTGGCGCTGATCAGCGGCAGCGTCGCGGTGCTGGGTCTTGCCGCGGTCTGGGCTGGTGTCGCACTGCACTTCAGCAGCCCCAGCCTGTGGATGCTGCTGATCGTGACCTTGGATGCCGCCCTGCTGCTGCGCCTCGCCGGCATGCCGCCGGGGCGGACGCGGCTGCTGCTGGTGGGCGTGGTGAGCCTGCTCACCGCGCTCGCGGCGGCTTTGCTGATCAGCGCCAGCCAGATCGGCATGCGCATGGGCATGCCCGCGCAGCACGCCCTGCCTGCGCTCAGCCCGGGCCTGGTTCTGCTCTACCTGCGCGCGCAGCTGGGCTGGCTGGATGGACTGTGGCTGCTGCCGGCGACTTGGCTCGGCTGGCGCTTGGGGCGCTGAGCACCCCCGCGCGCCCTCTTGCCTTCAGTCGACGAGAAAGCGGCGCACGCGCACGGCATCGAAGGGCCAGTCCAGCTCGGCGCCTGTGTCCTCCCTTCGCAACACCGGCACGCGCAGGCCGTAGCGCTGCTCCAGCTCGACGTCAGCGTCAATCCAGCGCGGCTCGAAATCGCCAGCGCGCGCCTGCACCAGCACGATCACGGCCTGGTCGCAAAGGTGGCATTCATCGCGCTGGAACAGCGTCAGCAGGTGCATGGTCAGTCCGTACGGCATCGTCGGGCGAGGGCGCGACCGTACACTAGCGCGCCCCCGCTCTCGCCAGTCAACGTCCCATGGCCGTCAGTGTTTTCGACCTGTTCAAGATCGGCATCGGTCCCTCCTCCTCGCACACCGTCGGGCCCATGCGCGCAGGCGCGCGCTTCGTCGAGCGCTGGCTGCACGAATCCGGCGAGCTTCCGCGGGTGGCACGCATGCGCGTCGAGCTGTACGGCTCGCTGGCGCTCACCGGCCGCGGTCACGGCACCGACAAAGCGGTGCTGTTGGGCCTCGAAGGTGAGCTGCCGAACCGCATCGACCCCGACAGCATTCCGGCCACGCTTGAGCGCATCCGCAGCGCCCAGCGCCTGCGCTTGGGGGGCACCCGCGAGATCGACTTTGTCGAAAAGCGCGACCTGGTGTTCAACAAGCGCCAGAAGCTGCCCTACCACACGAACGGTATGCGCTTCTCGGCGTTTGCCGCCGACGACAGTCTGATCGCCACCCGCGACTACTACTCGATCGGCGGCGGCTTCGTGGTCAACCAGGATGAAGCGGCCGAAGACCGTATCGTCGCCGACACCACCGCCCTGCCCTACCCTTTCCACAGTGGCGATGAGCTGCTGCAGCTGTGCGACACCCATGGCCTCAGCATCGCCCAGCTGATGTTCGCCAATGAACGTGTCTGGCGCGGCGAAGACGAGATTCGCGCCGGCCTTCGCGAGATCTGGCAGGCCATGCAGGCCTGCGTTGCGCGCGGCATCCGCGAAGGCGGGATCCTCCCCGGCGGGCTCAAGATCAATCGCCGCGCACCGGCCATGGCCGCCGACCTGCGCAATCGCCCCGAGGCAGCCCTGCGCGATCCGCTGAGCGTGCTCGACTGGGTCAACCTGTATGCGCTGGCGGTGAACGAAGAGAACGCCGCAGGCGGCCGCGTGGTGACCGCGCCGACCAATGGCGCGGCCGGCATCGTGCCCGCAGTGCTGCACTACTACGAGCGCTTCGCGCCGAAGGCCGACGAACAGGGCGTTTTCGACTTTCTGCTCACCGCTGGCGCGGTGGGCATTCTGTATAAGGAGAACGCCTCCATCTCGGGCGCCGAGGTCGGCTGCCAGGGCGAGGTCGGCGTGGCCTGCTCGATGGCTGCGGCCGGCCTCACCGCCGCGCTGGGCGGCACCATGCACCAGGTCGAGAACGCCGCCGAGATTGGCATGGAGCACAACCTCGGGCTCACCTGCGACCCGATCGCGGGTCTGGTGCAGATCCCCTGCATCGAGCGCAACGCGATGGGCGCGGTCAAGGCGATCAACGCCTCGCGCATGGCCTTGAGGTCGGATGGCACCCACTACGTCTCGCTGGACAAGGTCATCAAGACGATGCGCGACACCGGCCGCGACATGCAGGACAAATACAAAGAAACCTCGCGCGGCGGGCTGGCGGTCAACGTGGTCGAGTGCTGACCTCGCGCAGTGACCGCCGGCGCCTCCCACGCCCGCCGCTGCTAGGCTTGAAGACACAGCCCCCAGCCTGAGTGCCCGCATGGATGCCTCGCTACCTGCACCACCCACTTCGCTGGCCCAGCTGATCGCGCTGGAGGAGGCCGAGCGCAAGCACGTCGCCCACGTGCTGCACAGTGAGGTCGGCCAGAACCTGACCGCCGCGCTGCTGAGCCTCCAGTTCTTCGCTGCGAGCGGCTTGCCCGCCGATGAGGTCGAGGGCGTCACCGAGAGCGTGCGCGACGCGCTTCAGCACGTGCGCGCGCTTTCACTGCAGCTGCGACCGCCGCTGCTCGATGAGATCGGTCTGGACGCCGCGCTGCGCTCCACGCTGGAGCAGATCGCGCAGCGGCGCGGCTTCGATTTCAGCGTGGAAAGCCGTGCAGCCGAAGGGGCCCTGCCCAGCTGGATGGCGATCAGCCTGTTCCGCTGGGTGCAGGCCATGGCCGAGACCACGCCGGCAGGCGAGACTCTGCGGATACGGCTGCGGCAGGCTTCGACCGAGGTGTGGCTGCAGATCGGCGTGGACGGGCCGCTACCTCAGCGCTGGCGCGAGGACAGCGCGGCGCGCGCGCGCGCGCTGGGTGCCACAGCGTCCGAAGGTAGCGATGGCCTGGAGATCCGGCTGAGCCAGCACGCGGACTCGGCCTCCTGAACGCCAGCAAGCACTCCTGTGGCAGGGCAGTGGATTGTCAGACGGCGCGGCTTCTGCCGCGCGCAGACACGTGCCTTGCAGAAACGACAGCGGGCCCGCGCATGCGCACGGGCCCGCCGGGTTCAGCCAATGTCGCCGCACTCAGCGCGGCGACGCGGGCAGGATCAGATCGCGTCCTTGAACGCCTTGCCGGCCTTGAACACCGGCACCTTGCTCGCCTTCAGCTTGATGGTTTCGCCGGTGCGCGGGTTGCGGGCCTCACGGGCCGCGCGCTTGCGCACGGAGAAGGTGCCAAAGCCCACCAGGGTCACGGTGTCGCCCTTCTTCAGCGCCTTGGTGACAGTCGAGGTGAACGCGTCAACGACGGCGGCCGCCTGGGTCTTGGTCAGTTCGGCGTGGTCGGCAATCGCAGCAACAAGCTCAGCCTTGTTCATCGGAAACTTCCTTGCATGGAGGGGCGTGAGGCCCAACAGGGGGAGAATGGGAAGGCGCTACGCCCTCCGCGTTGCGAAGGCTGCTTCGGTTGCGCGCACAAGTCAACGGTTTTTCGCCGGGAAGCCGCCTGCCTTAAGGCTTTGCGAGCGCAGCATGGACTCCGCTCGCGGCGTCGGCGCGCTGAAAAACGCGGGGCAGGTACTGCGGGAACGCGGGCACGGCATCCGCTGAATCAAGCGCTTAGCGTCAACAGCACCCGCTGGAACCGCCTTCCATTCGAGCTCAAGAGATGAGCACGCCCTTCATCATCACCATCGACCTTCTGGGGACCTTTGCTTTTGCGATCAGCGGCGCCACCGCCGGCGTGCGCAAGGGTCTCGATCTGTTTGGTGTACTGGTATTGGCCTTCGCTGCGGCCACCGCCGGTGGCATCGTTCGCGACGCCCTGCTGGGCGCCACACCGCCCGCGGCACTCACCAATCCGAACTACTTCGTGGTGTCAGCGGTGGCCGCGCTGGTCACCTTCTATCGCTACGAATTGATCGACCGCCTTCGCAATCCGGTGCAGTTCAGCGACGCGGTTGGTCTGGGGCTCTTCGCTGTGCTCGGCACCGGCAAGGCGCTGGCGCACGGCGTTGGCCCGCTCGGCGCAGTGATGCTGGGCGTGCTGAGTGGTGTCGGCGGCGGCATCGCTCGCGATCTGCTGGTCGTGCAGATACCGGGGGTGCTTCAGCGCGAGCTGTACGCGGTGGCCGCCCTGCTAGGCGCGTTGATCGTGGTCGCCGGCGACACGCTCGGTCTGCCGGCAACGCCAGTGGCTGCGGCAGGCGCGGTCGCCTGCTTCACGTTGCGCTTCTTTGCCATGCGGCGCGGCTGGCAGCTGCCGGTGGCGAAACCGCGGCGATGAGTGCGCAGGCCTTCGGCGCCGCAGCCGCTCAGATCAGCGCGAGCTTCAAGGCGTTGTTTGGATGGTGGGCCCACCAGGATTCGAACCTGGAACCAAGGGATTATGAGTCCCCTGCTCTAACCGTTGAGCTATAGGCCCGCTGTCTGTTCCACCGTGACCGCCGAAAGGTGCCGCTCGTCAGCGCTGGGCCAACGACCCTGGACGCGGTTTCTTCCTTCGCAGCGCTCAAGCCGAGCCGTACGCGCTCGCCGTATTCGCGCGGGAGTGCGTGAGCGCGGCCGCTCCAGCTCCGTCCACAAAAACACGAAGGGCCCGCTTGCGCGAGCCCTTCGAATGGCTGGGGGACTAGGATTCGAACCTAGATAGGCAGAGTCAGAGTCTGCAGTCCTACCGTTAGACGATCCCCCAAGAACCGGATCGCACCTGCCGCGCAGGGCGGCAAGTATAAAGCGCGATCAGCGCTTCGAGAACTGGGTAGCGCGACGTGCCTTGTGCAGACCGACCTTCTTGCGCTCGACTTCGCGAGCGTCGCGCGTCATGAAGCCTGCGCGGCGCAGCTGGGTCTTCAGGCCCTCGTCGTATTCGACCAGGGCGCGAGCGATGCCAAGGCGGATCGCACCGGCCTGACCGGTCGTACCGCCGCCGGCCACAGTGACCTTGATGTCGAACTTGTCGGACATCTCGGTCAGCACGAGCGGCTGACGCACGATCATGCGTGCCGTCTCGCGCCCGAAGAACTGGTCGAGCGGCTTGTCGTTGACGGTGATAGCGCCGCTACCGTTGCGCAGGAACACGCGGGCGGTGGAGGACTTGCGGCGGCCAGTGCCGTAATTCTGGTTGAGAGCCATGGGATGCCTGTCCTGTCTCAGATGTCCAGCGCCTGCGGCTGCTGGGCGGTGTGCGGGTGCTCGGCACCCTTGTAAACCTTGAGCTTGCGGAACATCGCACGGCCCAGCGGGTTCTTCGGCAGCATGCCCTTGACGCCGATCTCGATGGCGCGCTCAGGGTGGCGATCCAAGGCCTGCCCCAGGGTTTCAGACTTCAGGTTGCCGATGTAGCCGGTGAACCGGTGATACATCTTGTCCTGCAGCTTGTTGCCGGTGACCGTGATCTTCTCAGCGTTGATCACGACGATGTAATCGCCGGTGTCGACGTGCGGGGTGAACACGGGCTTGTGCTTACCGCGCAGGCGAAGCGCGATTTCCGAGCAGAGACGGCCCAGCGTCTTGCCGCTGGCGTCGACCAGATACCAGTCGCGCTTGACGGTCTCCGGCTTGGCGCTGAAGGTCTTCATGACAGCTCCCAAAGGGAAAGCGAGGACGAAAGACCGCGAAGCATAGCGGCCTTGATCGAGGGGCGCAAGCCTGCGCGCCTCGGGGTGATCAGCCTGGGGCGTTGCCCGGCGAAGCCGCGTATTCTGGCGGCAAATGAGCCGAAGCGCCAGCCCCCCCGCTGAACACAGCCTGCAGCGACTGCTGTCGTTGGCCGATGCCTGCGTGCTCTGCGGTCTGTGTCTTCCGCACTGCCCCACCTATCGCTTGGATGCCCGCGAGTCGGAGTCACCGCGAGGACGCGTGCTGCTGGCGCAGGCTTTGGCGCGCGATCCCGATGGCGTGGATGCCAGCAGCATCGAAGCCCTGGAACACTGCCTCGGATGCGGACGCTGCGAGCAGGTGTGCCCCGCCAAGGTGCGCTTTGGCGAACTCATGCGACTCACGCGGCAGCAGATGCCGCAGCGACCGCGCTCCGTGCGGGTTCGAGCGCTGCTGTGGGCTAGCCGTCACCCGGTCGCAACCGCGACGATCGTGCGGGCGGCGCGCCCACTGCGCGCGCTGCTGCCGCGACGCCAGCGCCGCGCGCTGCAGGCAAGCGCGAACCTTGAGCAGCTGCAGCGACATTCGCAGCTCAAGGACGCTGATCGCCGGGACGACACCGCACCCGTCGGAGCATCCCATCTGCGCGTCGGCCTGCTGCTCGGCTGTGTCGGACGCGCGCTGGAAGCCAATGCGCTCGACGCGGCCGCACGGCTGTTGCGAGCCTGCGGGCATGAAGTGCTCGTTCCTGCCGGGCAGGTCTGCTGCGGCGCACTCGACCAGCATGCGGGGTTCGGTACGCACGCCGAAGCGCTGCATGCGCAGAGTCGACGCGTGTGGAGCACTCTCGCGCCCGATGTCGTGGTCAGCACAAGCAGCGGCTGCCAGGCCGCCCACGCAGCCGCGCTGGCGAACCACGCAGCCGTGACCGATCTCGCCAGCCTGCTGATCGACGATTCCGCCTTCGCCGCGGTCGTGCTCCGCCGCGTCGAGCGTCGCGTCGCACTGCACCTGCCGTGCACGCAGCACGCTGCGCCGAAATCGGCCCGAGCTACCCGCATCCTGCTCGGACGCATTCCAGGCCTGCAGCTGGTGGAGCTTCCGGATACGGGCTGCTGTGGTGCAGGCGGTGCGCACATGCTGGCATTTCCCGAGCGCGCCGAGCGTCTGCGCCGGCCGCTGCTGGACGCGGTCATCGCATGCGGTGCCACTACACTGCTGTCCGCCAATCTCGGCTGTCGCCTGCATCTGGGCGGCGCCGCCGAACTCGCCGGAGTCGAACTCCGGCATCCGCTGGAACTGTTAGCCGAGGCCCTGCCGTGAGCACGCTGCGCACACTCTCTGCTTTGGATCGACTGATCGCCGATCTCGACCACGCCCTGCTGACCGCCACCGCGCGGCAAACGCCTGCTGCACGACCCAACCCGGCCGGCGACGCCGAGTCTGTCGAGCTGGATGCAACACAGCGCCGCCATGTCGCCGGTCTGATGCGCATCAACCATTCAGGCGAAGTCTGCGCACAAGCCCTCTACCTCGGCCAGGCGCGAGTCGCTCGCGATGAAGCCACGCGCGAGCACTTGCTGCGGGCCGCGCAAGAAGAAGCGGATCACCTCGCGTGGTGCGCGCAACGCCTGACCGAACTGGACTTCCGCCCCAGCCTTCTGAATCCGCTGTGGTACGCCGGCAGCTACGCCATCGGCATGGCAGCAGGCCTCGCTGGCGATGGCTACAACCTCGGTTTCGTGGTCGAGACCGAACGGCAGGTCGAAGCGCATCTCGAAGACCATCTCCGCCAGCTGCCCGAGGGAGATGAGCGCAGCCGCCGAATCCTGCAGCGCATGGCGGAGGAAGAGGCCGAGCATGCCGATCAGGCCAATGCTGCTGGCGCGCGAGCACTGCCGACGCCGATTCCAACGGTGATGTGGCTTGTCAGCCAAGTCATGAAGCTGGGCGCTTATCGACTTTAGGACAACACGGGTCAAGTCCATCCCGACCTTGATCCGGAGTCGCGACTCCAGCGTCGCCGGAATCGCTTTCGCTGGATCAAGCGCCTCACCGGCTTGATCCGCGAGAGCGCCCTCGCAGGCGCGCGGACGCAGATCCGCTGCTGATCGAGGCACGCTGCAAAGTCCGCGGGCCCGAGCTCGCGGCGCTACGAACCCGCTCTCGAGCGCGCGCCGGAAGCGCGCGGCAGTCGGGCGCGCTGAGAGCGCAGCGCCGCTGCATCGCGGCTGCGGGCTGGCCTGTGAATCGCGCCGACCGCCGGGGCTGCTCTCAGGCCTTCACTGTGCCTACACTGCGAAAATCCGGGTAGAGCACAGAGAAGGCGGCATGAAGATTGTTCTGGCTGTGCTGTTCGGCCTGCTCGCTCTCGCCAGCGAGTCGCTGGTTTCGGTTCTTCTGGCGACACTCGCGGGCTGGCTGCTGGGCAGCCAGCAGGAGCTATCTCAGCGGCTGCGCAAGCTTGAGAATCGGCAGACCACAGGCGCGCGTGAGCAGGCCGCGCCTCGATCCACCGACGCTTCACCCGTGAGTCCCGAGCCCCCAGGCGCACGGGTGATGCCCGCTGCTGCACAAAGCGCGCCGCTGCGCGCATCAATGGGTGATTCCGCCGAGCCGGCGCTACCGAGATCCGCAGCCTCGCCCGCTGCCGATTCGGCGCGTACGGCCTCGAACGCAAGGGCCGAGAGCAGCGAGAGCATGGCGCCCTCGGCCAACGCCCGTCCGGTGCCGCCGCCTTTGCCAACGTCGGCACATCGAACGCAGACCGTCCGCGCGGTATCGCCAGCGGAGACACCACGCACCGCGCGATCCCGCGTCGAAGCGCCCGCCGATTCGGTCCTCGGCACGCTTCTTGGCTGGCTGTTCGGCGGCAACCTGCCGGTCAAGCTGGGTGTGCTGGTGCTCTTTGCCGGCGTCGCCGCAGCCCTGCGCTATGCGGCGCAGCAGGGATTGTTCCAATTGCCGATCGGCTGGCGATTCGTCGGCATCGCCGCGGCGGCAGTCGCCGGACTGTTGTTCGCCCTGCGCCAGCGCCATGCGCGCCCCGCGTTCTCGCTGTCATTGCAAGGCGGCGCCATCGGCGTGCTGCTGCTCTGCGTGTTCGGTGCCTTCCGGCTGTACGACTTGCTGCTCCCAAGCGTCGCCCTCGGCATGGTTGTCGCTCTGGTGGCGCTCGCGGCGCTGCTGGCGGTGTGGCAGAACGCTGCGGCACTGGCGGTGCTGGGCTTCCTCGGCGGCTATCTGGGGCCGGTACTGATCAACACCGGCAGCGGCGACCAGGTCGCGCTGTTCAGCTACTACGCCGTTCTGAATGCTGCAGTGTTCGTCGTCGCCTGGTGGCGACACTGGCATGCGCTGAACCTGATGGGCTTTCTGTTCACCTTCGGCGTGGGCAGCGTGTGGGGGCTGCGCTCCTACGTCCCTGAGGACTACGCCAGCAGCCAAGTCTTCCTGCTGCTGTTCTGGGCGTTCTATCTTGGCATCGCAGTGCTGGGCGCAGTGCGCCGCGGCCTGGCTGCCAACCACGGCGTGCAGGCCTCGTTGACCTTTGCTCTGCCGCTGTGGGCCTTCACCCTGCAGAGCGGCCTGTTGGAGGGCGATCACAGCGCGCTGTCGTGGTCAGCGCTGCTGGCGGCAGCGGCCTACGCAGCGCTGGCGGCGCTGCTTCTGCGCAACCCGCGCGCACGTCTGCAGGGCGAGGGTTTCGCCTGGGTCGCTGTCGGCTTCATCACCGTCGCGGTGCCGCTCGCCTTTTCAGCGCAGCAGACCGCTGCGGTGTGGGCATTGCAGGGCGTGGGCGCGATGTGGCTGGGGCTGCGTCAGCGTCGATCTCTCAGCCTGGTCTTCGGTTGGCTGCTGCAGCTTGGCGCAGGCTGCAGCCTGCTGATCAACCTGGGCGAAGCACTCAACGAAAACCGCTTCGACACTGACGGTTACAGCAGCGGGCTGCGCTTCAGCCTGGCGATCCTGGCCGCGGCTGGGTTCCTCGCGAGCCAGCTTCATGAGCGTTTCGCGCGCAGCGCTGCAGAAGTCTGGATGGGCTTTGCCTTGGGCGCGGCTTGGCTCGGCCTGCTCTGGCTGCACCTGGGCTGGAAGCCGCCGTTCGCGCTGGCGCACTTCGAAACCCTGCTCGGAGCCGCGATGCTGATCGCACTCGGAGCGAGTCTGTTGCGCAGCCGGCTGGGCTGGGCGCGGCTGGGCTGGCTGGCGGTGACGCCGCTCGCCGCATTGCCGCTGCTGGGGCTGTGTGCGTTGATCGAGCAGGCAGGCCCTGGGCTTGATGGCCGCGGTCTCGCTCTGTGGGCCTTGTGCGCCGTGGCCGCGGCGTGGACGCTCAAGGCCCTGCGTGAACCGCCGATGCGACTGACCGGAGCGGCGCATCTGAGCGCTTTGGCCACCCTGGCCTTGGTACTGGGCAGCGATTTCGCGCAGCGCGCCGAACGCGCGGAGTTCGGCAGCGCATGGATCTGGACGCTGGCCGTGCTGCCGCTCGCCGCGCTGGCTTGGGCGCTGTGGCGAAACCCCGAGCGCTACGCCTGGCCGCTGGCCGATCGGTTCCAGCGCTACGCGCGCTTGTGGCACGGCGCTGCGACTCTGGCTCTGGGTGGGGCCTGGTTCATCGCGCTGTACTCCAGCGCCGACGCTGAGCCGCTGCCGTATCTGCCGCTGCTGAATCCGCTGGAGCTGCTGCAGTGGGGCCTGCTGCTGCTGGCTTGGCAGGCGCTTCCGCGCGAGGCGCGAGGCGATCTGCTGCCGCTGCGCGCCGGTCTCGCCGCCGCAGCGCTACTGCTGCTGACGCTGGCTGCCCTGCGCAGCCTGCATCACCACGCCAATCTGCCCTGGTCGCCGGCGCTGTTCGACAGCGCGCTGACCCAAGGCGTGCTGAGCGTGCTTTGGGCGCTGGCGGGCGTCGTCGCGTGGGTCGCCGGCTCGCGGCGCGGCAACTGGCCTGTGTGGCTCGCTGGTGCCGCGCTCATGGGCGGAGTTCTGCTCAAGCTGGTGCTGGTCGATCGCGTCTATCTCGGCAATCTGCCTGGCATCGGCGCCGTGCTGACGGTGGGCGTGCTGCTGGTGGTCGTCGGCTATCTCGCTCCCTCGCCACCGCGTCGCGGCGAGGCCAACCCAAGCGCGTAGACGCAGTCTCGGAAACGCGAAGGGCGCGCCCCTTGGCGGAGCGCGCCCTTCGCTTATCTCTCGGGCCGGTCAGGTCAGTCGAGGTTGCGGCCGTGGAACAGCTCCTCGATCTCGCGCTTCAGCTGCGCCTCGATGCGCAGGCGCTCCTTGAACGAGAGGTTCTTGGCCTTCTCCTCGAAGAGATAGGTATCCAGATCGAAGTCCTTAACGTGCATCTTCGTGTGGAAGATATTCTCCTGGTACACATTCACATCGAACATCTCGTAGCGGTTCTTGATGCCCTTCGCAAGGTAGTCCTGGATCGAGTTGATGCGGTGATCGATGTAGTGCTTGGTGCCCCTGACATCGCGAGTGAAGCCACGCACCCGGTAGTCCATGATCACGATATCGGACTCAAGGCTCTCGATCAGGTAGTTCAATGCCTTGAGCGGTGAGATCACGCCGCAGGTAGCGACGTCGATGTCCGCGCGGAAGGTCGCGATGCCGTTGTGGGGATGCGTTTCCGGGTACGTGTGTACCGTGATGTGGCTTTTGTCGAGGTGGGCGACGACGCTGGCGTCGACTTCTTCGTGCTCGCGCACGGCGCCCGACAGCACGTTGCCAGCCGCTTTCTTGTCGATCACCGGTTCTTCCGAGATCAGGATGGTCACCGACGCACCCTGCGGGTCGTAGTCCTGGCGAGCCACGTTCAGCACGTTGGCGCCGATGATCTCGGCCACCTCGGTGAGGATCTGCGTGAGACGATCAGCGTTGTAGGCCTCGTCGATGTACTCGATGTAACGGCGGCGCTGTTCTTCGCTGACCGCGTAGCAGACGTCGTAGATATTGAACGACAGCGCCTTGGTGAGATTGTTGAAGCCCTGAAGCTTCAGGCGCGGCAGTGGCTTGACCACGTTTCGGATCCCCTGTGCGGGCGGATGGAGGACTGGCCGGCCGCATCGCGCGGTCGCCAGGCGTCTGGTACCAGTGGCCTGGGACCAGCTGACTAGTATGAACCAAAGAAATGTAGGGCAGAACCTCGGGCCCCACGGATGTGTACTCGCCGATCGGAAGCGAGACGCTCTGAATGCGTTCGATTGCGCGGGCAATCGCAACGCGAACGTGACAGCGGGGGACAAACGTATGCGAAATGGCGCAATATTGCGTTGAAGCAGCGCCCAGTGGGCGCTAATCTTTGAGCCCCATCGCACTTTAGGTCGGATATGGTCCCCTCCAGCTTCTCGCTGCAGACCGCGCTCAAGCGCCAGCTGACGCCCCCTTCGCTGGCTCCCGAGCCCATCCATATCGAGCGCTTCCTGGCCCACTGCCATCGTCGCCGCTACCCGGCGCGCGCGGACGTGTTCCGCCCGGGGGATCCGGCCGGCACGATGTACTACGTGGTGCAGGGCTCGCTCAGCGTCATGACTGAGGAAGAAGACGGCCGCGAGCTGGTCTTGAGCTACCTCAACCCGGGTGACTTCGTGGGCGAGACCGGCATCTTCGTCGCCGCTCCCCAGCGCGAGGTCCTGTTGCGCACGCGCACTGCGTGCGAGCTGGCGGAGATCGGCTACGAGCGCCTGCATGCCCTGTTCGCCGGCCCGCTGGCTGAAGAATGCCCGCGCCTGCTGTACGCGATCGGCGCCCAGCTCACCAAGCGACTGATGCACACCAGTCGCAAGGCCAGCCGCTTGGCCTTCATGGACGTCACCAGCCGAATCTCCAGCACTCTGCTCGACCTGTGCGAAGAGCCGGATGCCATGAGCCACCCGCAGGGCACGCAGATCCGCGTGTCGCGCCAGGAGCTGGCGCGCATCGTCGGCTGCTCGCGCGAAATGGCTGGCCGCGTGTTGAAGCAGCTGGAGGAACAAGGCGTGCTGCACGCCCGCGGCAAAACGGTCGTCGTATACCGCCAGGACCGCTGACCTGGCCTCAGCACCGCCGCGCGGGCGCTTGGTCCGATGGCGCTTGTGAAGCAGCGGCAAGGCTGATCCACTGGCGGGGTCCGTCCTTTACCTGTCTGCCCGGTTCCCCATGGCGAAGACGCCACTGCAGCCCGTACGCCGCACCGACATCAAGATCGGCAGCCCGCTGCCTTATCCCGTCTATGACGCACTGGGGCGGCTTCTGCTGCGGGCGGGCGAGGTGATCGAGACCGAGCGCCAGCTCAACACCCTTCATGAGATGGGGCTGTACCTCGCCGAGCACGATGCGAGTCGCAGCGCGCGAGCGGGCTCTGTGCCCGAACCGAACGCCGCAGAGTCCCCGGCGGAGTCGACCGACGAGGACGGCGCTCGCGAAACCCGCAAGCTCTCCGAACTCAAGCTCTCACCCGGCAAGACGCTTTACGTCGACTTTCTGAGCACCACCAATCGTCCGCGGGTCGCCCTGCGGCTGGTCGGCATGCTGGAGGGCGGCGGCGTGCTGATCAGTGCGGTCAACGCCGACGGCGGCGTCGTCCCCTTTCGCGACAACGAGCTGCTGTTCGTGCGTGTGCTGACCGCAAGCGGCGTGGCGACCTTCCAGGCCAGGGTGCTGAAGGTGCACTTCACCCCCTTTCCCTACGTGGTGGCCTCGTATCCGGAGGGTGTGGTCTTCCACGTCATGCGGGCGCATGAGCGGGTCGATACCCAGATCATCTGCAGCGCGGTCAACCTGAGCCGGCCGGTGATGGGCGAGCCGCGCCCCCACGGCGCGGTGATGAAGAACCTGAGCGCCAGCGGCTGCCAGATCGAAGCGCCACCCGAAATCGCCGACAGCGGCGACCGTTTGCGTCTTGGCTTCAAGCTTGAGGCCGCGGGCGAAGAGCACGTGCTGAGCGTGCTGGCCGAAGTGCGCGGCATCAAGAGCTTCGGCGAGTCCGAGCGCCGTCGCTTCGGCCTGCAGTTCGTGGAACTCGGAAGCTCCGAGCGCCTGGTGGTGGAGCACTTCATCTTTCACGCCCTGGTTGACGTCTGACCCGGAACAGGTCGGCGCGCTGGCGCCGGACCGTTCTGGCGCAGAGCACCCGCGTGCTAAGTTCGGCGGTCGCCCCCGCCGACCACTGCCCATGTCCGCTTACGCCCCAACGCCCGTCCGCAGCGCGTCGCTCGCGGCTTTGCTCGCGCTGATTGGACTGTGGGGGATCAGCCCCACGTCCCTCGCCGCCTCGCTGCGGGACTGCCGCGAGCAGCGCCGCGAAGATCCAGCGACCGCCATGGTCAGCTGTGAGGCCGCCGCGCGCCAGTTGGCCACGGCCAATGAAGCGGAGTCGGCGTTCGAAGCCTGGATGCACGCATCCGAGCTTGCGTCCCAGCTCGGAGATCCCGCCCGCGCGGAGGCCGCGCTCAAGTCTGCGGTGGTGCTGCTGCCGCGCGTCTCCGATCCGCTGGCGGCGCATCGGCTGGCGCGGCGGCGCGGGCTGAACGCCTACCGCGAGGGCCTGCCCAGCCAGGCGCTGGTGTATTTCCTGGAGGCGCTGGCCGGCGCGCGAGCGGCCGAGGACGCGCGAGCACGCGCGATCAGCGAGAACGACCTTGGCGTCGTCTATCGGCACCTCGGCAACTACGAATCGGCCCTCGCCGCCTTCGAGGCCAGCCTGGCCCTGCGCGAGGCGAACGACCATTCACCGCTGGGAGCGCTGCTCGCCAACATCGGCAGCCTGTATCTGGAGCTTGGCGATCTCACGCGCGCCGAGGACTACCTGACGCGAGCGCTCAAGGATCACGCCGTGAACGGTCGCACGCTGCCCTCGGAACGCACACGGGAGGAACTGGCGCGGCTCGCCCTGCGCCGCGGTCGGACCGATGAAGCGCGCGCCATGCTCGACGCAGCCTGGCGGGCCTATGCGCAGTCACCGCGCGATCAGCTGCGCTCGGCCCTGCTGCGCGCGCAGCTGGAGTTCGATGCGGGCGCACGCGTTCAGGCCATCGAGTGGCTGGCGCGCGCCCGCGCGGCCGCACCTGAAGAGGCTGCCGAGCGCCTCGACGTCGCGGTGCTGGATGCCCGCCTGGCCAGCAGGGAAACGCGCGCCGAACGTTACGCCCTGCTGCAGTCACGGCTGACCCAGGGCGACGGCCAGCCTCCGCAGCAGCGGCTGCAGGCACTCAGCGCGCTGGCTGAACTCGCCGAGACCCTGGACCAGCCTGCCGCAGCCCTGCAGTACCAGCGCCAGCTGCATTCGGAAGCGATGGCGCTGGCCGAGGCACGCCACGGCGAGCGCTTCGACAGCCTGCGGGTGCGCTTCGATCTCGAACGTCTGGAAGCGGAAGCCGAGCACCGCGAGTTCCAGCTGGCCCGACGCCGGCTGGAAACGCTCAGTGTGGCGGCCATTGGCCTGCTCGCGCTGGCCCTGCTGGCGCTGTACTCGCAACGCCGCAGCTATCGGCAGCGGCTGGAGGCCGAGCGCGAACGCCAGACGCTAGAGCAGCGAATCACCGAGGCGCGGCGCGCGTCCGAAGAGCTGCGCTGCGATCTGCGCTCGATGGCCTGGCTGCTGGATCGCCAGCAGTCGGCCTGCATCGTGTTCGACGCCGCCGGACGGATCCGCGCCTCCACGGCCGCGGCAGCCCACGCGCTGGGGCGCAGCGCGGAGGCGCTGCAGGGCGTGCCGCTCGCAGCCGCGCTGGATGCCGACACCTCAACCTGGGCGCAGGGGCTGGTGGAGGCCGCCAGCCTCGCCGGCGAATCCGAAACTCAAGCGGACCTCGGGCAGCACACCAGCCCGAGGCTGCCCGAGCTGCGCCTTCGCTGTCAGCGGCTCAGCATGGAGGAAGAGCTGGGCGTCCTGTTGATCGAAAGCGCCGGAACCGCACACTCCCCCGCACCCGCAGCAGCAGCGCAGGAGACCTCGCCGGTCGCCGAGAAACCGGCGGATGGGGAAGACCCCACCGTGTTCCGGCGCCTGCTTGTGCGCACCATGCGCACCGCCCTCGAAGCCTGGGAGCGGGTCAGCCGCAAGGGTCGGGTCGAGCTGGCCGAGGCGAGCGGGATATGGCGCATCACCATCGACGACGGTCGCCTGCGCGTGCGCGCCATGGACCGCTACCTGAGCCTCGACAGCCTTCCCGATCGCCCGCGCTGGCGCGAAGTGCTGCGCACGGCCTACTTCCTCCTTGCCGAAGTCGGCATCGATACCAGCCATCGCGTCCAGCTCGAAGGCCTGGTCGAGGAGCTGCTGCAGCACACCCGCCAGCAGGACTGAACGCCCCGCCCCCGTCCCAGCCAACGGTGGCCGTCGATGGTCGCGGCGCGCTGGGCGAATCCGGATGTCACGCGCCGGCCGAGTGCCCTTGCTCCCGCGAAACGCTTCGCCACGAACACCCGGCGACACACCCGCTGCGGTCTGGCCTCTGTCACACGCGCTGAGCGCGCGCCCGCAGCCGGCGTCGGGCCCTTAAATCCCGACCTCACTCCTCGGCCGTCAGCGATGGCGGCGGTGGCCGCACCGGACGCTCGCAGCGCACGCAGAGTCCGCGCAGGCCATGTTCAGCACGGTAGAGCCGGTGGTGATCGGCGTGCAGGTAGGTGGCAGGGAACTGCACCACGGCGATCGCGCTACCGAAATCACCGGTCGCCGCATAGGCATGCGCGCTGCAGATCATCCGCGCGCGATCGCTGGAGGTCTCGTAATCGTCGTCGAACTGCCCGCAGTCCTTGGCCAGGCCTCCGCCGCCTGCACCGCAGGTCGCGGCACGCGCGCGGTCGGCCACCAGGGTTTCGGGATAGACCTCGAAGCTGCCGACCGGCACCGGCCGACCTTGCGCGCACCAGTCTTCCGAGGGCAGTTCACTGTGCGCCCGCGCAGCACCCGCGGTCACCAGGGCGAGCGTGCCGGCAAGAAGCAGGGACAGTTTCATTGGCGTACTCCAGCGATGGCGAATGTGGCTGCAGGCTAGCGCTGCGCTGCTGCCGGCGCGAAGGAAAAAACAGGGAAGAAGCCGGGAACACGGGTCGCAGCGCTATACACATCAATGACTTGCAAGAAGGCACCGCGCCGGCGGCGACCGCCGCGGTGCCCTCCCCCCTCACTCTGAACGCAGCTCCAGATCGCGCACCTGCTTCAGCACCCTGAGCGGGAAGCACTTCATGCAGCGGAAGGCCACGCCCTGGCTCATGTGATAGCCGTTGCCGCTCAGCAAGCCCGCAGGCGCATACGGAAGGCCCTCGACCGTCCCGGCGCCCGGTACGCCGAAGCTCGGACCGATCCAGCCGACGTGCGCCTGACAGGTCTGATGCGCCGCAAAGCTGCCGGCCCAGTAGTGATCGGTGATGCCATTGGCCGCAGCGAAAGCGGTCAGCTGGGCACCCTCCAGGCTGTAGTTGGCGACTTCGACAATGTGCCCTCGATGGCACCAGGGCACAGCGTGGGCGTGGGCGGCGGCGGAAAGCGCCAGGACGAAAACGATGCAACGCAGCATGGTCGACTCCTCGTGGATGGCAGAGCCCGCAGCGACAGCGACGGGCTGAGAGCATGTGAAAGAACCATCCGCCTACTGCGGCCGCCTCTGGACGTCCGTGGCGGCAGCGCGCTCCGCGAATTCCGCGGTCACTAGCTCGCCAAACTCCCTTGAATTCACGTCGCGCGCTTTGTCGCGAACGCCCAGAGACGCCCTCGCTACGGCGTCTGGGTTTTTTCACACGCTCTGAGGCCATGCTCGACCCGAAGCGCAGACGGTACGAGGAGGAAGCCGGGATGTTCACGGGGAACTCACGGGCAGAACGCAGGCAGATCGCGCCCGTTCTGCAGGAGAGCAGCCCGCGTGATCGAAGCTCAGGCCGAAGCTGCGGCCCAGTCCACCCAGCGCAGTGGCGTGGCGGGGCAACCCACCCGCGCCGCGAACACCGGCCGGCGTGCGATGGCGACGTTGACGATCACCGCCTCAACACTGGCGCGAATCACGGCGGCATCGGTGGCGCTGTCGGTATAGCTGCGCAGAATCCGCCGCCCGTAGCCCGCCGCATCCAGCGCATCGAGCTTGCGTCGGCCCTGCAGGTGATGGCGCAGATCGAGGCCCAAGCGCGTCGAGACCACTGTCGACCCCAGCACCGGCGGGCAGCCGCCCGGCAGGTGCGCGAGCAGGTGATGGACCAGCGGCGGGTGCTCGCCGGTAGCGATCACCACGCGATGGCCGGACGCGCGCTCAGCGGCGAGCGCAGCCAGGCCTTCTGGAAACAGCCGCGCACGCAGCTCGGCGGCCCGATCCGTCAGGAATTCAGAGTGAGAACAGTGTGCTCGGCCGAGCGTGGCGATCAGAAAGCAGGCGCGCACGCCATGCTGCACCCAGCGCCGACGCAGAAACAGCGGCGCCCACAGGGGCAGAAGCAGGAGCAGCAGGCCAAAGCGCGGAGGCGAGCGCCACAGCAGCCAGCGTAGCCATTCGAAGCCCAGGTCGCCATCGAACAGCGTGCCGTCGAAATCGAACACCACCAGCGGGGCGGTGTCCGCCGCGCGCTGGCCGGCCGTCAGCGTCGAATCAGCCAAACAGCTTTTCAAGCTCGGCGCCCGGGTCGGGCGCGCGCATGAAGGTCTCACCGACCAGGAAGGTGTGCACCCCTTCGGCGCGCAGCATCATCACGTCATCTTCGGTGCGGATACCGCTTTCGGTGACCAGCAGGCGATCCTTGGGCACCGCGGGAATGAGATCCAGGGTGGTGTCCAGCGACACCGCGAAGGTGTGCAGATTGCGGTTGTTGATGCCGATCAGCGGCGTCGGCAGCTTCAGCGCGCGCTCCAGTTCCTCGCCGTCGTGCACTTCCACCAGCACGTCGAGGCCGACCCGGGTACCGAGCTGGCAGAGCTCGCGCAGCTGGGCGTCGTCGAGTGCGGCCACGATCAGCAGGATGCAGTCGGCGCCGAGCGCACGCGATTCAAACACCTGGTAGGGGTCGACCATGAAGTCCTTGCGCAGCACCGGCAGCGCGCAGGCTGCGCGGGCTTCGCGCAGGTAGTCGTCCGAGCCGTGGAAGAAATCGACGTCGGTGAGCACCGAGAGCGCCGCTGCACCGCCGCGCTCGTAGCTGCGCGCGATCTCGGCGGGCGAGAAGTCCGCACGGATCACGCCCTTGCTGGGGCTGGCCTTCTTGACCTCGGCGATGACGGCGGCATCGCCTTCCGCGACGCGTTTGACCAGAGCCGCGTGGAAACCGCGCGCCGGCGCAGCGGCCTTGGCGGCCTTTTCGAGTTCCGCCAGCGGCATGGCATCGGCGCGCTCAGCCACTTCAACGCGCTTGCGATCAAGGATGCGGTGCAGGATGTCGCCCATGGGTCTGTGTGCTCAGGCGTGCGTGTTCGGTTGTTCAGAAGCCGCTGCAATTCGCGGGCCGCGGCAAGGCGGCGCAAGGGTGCCCGCTTGTGCGACAGGAATCCAGCCTTGCGCGGCGGCTTCGCGCATGCTTTATCGACGCGTGAATCAGGTGGACTGCGAACTCAGCTTCTGCGTAGTGGCGATGAAATCGTGCATGCGCTGCAGGGCCGCGCCCGAAGCGATCGCCGCGCGCGCAAGCGCGATACCGTCGGCGATGCTGGCCGCCACGTCCGCCGCGTACAGGGCCGCCCCCGCGTTGAGACACACGATGTCCTGGGCCACGCCGCTATGGCCTTCCAGCGCTTCGATCACGCGCGCCTTCGATTCCGTCGAGTCGGCCACCTGCAGGTTGCGCGAGGAGGCCATCTGCAGGCCGAAATCCTCGGGCTCGATTTCGTACTCGCGCACCACGCCGTCGCGCAGCTCGCCGACCAGCGTCGCCGCACCCAGCGAGATCTCGTCCATGCCGTCGCGACCGTACACCACCAGCGCGTGCTTGGCGCCCAAGCGCTGCAGCACGCGCACTTGGATGCCGACCAGATCAGGATGGAACACGCCCATCAGAATGTTCGGCGCGCCGGCGGGATTGGTCAGCGGCCCGAGGATGTTGAAGATCGTGCGCACGCCCATCTCGCGGCGCACGGGGGCGATGTTCTTCATCGCCGGATGGTGAATCGGCGCGAACATGAAGCCGATGCCGATCTCTTCGATGCAGCGCGCCACCTGCGCCGGCTGCAGATCGATGCGCGCACCCAGCGCCTCCAGCACGTCAGCGCTGCCGGACTTCGACGACACGCTGCGGTTGCCATGCTTGGCGACCCGGCCGCCGGCCGCAGCCACCACGAACATGCTGGCCGTGCTGATGTTGAAGCTGTGCGCGCCGTCGCCGCCGGTGCCGACGATGTCGACAAAGTTCGGAGACTCCGCCACCTCGACCTTGGCCGAAAGCTCGCGCATGACCACGGCGGCGCCGGTGATCTCGCCGATGGTTTCCTTCTTGACTCGCAGGCCGGTGAGGATGGCCGCAGCCATCACCGGCGAGACCTCGCCACGCATGATCTGACGCATCAGGTCGATCATCTCGTCGTGGAAGATCTCGCGATGCTCGATGGTGCGCTGAAGCGCGGCCTGCGGCGTGATGCTGAGGGTGCGTGCTGCCTGCATGCTCGATGCCTCTGGTCTGCGCCTTAGGCGGCGCGCGCGGCCGGCCGGCCGAGGAAGTTGGCCAGCAGTGCGTGACCGTGCTGGGTGAGGATGGACTCAGGGTGGAACTGCACGCCTTCGATCGGCAGCTCGCGGTGGCGCAGGCCCATGATCTCTTCCATCGAGCCGTCAGCGTTTTCGGTCCAGGCGGTGACTTCAAGGCAGTCGGGCAGGCTTCCCTGCTCCACTACCAGCGAGTGGTAGCGCGTTGCTTCGAAGGGCGAAGGCAGACCGGCAAACACGCCCTTGCCGCGGTGATGCACCGGCGAGGTCTTGCCGTGCATGATCCGACTCGCACGAATCACCCGGCCACCGAAAGCCTGGCCGATGCCCTGATGGCCAAGACACACGCCGAGAATGGGAATGCGCGCGCCCAGACGCTCGATCACCTCGAGCGAGACGCCGGCCTCGTTAGGCGTGCACGGCCCCGGCGAGATCACGATGCGCGCGGGTTGCAGCGCTGCAATGGCGTCGACATCGAGCTGGTCGTTGCGGATCACGTGGACCTGCTCGCCAAGCTCGCCGAAGTACTGCACGAGGTTGTAGGTAAAACTGTCGTAGTTGTCGATCATCAGCAGCATGGGCTGCTCCGTGCATGCGTGGTGGCGAAGGGCGATTCGCGAAGCGCTCGCCCGCGCGGGGCGCACAGGATAGCGGCAGTGCGCGCGGGCGCTTGCGACGCTTTCTCCCGCGCCACGCCGGCGCCGCTCGCCCTGTGGAACGCGTTGCCGGCTCAGCGCGCGAACACCGCCTCGATGCGGGCGATGTCGGCTTCGTGCAGGCGCGAGTGCAGTTCGAGCGCGCCGAGGTTGTCGGCAAGCTGGGCCGGCTTCGAGGCGCCAAGAATCACGCTCGACACCTGCGGATTGGCCAGACACCAGGCGATGGCCAGCTGCGCCGGCGTCGCCCGGTGCTCAGCGGCCAACGCGACAAAGTCACGCAGCTGGCGCGGGCGGCGCTCGGGGTCTTCCTCGAGCTTGCGCGACAGCCACTCGTAGCCGGGCGCGGTGAAGCGGCTGTCGGCGGGCACGCCATCGAGGTACTTGCCGGTCAGCAGGCCCGAGGCCAGCGGCGACCACACCGTGGTGCCCATGCCAAGCTCGCTGCACAGCGGCGCGTACTCCAGCTCGACGCGCTCGCGGTGCAGCAGGTTGTACTGCGGCTGTTCGACACTCGGCGCGTGCAGGTGCAGGGCGCGGGCGATGCGGTGGGCCTCGCGGATCAGCTCGGCCGGCCATTCCGAGGTGCCCCAGTACAGCACCTTGCCCTGGCGGATCAGCGCGTCCATCGCCCGTACGGTTTCCTCGACCGGCGTTTCGGGGTCGGGGCGATGGCAGAAATAGAGATCGAGGTAATCCACATGCAGGCGCTTCAGCGCGGCGTGGCAGGCCTCGATCACGTGCTTGCGCGACAGGCCCATTTGCGTCGGCCGCGGGTTGTCGACACTGCCCCACAGCACCTTGCTCGACACGCACCAGGCATCGCGCGGCAGGCGCAGGTCGGCGATCACATCGCCCATCAGGCGCTCGGCGTCACCGCGGGCGTAGACCTCGGCGTTGTCGAAGAAGTTGATGCCCGCGTCGTAGGCCTGCGCGATCAGGTTGCGCGCCTCGCTGCGGCCGACGCGCCCACCGAAGGTGACCCAGGCGCCGAACGACAGCGCGGAGAGCTTGAGGCCGGTCGAGCCCATGCGGCGGTAAAGCATGCGGAGATCCTGCGAGTGAGCCGGTCGCACAGGATAGCGGGCGGGGGTGAAGGCGGCGGGTAAGCCCGTGCGCGCAGGTCGCGGAGGACGGGATGCCGGCGCCACAGGCGAGACGCATCGAGCACGCCACACCGGACACCACGAGCGTCATCGAGTCACGCACGCCCCATGTGACCGGGCGTTGGACCTCGCAGCGCCAGGCAAGCCTGCGACGGCGGCCTTCAGCGCGGGCCAAACGTTCAGCGGCGGTGGGTCAAGACCCACCCTATGCAGCGCTTCGCTCTTGGCGAATCCCGAATCCCCAATCCCCAATCCCGAAAAAGAAAGGGCGACCCCGCAGGATCGCCCTTCCGCAACGCTGTGCGCCGAGCTCAATGCGTTCGATGGCGCTCGAACATGCGGGTGAGCTTCTGCTTGGCCTGCAGCTTCTCGCGCTTCATCAGACGCAGGGTGTTGGCGTCCACCGGCAGCACGCCGAGTTCGGCGTCCAATACTTTCTTGTCGAGCTGTCGGTGACGGTGATAGAGCTGGCGGAACTCCGAATCGGCCTGCATCAGGGTTTCGACTTCGGGCTGCTGACCTTCGAACATCGCGAATCCTCCGGGGTGGTGGATCCATCGAGACGATCGCCGCGACACCCGCCAGCAGCGGGGCCGGGCGGGTCGCGGGGGATCAAGAAAGGGTGTGGGCGCGGACCTCCTGCAGCCCGACGCGCGCCTGCGCGCCGCCTGACGTGTAGAACTGCGAACCGGGCGCTGCTGCTTTCGGCATGCGTGGACGCTCCGGTGCGGAACCGCCGCACCCGGGATCGACCCTACTCCGCCCGCCCCACCCCTTCAAGGCCGAAGTGCCGCAGATTCAGGCGCCGCGCACATCTGTGAGGTCAGAACGTTCCCGACCCGCTTGCCTCGGGAACTTCGGCAGGTTCCGCGACTCAAGGTCAGCTTGGCTCGGCCGCCGGTAGCGCCGCGACGGGCGGACAGAATGGATGACTGCAGCGACTGCAAGCCTGTGCAGTGCGCTTATCTGAAGTCCGCCCACGAGCACCCCCCGGGCCCAGACAGAGCCCCTCTGCCACTGGAAGAGAGGGGTTGCGGTGAGGGCCGGTCGGAGCACTGCAATGCGTCCACGAGCCACGCCGTGAGCCCCTCTCCCACTGGGAGAGGGGTTGGGGTGAGGGCCGGTCGGAGCGCGGCCTGGATGCCCGCGATCTCCGCTCGAACGGCCCACCCCGCGACGCACAAGCGCCCGACCAACGCAGGCGTCACGCCTTACTGTGCGGCGCCCCGGGCAGAAGGCCGGCTCAGGGCTTCTCGACCACCACTTCCACGCGACGATTGCGGGCACGGCCCTCGGCGGTGCCGTTGTCGGCGACTGGACGGTCCTTGCCCAAGCCCACCGCGCGCAGGCGGCTGCCGTCGACGCCCTTCTGGATCAGCGCATCGCGCACGGCCTCGGCGCGGCGCTGCGACAGCACCTGGTTGAGGTTGGCGCTGCCCTGGCTGTCGGTATGGCCCTCAATCAGCACGGGGGCGCCAGGGTTGGCATTGATCAGGTCAATGACCTTCTGCAGGTTGTCGCGGGCCTCGGCGCGCAGCGCACTCTGGCCGCTGGCAAAGGCCTCGCCAGAAATCGTCATCACCTGGCCGCGCGCTTCGCTGCGCGCGGTCATGCCCTGCAGCTGCATGCGCAGGCTGTCGGCGGCGGCCGCAGCCAGTTCGGCCTCGCGGCGCGAGAGCTGGGCTTCCAGCGCCTGCGCCTCGGCCAGCCGAAGCGCCTGCTCGGCCTGGGCCGCGCTGATCTCACTGTCGAGGCGCGCAGCCTGCACCTCTTCCAAGGCGCGCTCGGTTTCTTCAGCGCGGGTAAGATTCTGCAGGCGCAGGCGCTCGACCTCGCGGCGCAGCTGCTCGGCATCGCGACGACTGGCCTCGATCAGGATGGCATCGCGCTCGCGCTCTAGCTGCACCAGCTGGTCGGCCAGCATCTCGGTCTCGGCGACCGCGCGGGCGATCTCGATGCGCCGCGCCGCCGCGTACTCGGCCTGCGGGCGGTTGCGGCGCGACGCGTCGGCGACCGCCTGCACGGCGACACGCGCCAGCTCCATCTCAAGACGCGCGCGCCCCATCAGGCTGGGCTCGGCCTCCAGCTCGGCCAGCTCGCCCTGGAGTCGCTGCAGTTCAAGTTCGGGGTCAGGGCGCTGGGCCTGCAGGGGCAGCGCCAGCAGCAGGCCCATCAGCGCCACGGCAAGGCGGCTCATCGCGCGCCCCCGTCGAGCAGCTCGCGGCGCAGGCGGGCGTTGTCCTCGCTGCGCGCACGCACTTCGGAGCGCAGCCGGTTGTTGCCAGCGCGCGCTTCGGCCAAACGCGCTTCCAGCTCGGCGCGCTGCGCCACGCCCTGCGCATCGCGGCGCTTGCGCTTGGCTTCGAGATCACGCGCCTCAGCGAGCAGACTCTGCGCCAGCTCAAGCTCGTTCCGCGCATGTACATCGGCCTCGGCCCGCAGGGCGTCACCCACGGCGCGCTCGGCGCGCAGCACTTCGGGCAGGGGCTCCTTGCGGGACTGGGCGTGGAGCGGAGGCACAAGGCTTGCACCGAGAACCAGCGCAAGGAAACATAAACGTTGACCTGTCATATCATCCGGCGTTCAAGAGGGGCGCCCTGGGGGCGCGCCCGGGTTGACCTTCGCCTTAAGCGGCGATCCCAGCATCTCGCAGCGGCCGAAACGCTTGGAGCCCAAGGGTTCTAATCGGCAGCGCACACCCACACACAAGGGGAGCAGCTTCATGGATATCGGCTACTTTCTCAAGCTGATGACCGAGAAAAACGCGTCCGACATGTTTTTGACCACGGGCGCTCCGGTCAACATCAAGGTCGAAGGCAAGCTGTATCCGCTGGGCAACACCGGCCTGCCGGCCGGCATGGTCAAGAAGATCGCTTACTCGCTGATGGATGAGGGCCAGGTGCCCGCCTTCGAGCGCGACCTTGAGCTCAACATGGCGATTGCCGTGAAAGATGCCGGCCGCTTCCGCATCAACGTGTTCAAGCAGCGCGGCGAAGTGGGCATGGTGATCCGCGCGATCAAGAGCGAGATTCCCAACGTCGACCAGCTCAAGCTGCCGCCGGTGCTGAAAGACCTCGTGATGGAAGCCCGCGGCCTGATCCTCGTGGTCGGCTCCACCGGCTCGGGCAAGTCGACCAGCCTCGCGGCCATGATCGACCACCGCAACAGCAGCAGCTCGGGCCACATCCTCACCATCGAGGACCCGATCGAGTTCCTGCACCGGCACAAGAAATCCATCGTCAACCAGCGCGAAGTCGGCCTCGACACCCACGCCTTCGCCAACGCGCTGAAGAACGCGATGCGTGAAGCACCGGACGTGATCCTGATCGGCGAAATCCTCGATGCCACGACGATGGAATCGGCGATCGCCTTTGCCGAAACCGGCCACCTGTGTCTGGCCACCCTGCACTCGAACAACGCCGACCAGACCCTGGAGCGCATCCTCAACTTCTTCCCGGAATCGGCGCACAAGAACGTGCTGATGAACCTGGCCCTGAACCTGAAGGCCGTGATCAGCCAGCGCCTGGTCACCGGCGTCGACGGCAAGCGCCTGCCGGCGGTGGAGATCCTCATCAACACCCCGCTGATCCGCGACATGATCCGCCGCGGCCAGGTGCATGAGGTCAAAGAAGCCATGGAGCGCTCGCTGCAGGAAGGCATGCAGACCTTCGACCAGTCCCTGTACCGCCTGTACAAGGAAGGCAAGATTGAACTCGAAGAAGCCCTGCGCAAAGCCGACTCGCGCGACGGCCTGTCGCTGAAGATCCGCCTGTCCGAAGGCGGCGCCGACGAACACGACCCGTACGCCGACACCTTCCACGCACCGCCCGCTGCACGCGCAGGCGCCGATGGCGGCTTGAACTTCAGCTGAGATCGCAGCGCGGCCGCGCGAACGCCGATTGAGCCCTTGTCCGCTGCAGTAAAGCGGTAGAGCAGGTGCGTGATCTGACGGTGGCAACCGACATGCGCCGGAGTTCGAGCGAAGCAACAGAACGTGGGGGAGCGGGGGTGGCACTCCCTCAAGCGCACGGCGCCCAGCGGAAGACACCTTCAAGCCGCTGCACGCGCGAGTTCCGATGGCATCGGAGGCTCAAGTCCCGCATCCGCACGAGTGCCGCCTTGAGCCCCTCTCCCCTCGTGGGAAGCGGAGGAGAGTGTTTGTCGGTTGCCGGTGGCAGCCGACACTCTCCGAAGCCCGAGCGAAGCGAAGGCAGGTTGGGGAGCGGGGGCAAACGCCCCTCAAATGCACAGGGCCCAGAACTGGCCGCATCGCGGCACAGCCCTCACTTACGATCCAACGGACTCCGCACCACCAACCCACCGCGCAAGTGCCGCTCTGAGCCCCTCTCCCCTCGTGGGAAGCGGAGGAGAGTGTTTGTCGGCTGCCGGTGGCAGCCGTCACCCTCCGGAGCCCGAGCGAAGCGAAGGCAGGTTGGGGAGAGGGGGCGAGCACCCCTCAAGCGAACAGGGCCCAAAGCTGGCCGAATCGCGACACGGCCCTCAACCGCGATCCAACGGACTCCGCACCGCCAATCCACCGCGATTCAGAACATGCGTGTAGATCTGCGTGGTGCTGACATCGCTGTGCCCAAGCAACTCCTGCACCGTGCGGATGTCGTAGCCGTCCTCAATCAAGTGGGTCGCGAAGCTGTGGCGGAAGGTGTGGCAGGTCGCGTGTTTCTGTACGCCGGCACGAATCACGGCCACGCGCACCGCCTTCTGCACACCGGACTCGTGCAGATGATGCCGGCCCACATGCCCGCTGCGCGGGTCCTGTGAACGCTGGCTTGCGGGAAACACGAACTGCCAGCGCCACTCGGCGGAGGCCTTGGGACTCTTGCGGGCAAGCGCGTTGGGCAAAAGCACCAAGCCCTGGCCCAGCCCGCGCTCGCGATCGTGCAGCTGGCGCACCGCTGCCAGATGCAACTGAAGAGGCTCGAGCATGGGCTGCGCCAGCATGGTGCGCCTGTCCTTGCCGCCCTTGCCCTGGCGCACCGTCAACTCCAGACGCGAGAAGTCCAGATCGAGCACGCGCAGCCGCAGCGCTTCGAGCAGGCGCAGGCCGCTGCCGTAGAGCAGCCCACACACCAGCCAACTCACGCCCTGCAGCTGCTCGAGCACCCGCCGCACCTCATCGCGGCTCATCACCACCGGCACCCGCTCGGGCCGTTTGGCGCGGCGAATGTCCCCCATCCAGGGCAGCTCGACGCCCAGCACCTCGCGGTAGAGGAACAACAGCGCCGCCAAGGCCTGGTTCTGGGTTGAAGCTGCCACTTGATGCTTGGCGGCAAGCAGGCTCAGAAACGCCTCGACCTCAGGGGCGCCCATTTCGCGCGGGTGACGCATGCCGTTGCTGCGAATGAAACGCGCGATCCAACCGCAGTACGCCTCTTCGGTCCGCAGGGCCATGCCAAGGCGACGAATGCGATTCCGAACCTGATCCATCAACCGCGGCGCCGCACTTGCCTGCGCATCCTGCCGATGCGACGATCCCATCGCCCTGCCCCCAGTCCCGTCAAAGGCCGCCAGATTAGGCCGACGTGATAGGCGGAACAGTCGGCATAAGACTCTGATTGACGTAGGAAATTTCTCAGGCCCGCACGCACGGCTCCAGATTATGCGGCGGCGTTATCACGACGGTTTCCGTCTAATAGTAGTTAGCCTGTCATGAGCATACGGTGTCGCGTCTTCGTTCTGTTGACTCCAGCACTGATCGCTGCCTGTGCTCTGGAGACCATTGATTCATCGCATGACACCCTGCAAGACGCCATTTCCGAGAGACAGGTAGAGAAGGGATGGATTCCTGGCTGGGTTCCGGCAGAGGCAACAAACATCCGTGAAGTTCACAACCTCGATAGCAACGCCAGTTCGCTGTCATTTGATCTGCCCACGAAGGCTGCGCTCACAATTCCAGGGCACTGTTCGCAGGTTGCATACTCCGTAGTTGTTCACGAGAAGTTTGAGCGCGCGTGGTGGCCATCTTCCGAGGAACTCAGTGAGCAATATGCATTCCATAGGTGTGGCGTCGGCGCATCAAGGTTAGAGTTTGTTGGCATAAGGCACGACCGAAAGCGAGTCATCCATTGGCGCACGAATGCAGGCTAACTATGCGTTCAAGCGGACCTCGGGGAGGGGCTTCGATGTTTCCTGATACATTGTCGGCCCGCGGCCGCTTAACGCGGCGTTAGCCCCTATGCAGCCGACCGCTCTCGCAATCATTGAGACTCCACTTGGCCAGCTCATGTGCAGCGTGAGAGATGGCGATGGCAACCTCGTTTCGGAGGGTGTGACAATCAGTATCTTGTCGTGCAACGGTGTTCACCGTCGGATCGATGCAGGCGCATATGACGTCAGGTCCGCGGTTCTATCGCTCTATCCATCCAGAGACCTTGAGCACATCTCTTTCTCGTGCTCGTGGATTGAGCCTCCTGCTGCTCCGGGGGAGCCCGACAGCGGAGAGTGGGTTGATGCGCAGTATTGGGAGACTGGAAACAGCGTCCTCCTGATCGCGACGGACGACTGCGATGTCGTCTCAATGCGCCTCCCACAATGCGGATTCCAAGAGAGTCCTTATCCGGTGTTGTATCAGCCCAGTTCACTGGAAATCCAAATTCCCCGAGCCCCCGCTGGCCGGGAGAGCACGTTCCACTTTGTGGTGGCCACAGGGCCAGGTTCCAATGAAGACGAGCTTCTCGCAGCATGGTGTGCCGCGGACCTTCGCCACCATGAACTTCTCAAGATGGTTGACGGATAATGGGGCCAACTATTCGCTCAAGCGGACAAATCAATCGCTTCGCGATTGATGCTGCCGCTTAGCTCAGGCGTTAGGCATTTGAATCATGGGTACGGCGGCTTGGGTTTGCTTTGATTGTCGCGGCGCGGTGAGGCGCAATACCGCCTTTACCGGAGAAGTGCTTTGCCCGACTTGCGGCAAGCGGTGCAGCTATCTCGGCTACAAGATCCCGGTCCCGCCAAAGGGCAAGCTTCGAGAGTGGTCGGCTCTCCGCGAACAGCTGGCGCGGGAGCGATCGAACCGCGAGCTAAACGCAGACGTTAGTGCGGTCCGAAGGCGGCACGATTTAGAGCAAGAGATCGCCAGGCTTGAGGCAATGCCAACAAATGAGGGCCGGGTTACCGCGGTTCGGTTGCTTGAGCGCCAACTTTCGGTGTCAAATCCCTAACTATGTGCTCAACCGGACCGTCGGGGACATGTTACGTTCAAACCAAACCATCTCGGCCGTTGGCCGGTTAGCACGGCGTTAGGCACCTTCATGAAGCGCGTGCGAATCGTCTGGCTTGTCGTTTGGATTTCCGCTTTAGCTGCATGCGATCCGCCAAATCGACTCGCCGAGCAGGCCGCAGTGCCGACGGAAGCCCACCCGTATGCGGGTTTCTGGAAGGAGGGTAGTTGCGCGGCCGAGTTTGGGTTGGCAATCGCTCCGGCTGATGAGCGCTACTCCGTGTCATTCTGCGGGCCTGGCGGATGCTTCGCGCCGGGCACCTATCGTCCAAACACGAAGCTCGTCGACGACCAGCAATACCGCATCATCGACAACGACACCATCGAGGTCACCGGTGTCGACGGTTTCGCCAGGTATGTGCGGTGTTCATCGCGCTAAGGTGCCTAACTTTGTGTTCAAGCGGACCGCGCAGCCTATGCTCCTGCAATTTGGTGGTCCGCGCCTGCGCGGCCGCTTAACGCAGCGTTAGATGTCATGCGAGAGTCGTGGCCATTCGATCAACCCAGCAACACTGCGGCGATCACGACTCGGCAGGTGCTTCACGGCGGGGCGCCGGTGCTATCTGTCACGCACTACTCCGACGATCATTCGTGGGCGTTCACTTGCGGTGCCACCAACCATGAGGAAGACGCGCTCGTAGTCGCAATGGCCGAGATCGTGGGCGCACATCCGTATCTCCGCGCTGTCGCGGATCTTCCACCCGGATGGGTCGCAACTCGCGCTTGTGTTGAGGCGCCATGGCAGCGGGCATCGAGTAATGACGTCTAACTGTGTGGTCAAGTGGACCTGCGGGGACGTGCTTCGTTCAAACCGACCATCGGTGGCCGCAGGCCACTTACCACAGCGTTAGGTGCGCGCCTGGTGTTGGATCGCAAGTTCGATGTTTTCGCGGACTACTTTCAGTTCCTCCTTCTGGATGAGGCGTCTGACGATGATTTCTCGATCCTTTGGACCGAAAGGGCGCTAGAGATCGGGGTCGCCGTCGGGCAAACGGCGGCGTCTTTCGGGACGCTTCGTAACGTCACGGTCCCGGTGGAGATCCGACTTCTCGCTGCCGATCCGGGAATCGATGCTGGTGAGGTTGATCACCTCTCGAGTGGATACTTCGAGGTGCCAACTGGGCGGCTTGTAGTAATGGGCTGCACGGACTACCTCCCAGACGCACCACGCATCGAGATTCCTAGTGGCGGGTACCGGTTTTCCTATGCGATGCGTGGAATCGAATCAATCACATATGAGTCGGACCCCGCAGACGACAGCTACACTGTTTATATGTGGCCAGGTTCACGCCTCGATCCCTTGCTTCACAAGCATTGGAAGGCGCGCACCTAACTATTCGTTCAAGCGGACAGTCCAATCGCTTCGCGATTGGAGCTGCCGCTTAACTCAGGCGTTAGGTGCCATGCAGAAACGTCTCGCACTCTTGTTTTTTGGTCTACTGCTGATTGGTTGCGCCAGTCCTCCGACAGCTAAGCATGTGTCCCCAATGTCTGCGTACGAGTTGCCTGTCGGCGCAATTGTTCTCCGGGTCGAAGTGCTCGATGTTGAGTTCACCGATCTTTTCCCTGGTTGCGGGACTGTTCCCGACTGCATGCCTTTCCATTTTTGGTTCAGGTATCGCGCGCGGGTAAAGGAGGTTGTTGTCGGTGAGTGGGCCAGTCCCGAGGTAAAGTTCACGTACTTACAACATGCTGAGTACATCCGAAGTGTGACCAAGGATTGCTACGTTGTTCTGTATCCGGCATCACCGGAGATACGATCAAAAGTAGGTGTCGGCTTGGTAGCGGATAGGTTGCTTTCGCGTTTCTTTGAGGGCGATAGAGTCCTAATCGATGAGCTGCAAGAAGGCACCTAACATTTCGCTCAAGCGGACCAATCAATCGCTCCGCGATTGATGTGGCCGCTTAGCTCAGGCGTTAGATGCCACGGTCATGTCTTCCCGAGCCCTGAAAGGCATCGCTGATTCCATCGCGATTTCCTTCTCCAGCCGCAACAATGATCTGGATGGCTACTGGGCCCTCGGAAAGCTGTACCGAGAGGCTCTGGCGCATCGGCAGCAGACCATCGAGCTGTGTCTATTGCCCGACGCATCTCTGGCTCTGGCTGCGTTTTCGGTACAGCGGAGGCTGCAGATCCAGTGGCAAGCTCGATTCTACTGGCTACTAGGCAGATATCGCGTACGATCCCCCATAGTTGCTGCTCGCGTTACGATCAGTTTCAAACACGCAGAGTCGGCAGGCAATCCGAGGTGGGCTTGCCGCGGTGACCCGTTCTGTTGCGTAGTGGAGATCACATCACTGTCGGGTCGCGAGTTCTCGTCATGCGCAAGTGGGCACTGCGAACCGCATAACCCACGGCAAGAACAACGAAGCGCCCGTGCAGGTGGCATCTAACCATGCGTGTATGGACTCCCCCGTCAACCGCTGACGAGTCGGCTGTTCTTTGTTCCCAGCTGACCCGCTCTTCTTGCGCCTGAGCAAGCGGCTGCATTCGTGGATTCGGCTTTGTTGAGCGCGGTGGCTCTAGCCAAGATGGAATCCGCGAAGCAGGGCCATTCGTTCAAGCGGCCACGAGGACCGGAAGAGTTATCGGCTTGGCTGCTTCGGGGACCGTCGCACAGGCATCAGGTTGAAGCGGTGCAGCGCGTGAAGTGGTGAGGTTTGAGACGGGGTGTGGGCTGGGCTCAGTGCGTGCGAGGCGTGCTGAGGTGGTTGGGGCCGAAGGCCTGGCCGTGGCGATCCGCGGCCCAGAGGCGTCGGACGGTCTTGTTGGCAAGTGCCACCGCGGCTTTGTTGTGGCCGGCGCGCTCGGCCAGTGCCAAGCCCCATTCCTGGGTTCGGTCGAGCGGTTTGCTCTGCTTCTGCGCGAGCTTCGCCGCCAGCAATGCCGACCGTGCGCCGTGGATCAGCAGGGTGCGCAGGTCGCTGTCGCCGCGTTTGGTCATGCGCCCGAGTCGTCGCGTGTTGCCGCTGGAGTGTTCGCGTGGCGGTAGGCCAAGTGCGCTGGCAAGGTGGCGCCCGGAATCGAAACGCGCGAGTTCGCCGACGGACGCGCTCAGTGCGGTCGCCGTGAGCAGAGCGACGCCGCCGGCCTGCAGTTTCAGCTGGCTGCGTCGATCCCGACGGGCGAAAGCGTCAAGTTTCTGTTCGATGCCCTGCATGCCGCGCTCGCACAGGGCGATCTGTTCGAGCAGGCGGTGGAGGCTGTGGCGAAGGGCCATGGGTGAGCGGCAGCG
Organism: Lysobacterales bacterium; assembly: GCA_014946745.1. NCBI lineage: Bacteria > Pseudomonadati > Pseudomonadota > Gammaproteobacteria > Lysobacterales > Lysobacterales bacterium. The sequence goes on along the minus strand of JADCRD010000001.1, from coordinate 45,959 downwards.
CTTGCGCGCCACTGGCGCGCGCTGACGCGAACGCCAAGCCAAGGATGGCTTGGCCGGCGGGCGCTCCATGGATGGATACTCGTCGCATGCACCGTCGAAGCCGTGTCAGTCCGGCCGCACGCGCTCGGCGCCGGAGGCAATCACCAGACCGAACTCGCGCAACAGGCCGCGGATCCGGTTGATCAGTGCCGTGCGCTGGGCTTTGAGCTGCTCGCGGACTCGGTGCAGCGCCTGCACGCCCTGGGCATCGGGCGACTTGATCGGCACCGGCCGGATATCGCCGCAGCGGTCCGCTTCCAGCAAACCGGCGGCATCGGTGCGGTCGGTCTTGTTGCGGCGGACGTAGGGCCGGACGTCGTGGGCAGGTAGCAAGACGACTTGATGGCCCAAGCGCTGGAAGCGCCGCGCCCAGTGATGCGCAGAGCTGCAGGCCTCCATGACGATCCGCAGCGGCGGTCGGTTGTCGAACGCACGCGCAAACGCTGCACGACTCAAGCGCTTGCGCTCGACGATCCGACGACCGGCATCGGCAAAGGCCAGCTCGAAGACATCCTTGGCAAGATCGACGGCGACGCGCACGGCAGTCGAAGCGGTCGCATTGTTCGGGGCGTTGGCGATAGCATGCATGGCGGATTCCTCCTGTGATCCCGATGTCTGAAGGCCACGGCCCTCAGTCTGGCTCAACGAAGCCGAGTGGCGACGCGGGGGGAGTCCATTCGATCACTCAAGCGGACCAATTAATCGCTTCGCGATTGATGCTGCCGCTTAGCTCCAGCGTTAGCCCCCCCACCAACCGAGGAGTCCCATGAAGACTGAAGCATCAGGCGCGAATTCGACCGCTACACTCTTTTTCCTTATCGCGGCTGCGCTAGGTGTGTACGGGTTTCTGAACAATCTCGCCCTAGTCGGCGGAGCTGTTTTTTTCGCAGGTGCCGGCCTCATGCAATACAAGCGCCAACGGGTCGGTGGACTCGTCGCAGCAGTCTTTGGGATCGTCTTTTCTGCGGTGGTTTTCTCTTACGGCATCGGCAAGGACATGGCGCTTCGAGACAATGCGCTTAGCAAGCCAACAGCCTCTGCTCCGTCGGCGGGGGGCTAACTACTCGCGCATGGACTCCCCCGTCAATCACTGACGATTCGGCTGTTCTTTGTTTCCTGCTGACCCGCTCTTCTTGCGCCTGAGCAAGCGGCTGCAGTCGTGTATTCGGCTTTGTTGGACAGCTTTCGTCCGAGCTGCGCTGTCCCTGCTCAGCAGTCCGGCCCGCACCTCCCTGTGCGGGCGTTCGACGGCGCTGCGAGCAATGCTCGCAGAGCGCGCCGTCTCACCCATGACGGAATCCGCGAAGCAGGGCCATTCGTTCAAGCCGCAGTCGCTGTGCCAGCACTATCGGCGTAATTGCTTCGGGGACCGTCGCACAGGCATAAGGTTGAATCGGTGCAGCGCGTGAAGTGGTGGGTTCTAGTGTCTGGGTCTGGGTTCAGTGCGCGCGAGGCGTGCTGGGGTGGTTGGGGTCAAAAGCCTGGCCTTGTCGATCCGCGGCCCAGAGGCGCCGGACGGTCTTGTTGGCGAGCGCGATAGCCGCCTTGTTGTGACAGGTCCGCTCGGCCAGCGCCAACGCCCACTCCTGGGTTCGGTCGAGCGGTTTGCCCTGCTCCTGGGCGCGCTTCGGCCAGCAGTGCCGCCCGTGCGCCGTGGATCAGCAGGGTGCGCAGGTAGCTGTCGCCGCGTTTCGTTATGCGCCCCAGTCTTCGCCTGTTGCCGCTGGAGTGTTCGCGCGGCGGTAGGCCGAGCGCGCTGGCGAGGTGGCGTGCCGAATCGAAGCGCGCAAGCTCGCCGACGGACGCGCTCAGCGCGGTCGCGGTCAGCAGACCGACGCCGCCGGCCTACAGGTACAGCTGGCCGCGCCGACATCACGATGCTCGGGGCGGGTCGGTTGTCGAACGCACGCGCGAGGGCGGCACGACTCAGACGCTTGCGCTCGACAATGCGACCGCTTGCATCGGCTCAGGCCAGCTTGAAGACGCCCTTGGCGAGGTCGACGGCGACGCGGACAGCAGAACAGGTCGCATTGTTCTGGGCGATGGCGATAGCATGCATGGCGGGCTCCTCCTGTGATCCCGATGTCTGAAGGCCACGGCCCTCAGTCTGGCTCAACGAAGCCGAGTCGCGACACGGGGGAGTCCATTCGTTCACTCAACCAGACCAATCAAGCGCTTCGCGATTGATCTGGCCACTTAGCTCAGGCGTTAGGAGTCGCAAATTCCATGTTCAAGCGAGACCCAAGCAAGCAAGGCCAGCCATTAAACCCTGGTGTGTGGGTTGCTTCTGGCGTTGCCGTAGGTTGTGGCCTTGGCGTGGCACTCGGCAACCTGGCCATGGGAGTTGGTTTGGGCATTGCGGTTGGTGGCATCGCTGCACTGGTGTCTCGTCGCCGTAGTGATCCTCCGAATTCCTGAGCATTCACTCAAGCACACCGATCAATCGCTTCGCGATTGATATGGCCGCCTAGTACGAGCATTGGGCTTCTCTTATGTCTGATGCGCTTGCACTCATTGAGGCATCTCATGTCGTCGCAGCGTGCGCCGCGACCCGCCCGAACGTTGAGGTCTGGCCTGACGACTACATCGAGGAGGGTTGGGAGTACTTCTCAGTGATATCCATAGACCGACCCGTCCATCGTAAGATTGCATATCTCCGAGCAAAGAATGGCCGCATCGAGTGCCGCACACACGATTCCGACGGTGACGACTTGTGGGTTCCCGCGCATTAGGCAACTCACGCGACTCAACTGCGCGCACAACTGGCTCTGGGCCGAATTTCCTCAATCGAACCCACCACATCTGGCCACAGGCCAGCTAGCAGGGCGTTACGAATTATGCGCGCATTCTGGCCAGTTGCAGCAGTCAACATCGTTCTCGCGGCGCTTTATACGCTCAGTGCGCTGTGGGTCACATTCAACCCCGCATCTGGCTGCGTTGTCGACGGCGTTTCGTGTCGCTCGGCGGGTGTTGCGAGCCTTTTCCTCTATATCGGTGGGCCGGCGCTGGCGCTCTTCGCTGTTGTTCTTGTCGGCGTTCGCATTCGGCGGCACAGTCCACGCGCCGCAGTTGCGTGGGCGGCTTTCCCGCCGTTGCTCATTGGCGCTATAGTCGCCGCAAGCATCATGGGCTTCGGTGGGTAATCGAGCCCGTACTGGCCGCTCAAGCGGACAGGCCACTCGCTTCGCGAATGATGTTTCCGCTCAGCTCCAGCGTTAGAGCCATGGTTTTCGGCGAGGTGTGATGAAGATCCGCGAATACATTAGCAATCGGACATGGAGCGGCCACATCATCATGGCGGTGTGCTTTATCGCGATTGTTGCCGGGGATTCAGCGCTTGAAGGCTCGATCTTCAAATGGCTTTTGCTCATCCCAATGCTTGTCTTGCCCGGCACTTACTCCTATCTCGTGTTCATGCTCTCTTGCCCCAAGTGCCACATGCCTTTCGGGTTCTTTGCTTTGTACGGGCTGGGTTCGGCCAATCACTGCCCGCATTGCGGCGTCAGCCTCGATGAGCCAGTTCCGAGCCCCAGCTATTCACTCAAGCGGCCCAATCAGTCGCCTCGCGATTGATGCGGCCGCTCAGTTCAGACGCTAGGTCATTGAGATCCATGAAGCCGTCGTTAGCCTGATCGAAGCCAAAGCCAAGGAGTTCTGCCCTGGGCCCAGGCACGAGCTCGCGATTGCAGCGCACCCGCAGGAGACGAACATGGAAGGCAAGCAATATCTCGTTATCCAAGATCACACCAGCGAATATCCCGAACCCATTACCTTCGCAAAAGGCGCTCTTCTTTTGGTGGGCAAGAAATACGAAGGCCCTGAGAACTGGGTTGATTGGATATTCTGTGAAAAACCAGGCCAGAAAGGCGGCTGGGTTCCAGTGGAGATCATCGAGATGGTTGATGATGGAGCTGCTCGCGCACGTGAAGACTACACGGCGAGAGAACTTAATGTACAAAAAGGTGATCTGCTTCTCGTCTCAAGAACCATAAACGGGTGGGCTTGGTGCAAGAGCACCGACGGCTCGGACTCGGGGTGGGTTCCACTCGCGAGTCTTCAAGAGGCCCATCCATAAGGCTCGTCACATGGCAGCGGATTGACTATTTATTCACGCTTAGGCCGCTTCCCGGCCCGACATAAGTCAGACGTTGGATGCACCGATCGCTTCTTCTTGCGCTCTGAAACGTCCCGCAGAACGTATGGCTGCGGCCCTATGCGGCATCGAGAATGCCCTTGATGGCTACCGGGCGTTCGGAAGCCGTGAACGGCCTCAACGCTGTAGCGCCACACATCAACGGAGCGCAGTGGGCCCGGTGACTTAGGCTGATCTCCTCTCGCCAGCAAGTGGAGTTGACTATGCGCCGAGGTCACGCAGTCTGCGCTCAGCGATACCTAGCCAAGAGCTCCGCCATGATGTCGCCAAAGCCCGCATCTGCGTTTCGTCGTGTTGGAGCTTCACTTTCGCCGTTGGCGCTGTGTCTCCTTGTCGGCTGGCTCCTGACGAAGGGGTCTTTGAGCCTCGGCGGGGGTGAGAAGGACATTCTTCTCGTGTTTCCACTCGCCATCTGGTCGCTGGTCTTCGCGCTGTCATCCTTGACCTTGTGGGCTCGTGGCGCGTCGCTGGCAAGGGCATCCGTGGTTTCGGCGCTGGTCGCGTCTGGCGTTCTCGCCGCGGCTTTCGCAGCGCTTGTCGTGGTCTACTTGCGGTAGATCGCCATTTCGGGTTATCGGCGGGCGGGGATGCTTGGTCAGCGGCCCGACATCCAGTGCATCTATCCCCAACAGCGAGGCGAGTCAGGTCATCGGATCGCACGACAGCGAGGTCAACGCCGTCGAGAAGCAATCGTCCAACCCGCGTACGCGATGGAGACGCAGCATCACCACATAGAAGGCGGGGCCACGACATGATTTCCTCCCGAGCCGCTGCGACCGTGATCCCCTTGGCCGCTGCTGCGTTTGCCGCAGCATTCATTGCCTTCGAGCATTTCACCGGCGGCGTCCAGACGCATCACTTCCTGGGCCGGGGTGACCTTCCGGGCTTCTCGAACTGGCTTTCTCTGCTGGTCTTGCCGCTGCTTGGCATCGTCGTCGCTGTACGCATTCGCCGTCTGCAAACGGGGCACGTTGGCGAGAGTCTTTGGCCCGGGTTCTCTGTGGGCATCGCGGGCTCGCTCTGCTACGGCGCCGCGCTGGCGAGCGGCTTCCTCTTGGGTCTGGACAGCGTCAGCTTGGTACTGTTCGCGGGCCTGCTGCCCATCTCGATTGCGCTTCCGGTTTACCGTGCCGAGTACGTTTTTGGCTTCGTGGCCGGCATGACGATCGCGTTCGGAAGTGTCATTCCCCTCACCTTCGCAGTCGTCTTCGCCACGCTCTCGTTTGTGGTCCGTCGCATCGCGCTTCTTGTCTGGTCAGCCCTACGTGGACGCCGGACCTAACCCGCTTTCGTGCGACATCGCGGCCTCGGTTGGGTGTTGCGTTCGCGATGGCACCGACAGCACGGTCGCCTGCGCGGCCGACCTCGAAGCTGCCGTCAGCGCCGATCCTCACACCTCTGCCGGGACAAGCCGGCGTGGAGGAGTGCTTGCTGTCGGTGCCCTACCTGCATGCTGGTCTCCGGCATGAGCGCGACGCCTGAGGGTACATGCCCACTCTGGGTGGGACGTTCGGGTTGAATCACGCGGCCGCCTTGGGGGCCGCTCGCTGTAGGAGGCATCCGTGATCGAGTTGCGCAATGTTGAGGATCTCACCCTTGCAATGGCGGACGACGAGTACGTCAGTTTCCGTACCGCCCGACCCGTGCTGGGCAGCTACCTCGCGCGCAACGTCACTTTCAGGGAGCTGAGCTGCGTTGTCGGGCGTCTCTCAAACTTGGGCCTGCTGCGTTGGCGCGTGCGCCGCGGAGGGCACACCTTCTTTCGCTCACATGCCAGCTTCGCGGAGCAACGCTCATGTGCTGCGTTCTTCATGGCCTCCGGCGCGGGGCGGGCGTATCTCGATTTACCGCGCCGCGTCTCCGACCTGAGCGATCCCAGCTTTGAAGTGGCCACTGGAAGCGCGTCCGATCGAGCTGCCGAGTCATCGCCTTGAACACCATCGAAGTACATTCGCAAGCCGCAGCGACTGCGCTCAGAAGCGGCTCTTTCGGGCGGCGGCGCCGAAGTGCTGCACGACGCACAGCTGCTGCTCGCAGTGTTTCCGCGCCCCGGCGCTGGGTTTGAGCGCGCAAGGGCCTCAGGCTGGACGCGCCTGACGACGCACGCCAGAACAGCGAGCACCTGCGCGAACGCGACTAGGCCGTTGGCGGTGGCGGTGGCGTGGCGGCTCCGCTGGGCGCGCTTTGGCTGCGTCGGAACAGCAGCACGCCGGCGGCAACCAGCAGGGCCAGGCCGCCGAACAACCACCAGGGCCGGTACCAGAGCCAGCCGCTGCCGATGGCGATCAGGCTGAAGAGCGCGGCAAAGGCGAAGGACACGGCGGCAGCGGCGCCGCCCACCAGACGCCCGAGCAGGGGCACCCATTCGGCCAGGGCTACCAGCGGGCGCAGCAGCAGACCGAAGCCCAGCCACAGCAGTGCGAAGCCGCCGGCGCGCAGGGCCCAGGCGAGGCTGCTGTTGCTGCTGCGGGCCGATGCGATCAGCGACTCGGGCGGGTGCTCGCCGCGCTCCAACAGGAAAAATGCGTCGTCGCTGCGGAGCTTGGCAGGCGTGAGCCAGCCCTCGTCCAGCGCGGCGATCAGGCTGAGCGGGCCTTCGGGCAGCTGCTCGAAGCGCACGCGCACGTCGCCCAGTGCGGGCGACTGCAGGCTGTCGCCGCTGTACAGCCAGCCATCCACCGAGCGGAAGCTGGCCGCCAGGTTCGGGGTGATGTCGTCGGGCGTCACCGGCACGGGTTGCCAGCCCTCGATCTTCCAGACGATGTCGGCGTGGACGGGATACCCGCCGAGACGAACGTCGGCCGAGCGGTAGGTGCCGCCGCTGAAGGCCGGCGGCGGCGGGTTGCTATGGCCCTGCGGCTGCTTGAACTGGCTGCTGTCGACGTAATCGTCGTCCCAGGTGCGCTCGTAGCGGTACTCCTCGACCTCGCGGTACACGCCGTCGGCGCCGCGTTCGCGGCGGGTTTCGCGCGTTTCCACCCACTGGAACATTTCGACCTGGCGCCGCAGCGCAAGCGCTTGTGCCTGTACGCCGAAATCCGGGTCGAGCACGGGCTCGGCGCTTTCCACCCTCGTGCTGATGTGGGCCAGGCTGATTGCCGTCTGGCCCGTCGCCAGCGGCTGCACCTCGGCGGCCGCGGCATCGAGCACCTGGGTGCGGCGCATGGCGCGGCCTTCGTTCCAGAACTGCAGGCCGAGCGCTACGGCGATCATGGCAAGCCCGAACAGGGCGCCACCCAGCACGCCCCGGCCTTTGCCGGCTTCCGCGCGCGGCATGCGCAGCCCCGGAATCATGCGGCCTTACTCGGCGGCGCCGTCGGCGATTTCGACGGCGAAGGCGTCGATTCGGTATTCGACTTTGGCGACTTCCATGCCGCGGGTCGATTCCTCCTGCAGATGCTGGCGGTGATCGTCGGACAGCTCCTTGCGCTCAAGCTGGCCGTAGACCACGGCGGCGCCGCTGGAATCCTTGGGCACGTCGAATTTGTGGTCGTGCATCATCACGCGGACGCTTTCGCCCTGGTCTTCCAGCACCACCCAGCAGCCCTTGTTCTGGCAGACCTCCACGATGCGGCCGCTGAACTTCTGCCGGCCCTCCGCATGCTTGTCGAAGTCGGCGATGGCCGCCTGCACGGGCGTGGCTTCGCCTGCAGGCATGGGCTCCAGGCCATAGCTGCCGGCGACAGCCAGCGCGGGCAGCAGGGCAGTCAGGCAGAAAGCGATCAGGGTCGTGCGCATGGGGGCTCCGGGGGCGGCGCGTGCCGCATGTGAAGGAGCCCGCACGATAGCGCAGGCGGGGCTCAGGCCGCCAAGGGCTGTGCCTGCAGATCGGCCTGCGGCTGGGCGACGCCGTAGCGGCCCTTGTCGTCCATCGCGACCTCAGCCATGGCGCAGCGAGTGTCATGGGTGAAGTACAGGCGCACGCCGCGGGCGCGCATGTCGTCGAGGAAGGCGCGCTTCTCGTCGATCAGCATTTCCGGGTAGCGGTCGTAGCCCATGGTCACCGGCAGGTGCACCCAGGGCGCACCGGGGATGAGATCGGCGCAGAACACCACGCCGCCCTGGCCGTTCGGGCCGACGATCTCGGACAGCATCAGGCCCGGGGTGTGGCCGTCGCTGAAGTGGAAGCGCACCGCCGCGCCAAGCGAGCCACAGTGCGGGCCGTCGACCAGCTCCAGCCGGCCGCTGCGCTCCAGCAGCTCGGGCAGCTCGGGGATGAAGCTGGCGCGGTCGCGCGCATGCGGGTGCGTGGCGCGCTCGAAGCAGGCGCGGCTGACCACATAGCGCGCGTTCGGAAACAGCAGCCGCGGCGGCTGACCGGCCTCATGCGCGGCGAGCAGGCCGCCGGCATGGTCGAAATGCAGGTGGCTCAGCACCACCACGTCGATGTCGGCATCGCTGAAGCCGGCGCTGGCGAGCGAATCGAGCAGCACATGGCGATCCTCGACCACGCCGAAGCGGGCCTTGAGCTTGGGCTCGAAGAAGGCGCCGATGCCGGTCTCGAACAGCACCCGCTTGCCGTTGACGCCATCAGCAAGAAGTGCGCGGCAGGCCAGATCGATGCGGTTGTCTTCGTCCACCTCGACCCACTTCGACCACATCGGCCGCGGCACATTGCCGAACATGGCGCCGCCGTCGAGCTTCTGCGAGTTGCCGATCAGGGACCACAGCTTGATCGTCATGAGGTTCTCCGGATCAGCGGAAGATGGCGTCGTCGCTGCTGCCGTCGGCAGCCTTGCCCACGCCTTCCCAGCGCGAGTCGGTGCCGGCTTCGACCGCGCCGGTGGCGCGGTTCCACACCACCACCTGCATATTGCCCCAGGGCCGCTCGGCGGCCTGGATGACGTGGCCGCGCGCGGACAGAGCTTCGGTCTCGGCCGGCGACAGGGCCTCGGCTTCGACCGAGAGCTGGTCAGGCAGGTACTGGTGGTGGAAGCGCGGCAGGTCGGCGGTGGCCTGCGCGCCGCCACCGTCGATGAGGTTCATCAGACCCAGGATGACCATGCTGATGATGCGGCTGCCGCCGGGCGTGCCGAGGATGGCGGTGCGCTCGGGGCTGACCAGGATGCTCGGGCTCATCGAGGACAGCGGCCGCTTGCCCGGCGCGATGGCGTTGGCGTCCTCGCCGACGAGGCCAAAGGCATTGGGCGTGCCGGCCTTGACGGAGAAGTCGTCCATCTCGTTGTTGAGGAGGAAGCCGGTGCCGGGGATGGCCATCGCATTGCCGTAGGGCAGGTTCACCGTCTGCGTGACCGCGACCAGGTTGCCTTCGGTGTCGAGCAGCGAGAAGTGCGTGGTGTCCGGTCGCGCGTCCATGCCGACGCCGGGCAGCAGCTCGCTGGGCGTGGCCCGCTGCGGATGGATGCCGGCGCGCAGGCCGGCGGCGTACTGCGGGCTCATCAGCAGTTCGACCGGCACCTCGACCTGATCGGGGTCGCCCAGGTGCAGGGCGCGGTCGCGGTAGGCGCGACGCATGGCCTCGACGGTGAGGTGGATGCGGTCGACGCGTGAGAGCGGCGCCAGGTCATAGCCACCGAGAATGTTCAGCACCTGGGCGATGGCGATGCCGCCCGAGGACGGCGGCGGCGCGGTGATGATGCGATGTTCGCCGAACTGCAGCGACAGCGGCGCGCGTTCGACCACCGCGTACTGCTCGAAGTCTTCGAGCGTCCAGAGACCGCCGGCGGCGCGCACGCCGTCGACCAGGGTCTGCGCCAGCTCGCCGCGATAGAAGCCGTCGTGGCCTTGCGCCGCGAGTTTTTCCAGCATCGCGGCGTAGTCGGGATTGACCATGCGCGTGCCTTCGGCGGGGATTGCGCCCTCGCGCAGGAACAGCGCGGACGCGCCCGGATCGGCGGCGATCACGTCCTTGCGCCAGCCCAGCATCAGCGCATTCTTGCGGCCGAAGGTCCAGCCTTCGCGGGCCATGCGGATGGCCGGCGCCAGCGACTTCGACAGCGGCAGGCGGCCGTACTTCTGCGAGAGGTGCACCAGCCCCGCCGGCAGGCCGGGGATGGCCGCGGCAAGCGCGCCGTCGATGCTGCGCCGACGCACCGGCTCACCGTTCTCGTCCAGAAACATGTCGCGAGTGGCTGCCAGCGGCGCGCGTTCGCGGGCGTCGATGAACACATACCGGTCTTCTGCCGCGATGTGCAGCAGGAAGAAGCCGCCGCCGCCGATGCCCGAGCTCTCGGGTTCGACCAGGCCCAGCGCAGCACTCACAGCGACAGCCGCGTCGAAGGCGTTGCCGCCGGCGGCCAGCACTTCCATGCCGGCGTCGGTGGCCTGCGCGTTGGCGCTGGCGATGGCCGGATGGCGCGGTTTCTCGGCAGCGAAGCTCAGCGAAACGCACAGCAGCAGGGCGGCCAGCGCCGCCCCACGGAGGATGCTCAGGCGCACTTGGCGACTCCTGTCAGCAGTTCGAACTTGATGAGCAGCTGCTCACGCGATTCGGGATGTGCGGGATCGAGGTCGATGCACTCGACCGGGCAGACCTCGATGCACTGCGGCTCGTCGTAATGGCCGACGCATTCGGTGCAGCGCTCGGGCGCGATCTCGTAGATCACCTCGCCCTGGCTGATCGCGCCATTCGGGCAGGCCGGCTCGCAGACGTCGCAGTTGACGCAGAGCGCGTTGATGATGAGGGCCATGCTGTACCTGCGCTTGCAGCCCGCCCCGGAGCGCGGGGCTCCGGGGCGGCGTGGAACATTTCGATCGGGAATTACTTCGCTTCGACGAACACGTATTCCGCGCCCGAGGTCTGCAGCGCCTGCGCCACGCGCTCGGAGTCTTCCGCCTTGCCGATGAACAGCACGCGCACTTCGTTGAAGGAACCGGCCGACGAATCCTTGAAGGCCTCGACGATCAGGTCGGCCATCTTGGCCGACTCCGGCGAGCCGAAGGCCAGCATGTTGCCCGGCAGCACGCCGCGCTCGACGGTGCCGTAGACGTTGTCGAGCTGACGCTCGTATTCGCCCTGGAAGTCCTCGCGGCTCGCGGCCGGCAGGTAGTACATGAACGGGCTGGTGCGCAGCTTCTCGGGCAGGTTCTGCTTGACCACGTTGGTCAGGTAGAGCTTCCACGCGCGCTCGTCGTTGGGGTCGGCGGGCACGCTGAGTGCGACCTGCTCGGTGGCGGCCGGTGCGGCTTCCTGCTCCTGCTTGCCGCAGCCGACAAGGCCCAGGCCGAGCAGGGCGACGAGCGCGATCGGAGCAAAGCGGACGGTGGACTTCATTGGGGGGCTCCTGTTTGCGTTGGGTGTGAATCGATGACCGGGCACGGGCCCGACCGACGGGATCAGGCGCGGTTCCAGCGCTTCTTCAGCGCTGCATCCACCGCCGGGTGCACAAAGCCGGAAACGTCACCGCCAAGGCGGGCGATCTCGCGGACCAAGGACGAGGAAATGAAGCTGTACTGCTCGGCCGGGGTGAGAAACAGGGTCTCCACCTCGGGAATCAGATGGCGGTTCATGCTGGCCATCTGGAACTCGTACTCGAAATCCGACACCGCGCGCAGGCCGCGCAGCAGCACGCCCCCGCCGACCTTGCGGACGAAGTCGGCAAGCAGGCTGTCGAAACCGACCACCTCGACATTCGGAATATCGCCCAGGGTGATGCGCGCCAGCTCGATGCGCTCGGCGAGCGCAAAGCCCGGGCCCTTGTGCGGGCTTTCGGCCACGCCAACGACGATGCGCTCGAACAGCGGCGCAGCCCGCGACACCAGGTCGATGTGACCGTTGGTGATCGGGTCGAAGGTGCCGGGATAGACGGCGGTGCGCTGGCGGGTCGAACTCATGCGGTCAGGGCCTTCAGCATCAGGCGCCGGAGTGTAGCAGGGGGGATTCCGGGCTCGCCCATGTGCGCAGATACAGCCGCCCGTGCGCGTGGCGGGTGGCCAGTTCTCGGTGCAGCCGCCAGTGCGGCGGCACCGCCGGCGCCGGGCCGGGCGCCGATTCGACATAAACGAAAGCGTGCTCGGCGAGATGCGCGTCAAGAAGGCCAATCGCCGAGTCGTGCAAGCCGGCCGCGAAAGGCGGATCGACGAAGGCCAGGTCCCAGGCGCGGGCGGGCGGCTGCCGCAGCCAGGCGATGGCGTCGCCCACGTGCACGTCGAGACCCGCCCCGAGACGCTGGGCGCTGGCGCGCAGAGCGGCCGCGGCAGCGGGATCGCGCTCGACCAGCAGCACCGAGGCAGCGCCGCGCGAAGCCGCTTCGAAGCCCAGCGCGCCGCTGCCGGCGAACAGGTCGAGGCAGGCGCGCCCCGCAAGTTCGTGCATCAGCCAGTTGAACAGGGTCTCGCGCATCCGGTCCGAGCTGGGACGCAGGCCCGGCAGGGCGGGAAAGGTGAGGCGGCTGCCGCGCAAGCGGCCGCCGATGATCCGCACTTCGCCGTCGGCTGAGGGCGCGGGCGCGCGTTTGGGGGTTCGTGACATGGCGCCAAGGCTAAGGCTTCGCGCCGGGCCACGCACGAGGCGCGCGGGGGCCTGCTGCTACCATGCGCATCCCCCGGGGATGCCTGCGCCTGCATGTTCAAGTTCTGGAAGAAGAAGCCCGCCGCGACGCCCGAGCCGACGCCGGTCGAGTCGCCTGCCAGCGAGGCCGCGAGCGCCGATGCCCCGACGCAACTCGCCCTGACGCCCGTTGAACCCCTCGCGGAGGCCCGGGCTTCGGAGAGGGTCGAGACGGCTGACGAGGGGATTGCGCCGACTGCGGCCACTTCTTGGGCCGCTACGCCACCCGAGGACCGCCTGAACGCGCTGCCTGCAGCGGTGACGCCGACGGAGACCGCGCTGGCTCCCGCCCCCGCCGCCCCGGCCAAGCTGAGCTGGCGCGAGCGCCTTGCCGGCAGCGCATTGGCGCGCGGCTTTGCCTCGCTGTTCTCGCGCAACCCCAAGCTCGATGAGAACCTGCTCGACGAAATCGAAACCTGTCTGCTCACCGCCGACGTCGGCGTGGCGGCCACCGAGTCGCTGATCTCCGGCCTGCGCACGCGCATGAACCGCCGCGAGTTTGCCGACGCGCGTGCGCTGATGAACGCCCTGCGCGGCGAGCTGCAGGCCCTGCTGCAGCCAGTGGCGCAGCCGCTGTCGATCGTGGGCGCGAAGCCGTTCGTGATCCTCACGGTCGGCATCAACGGCGTCGGCAAGACCACCACCATCGGCAAGCTGGCGCACCGCTACCGCGGCCAAGGCAAACAGCTGCTGCTGGCGGCCGGCGACACTTTCCGCGCGGCGGCGGTCGAGCAGCTCAAGACCTGGGGCGAGCGCAACCAGGTGCCTGTGATCGCCCAAGGCAGCGGCGCCGATTCGGCCTCGGTCATCTACGACGCACTTGCCGCGGCGCAATCGCGCGGCGCCGACCTGTTGATCGCCGACACCGCCGGCCGCCTGCACACGCAGAGCGGGCTGATGGACGAGCTCGCCAAGATCCGCCGTGTGCTCGGCAAGCTCGATGCCACGGCACCGCACGAGGTGCTGATGGTGATCGACGGCACCACCGGCCAGAACGCGGTCAACCAGGTGCGCCAGTTCCGCGCCAGCGCGGGCGTGACCGGCCTCGTCGTGACCAAGCTCGACGGCTCGGCCAAGGGCGGCGTGGTGTTCGCCCTGGCCCGCGAGTTCGGTCTGCCGATCCGCTTCGTGGGCCTGGGCGAGAAAGCCGCCGATCTGCGCGAGTTCGAGCCTGCGGCCTTCGTCGACGCCCTGCTGCCGGAGTCGTTGGGCGCGTGAACGCCGGCGCGGCCCCGCGCGGGCGGCGCTGGGCGCTGTATGTCGGCGGTGTCATCGTGCTGCTGGTCCTGCTGGTGGCGCTGCTGCGCCACTACCTGCAGCCAGAGCGCCTGTCAGCCGCCCTGCTGACTGAGGCAGAAGCCGCCACGGGCTTGAGTCTGAAGCTGGCCGAGCCCGCCGACGTATCGCTGTGGCCCGATCTGCACATCGTGCTGCGCGGTCTGGAGGCGCGCGCGGAGTCTGGCGCAGCCCCACTGCTGACGGCAGAGCGTGTCGAGCTGGCTCTGCCCTGGAGCACCCTGTGGGGTGGCGCGATCGAACTCAGCGAACTGCGTCTGCAGCGTCCACAGCTCGATCGCGATGCGCTGGCCAACTGGCTGTCGGCGCGCCCCGACACGGTCGGGCCGGCCGCGCCGCCGCGGTTGCCACGGCTTGCGGCCGAGCTTGCGATCAGCCACGGCCGAGTGTTCGGCGATGCCGCCGACAGCTGGGAGCTGGACGAGATCGAGCTGCAGCTCTCGCGGCTGCTGCCCGGCGAGGATTTCCGGCTTTCGCTCGCGCTGGAGTACCGCGAGGGCGAGCTGCGGATACCACTGCAGGCCGATGCGGCCGGCCGGCTGCACGCGCCGGGCATGCCGCTGGAGCTCGCGCCGCTGGCCCTGCGCTGGCGGAGTTCCGAGCCCGAAGGCGAGGCGCTGCTGCAGCTCGACGGCCATCTCGAACTCGCCTGGCCGCATCGTCTGCAGCTGCTGCTCGAAGGTCGTGGTCGACAGTGGCCGGAGGCGTGGCCAGCGCTGCCGCAGGCGGCAGATGCGCCGGACGACGAGTACGCGCTGGCGCTGGAATTCATCGGCACGCCCGAAGGCCGCGGCCCGGTTCGGGCGCGCTTCTCGCGCGGCAGCCTGCAGGCCGACCTGCAGGCGGATGCGGCCGAGCTTCTGGACTGGATCGCCCGGCCCGGTCCGCGCGGCCTGCCGCCGGCGCAGTTCCGCGCGGCCATGCCGCTGATTGAGCAGCAGGGCCTGCGCATCGAGGGCCTGCAGGTCGAACTGCGCGAAGCGGAAATCGAAGCCGATGCCGATTGAATCGAACGCGGCGACGCAATCGCCGCTGGCCGCACGCCTGCTCGACTGGCACGCGCAGCACGGCCGCCACGACCTGCCCTGGCAGCATCCGCGCACGCCGTATCGGGTCTGGCTGTCCGAAGTGATGCTGCAGCAGACCCAGGTCGGCACGGTGATCGGCTACTTCCAGCGCTTCGTCGATGCCCTGCCCTCGTTGCCGGCGCTGGCTGCCGCCCCGCTGGACCAGGTCCTGGGCCTGTGGTCGGGGCTGGGCTATTACAGCCGCGCGCGCAACCTGCATCGCACCGCCCAACGCTGCGCCGAAGCGCACGCGGGCGAGCTGCCGACCACGCTGGAAGCGCTGATGGCCCTGCCAGGCATCGGCCGCAGCACGGCAGGCGCCATACTTGCCCAGGCCCACGGCCTGCGCTTTCCGATTCTTGATGGCAACGTGCGCCGCGTGCTGGCGCGCTACCACGGCATCGCCGAATGGCCGGGCCTGCCGGCGGTGGAGAAACAGCTGTGGCGGCTGGCGGAGTCGCATCTGCCGGACCAGCGACTCGCCGACTACACGCAGGCGCAAATGGACCTCGGAGCCACCGTCTGCACCCGCGGCAAGCCTGCCTGCCTGCTGTGCCCGCTGCGCGAGAACTGCGCCGCACATGCGCAGGGCCTGAAGGGCCTTATTCCGGCCGCGCGGCCGCGCAAGGCGACGCCGGTACGCAGCACGCGAATGCTGCTGCTGGTGGATACGCAAGGCCGCGTGCTGCTGGAACGACGCCCGGAGACCGGCGTCTGGGCCGAACTGTGGAGCCTGCCGGAATGCGGCGAGAACGCCGACGCCGAGCTTGCCGCCCACGCCCTGCCCGCGCGCCTCGATGGCCCGGCCGAAGCGTTGAGCGGCTTCCGCCACACGTTCAGCCACTACCATCTCGACGTGCAGCCGCTGCGCTGGCGCGCGCGGGCGATCGAAGGTGTCGGCGAAATCTCGAACAAGTCACCGCAGCGCGGCTGGTTCAGCGCCGCCGAATTCGCATCCCTTGGCCTGCCCGCCCCGGTGCGTAAGCTGCTGGCCGAACACCTCGAAGCCTCCGGCGCCGCGCGCGCTGTGAGCACTGAAGACTGACAACCGACTGGAGCCCCTCATGCCCCGCACCGTGTTCTGCGTGAAGCACAAGCGTGAAACCGAAGGCCTCGACTTCGCCCCCTGGCCGGGCGAGCTAGGCAAGCGCGTGTACAGCGAGATCGGCAAGCCCGCCTGGGCCGAATGGCTGGCCCACCAGACCATGCTGATCAACGAGAACCGCCTGTCCCCCATGGACCCCAAGCACCGGGCGTACCTGGGCGAACAGATGGAGAAATTCCTGTTTGGCGATGGGGCGGACGCGGTCGCGGGCTTTGTCGCGCCGGACGCGAGCTGAGAGCGGGAAAGTCGAAGGCTGGGGCGGGTTCGCCCCCTATCCACAACCTGCCTTCGCTTCGCTCGGGCTCCGGAGAGTGTCGGCTGCCACCGGCAGCCGACAAACACTCTCCTCCGCATCCCACGAGGAGAGAGGGGCTTCAGAGCAGCGCTTCGATGAACGCGCGGGATCTCTGGAAGACCGGAACCACAACGGGGAATCGATAAAGCGAGAGAGCCGGACGCGCCGGCTTCTCGCTTCTACGAATCCCAATCCCAAATCCCCAATCCCGGCCTTTCAAGCACACACCGCAGCCAGCACCGCGCGCGAGCTGACGGCGGGCGTGGGGCGCTGCAGCTGCCACACGGGCACCTGCTCCGGTTCGAGCGGAGCGGGGCCGCTGCGACGGTCGCCGGCGAGCCAGCGGCGCACGGCGACGCGGTCGCCATGCGGGGCGAGCAGGGCCAGCAGGCGCTCGACCGGGGCGGACAGCGCGCGGTCGGTGCGGGGCATGGCCCAGGTGGTGCAGATCGGCAGCAGGTGGCCAAGCGGCAGGGCAACGAGATCGGTGTCGTTCTCGTCGAGCGAGAGCTCGGCGAGGATGCCCACGCCCATGCCGCGGCGCACATAGCTCTTGATCAGCTCGCTGTCCTGGGCGGTGCAGCCGACCCGCAGGCTGAAGCCGGCGGAGGCGAAGGCACGGCGCAGGCTCGAACGCTCATCCAGCGTCGAGTCGTAGCTGATCAAGGGGTGGCGCGCGAGCTGGGACAGGCTCACCCGACGCAGTTCGGCCAGCGGATGGTTGCGCGGCACCACCGCCACCCGCTGCCAGCGCAGCACGGGCACCGCGAGCGGGCCGGGCGGGACATCGGTGGAGGTGCTGACCAGGGCGATATCGGTATCGCCGGTGGCGAGCTGGGTGAGCGCATCCTCTCGGCTGGCGTGGCGCAGGCGAATCACCAGCTGCGGCTGTTCGGCCTGAAGCACCGACATGGCCGCGGGCAGGATGCTGCGCGCAAGCGTGGGCGAGGAAGTGATGGACAGGACACCGCCGTTGTCGCGCTTCAGGCTCTGCGCGAGCGCACGGATCTGTTCGGCTTCGGCAATCATGCGGCGAGCGCGCTGCACGACTTCCTGGCCTTCGGGTGTCAGCGCTTCGAGGCTCTTGCCACGGCGCTTGAAGAGGCGGAAGCCAAGCCCGGATTCGAGCTGGCGGAGTTGCTTGGACAGGCCGGACTGGGTCGCGTGGATACGCTCGGCGGCGAGCGTGACGTTGAGCCCGGAGTCGACGATGGCGAGTACGGTGCGGAGCTGGGTCAGGGTCATGATGTCGTTCCGGGAGATCGCAAGGGCTGATGCTGGCTGTCGCTGCTGGCGTCGAGGGTGTACCAATGGGCGCTGGTAAAGCCCCAACCGCCTACGTAGGACATGGCAATACACGGGTTGCCGGCATTAATCGATTTCATGGTCGTGACCTCGGGTGTGGGCGGCTGTGCGCCCGGGAGTGCTTGGGGTGGTGCGGGGGTCTAGCGGATCCGTACAGGCCGGAAGGCCGATCCGGTTGGTGCGTCGCCGCATATGACGACACGAATCGAACGTAGCCGGTTTGTGTCAAGCCCGCCAGCGTTTTTTGCCGGCATATGACCAAAGTGTCGTATGCGATTTCAGACCTTGTCAGTCCGCATGGCGGCTGCGCCGCGTCGGAATTCCGACGTTGCAGACCTCGATGCGGCCCGCCGGATGCGCGAACCAGGGCTCACGGCGGAAGCGGCGAGACTCGATATAGGCGCGAAAACTGTCGGAGTCGGTGCGCATCACCTCGAAGCCAGGACGCTCGGCGGGGTCCGCTGCGCTGGCGAGACGCATGGTCTTCACCGCCGGCTTGGCCTGTGCGGGCGTGTAGAAGCCGAGCGGCGCCTGTCCGCGCGGCAGACTGGACAGATGCTCGATGCCCTCCAGCACGCGACCGAACAGGGTGACGTTGCGGTCCAGATGGCGCGGCGCATGTCCGGTCACCACGTACAGCTGGGCGGCGCTGCCGCTGTCGGGCGGGTTGTCGCGGCCCGCGCCCAGCGCACCGTAGCAGTGCGCCAGCCAGCTGCGTCCCGTGGCCGGGTCGCGCGCCGCCGGAAAGCCATCGATGAAGCCGGCCTCGGGCGCGTAGACGTCGCCATCCGGCACGGGAGTGAAAGCACCGACCCTTTCGCTGGCCTGATCGAACTCGGCGGCGAGACGCTCGGCCTGCTCGCCGCGCCCGCGCGCCTGCTCAACGTCGTCGGCCAGCGGATCGCCCCATTGAGCGACGTAGTTGTCCTGCGAGCGCAGCACCGCCAGGCCGTTGAAGTAGTCCTGCGCGATCAGCCCTCGCAGTTGCTCGGCGTGCTTCGGCGCGAAAGCCGGGGCGAGCTCGATGTAGACCGTGCCAGACTCGAGCTCCAGCAGGACCAGATTCTCCGGATCGACTGCACGCCAGGCCTCGGCCGGCGCCTGCGCCAGCACCTCGGCGCTGCTCAAGGGCTTGGGTGATTCTGCATTGGCGACAGTGGCGAGCAGCAGGCTCAGGGCGAACAGGTGGCGCATGGGCGGCTCCGGTGGTCGGGTGTGCCGACTGTGGACCGGCGCGACGCGGGCCTCAAGCCTGCAGCAGACACTGCCCCGTGAGCGCCGCGTCCGTGGAGGATTGAGGCCACGCACTTCTTGCAGCGCTGGGCCATTCGCTGACGCTCTCGGCAGCGCGGCGCACGCGCCGGCTCGGCCGAATCCCGAATCCCGAATCCCGAATCCCGGCTCTACAGCCTAAGCGGCGGCCCTTCCAGCAGATCCAGCTGCTCGCGCAGCTGATTCAGCAGCCGATCCCAGTGGGCGCGCTCCTCGAACCACGGAAACGCGGCTGGAAACGCGGGATCCGCCCAGCGTCGCGCGATCCAGGCGTGGTAGTGCAGCAGTCGCAGGCTGCGCAGCGCCTCGATCAGCACGAGTTCGCGCGGCTCGAAGGCGCGGAACAGGGTGTAGCCCTCCAGCAGATCGCCGAGCTGGCGGCGCATCGACTCGCGATCGCCGGACAGCAGCATCCACAGGTCCTGCATGGCGGGGCCGGTGGAGCAGTCGTCGAAATCGACGAATTGGATCTGGCCTTCGCGCCAAAGCAGGTTGCCGGGGTGACAGTCGCCGTGCAGGCGCAGCTCGGCCAGCGGTGCGGACTCCTCGAAGGCATCTTCGACGGCATCCAGCACGGCCTCGGCCGTACGCTCGAAGCTGGCCTCGAGCTCGGCGGGCAGCCAGCCCTGATCCAGCAGAAACTCGAGCGGGGCCTCGCCATGGCTCAGCAGATCGATGTGCGGACGATGCACAAAGGGCGCGCGCGCGCCGACCTCGTGCAGGCGCCCCAGCGCGCGCCCCAGCTGCTCCAGCGTGGCCGGCGCATCAAGTTCCGGGGCCAGCCCGCCGCGCAGCGGAAACAGGGCGAAGCGAAAGCCCTGATGGCGGAACAGGCTCTGCCCTTCGCGCGCGAGCGGCGCCACCACCGGGATTTCGGCCGCTTCGAGCTCGCGCGTGAAGCCTAGCTCCTCGACGATCGCAGCATCGTCCCAGCGACCGGGGCGGTAGAACTTCGCGACCAAAGGCGGCGCATCGTCGAGGCCCACGCGGAACACGCGGTTCTCGAAGCTGTTGAGCGCGAACACATGGCCGCTGCAGGCGTAGCCCTGCGCTTCGACCGCGGCGATCACGCTAGCCGGATCCAGCCCCGCGTAAGGCGTCGGCGAGGTCGGCGGATCAGTCGATGCCAAGCTTCTTCAGCTTGTAGCGCAGCGCGCGGAAGGTGATGCCGAGCTTCGCCGCAGCCTTGGTCTTGTTGTAGCGGCACTCTTCCAGGGCCTTCATGATCGCCTCGCGCTCGACCTGCTCGATGAAGTCGGTCAATGGCTCGGTCGGCGAGCGCGCCGCCGGCGTCGCATCAACAGCCGTCGCTGCGGAAGCGGGCGAGGTCGCTTGGACACCCGTTTGCGTGACGGGTGCGATCGGAGCGGCGTGCCCGGCCTCGGGCGCGAACATCGCGGCGGCGCGCGGCAGATGCAGATCGTCGGTGCCGATGCTGCCGCTGTCGCACAAAGCGACCGCGCGCTCAAGGATGTTCTCCAGCTCACGCACGTTGCCGGGGAAGGGATAGGCCTTCAGCGCCAGCGCGGCGTCTTCGTTCAGGCGATAGGGCGGGTCGCCATTCTCCTGCGCCAGCCGGCGCAGGATGGCTTCGGCCAGCGGCAGGATGTCGCCGGTGCGCTCACGCAGCGGGGGCACGCGCAGCTCGATCACATTGATGCGGTAGTAGAGGTCGTGGCGGAACTTGGCCTCGGCGACCAGCTGGGCGAGGTTTTTGTGGGTCGCCGACAGGATGCGCACGTCGACCAGCTGCTCGGCATTGGCGCCCACCGGCCGCACGGATTTCTCCTGGATCACGCGCAGCAGCTTCACCTGCATGTGGATCGGCAGCTCGGCGACTTCATCGAGGAACAGGGTGCCGCCGTGCGCGGCCTGGAACAGGCCTTCCTTGTCGCCGTGCGCGCCGGTGAAGCTGCCCTTCTTGTGGCCGAAGAACTCGCTCTCCATCAGCTCAGAGGGAATCGCGCCGCAGTTGACGGGGACAAAAGGCCCCTCGGCGCGCGGGCCCTGCTCGTGGATGAGGCGGGCGACCAGCTCCTTGCCGACACCGGACTCGCCGCTGATGTAAACCGGCGCTTGGCTGCGCGCCACTTTCGAGATGGTGGCGCGCAGCTGCTGCATCGCTGGCGAGTCGCCCTGCAGCTTGTTGGCCGACAGCTGTAGCTGGGCGCGGCGCTGCTCACCGAGCTGCAGCGCGCTCTGCACCAGCCGCCGCAGCACGTGCAGGTCGACCGGCTTGGAGACGAAGTCGAAGGCGCCGGCCTTCAGCGCATTCACCGCCGCATCGACGTTGCCGTAGGCGGTGATCATCGCCACCGGCGTCTCTGGATACTTCTGCGAGATCAGCTCGATCAGGCTCTGGCCGCTGCCGTCCGGCAGGCGCATGTCGGTAAAGCACAGGTCGTAGCGCTGGCGCGCCAGCTGCTCGCGCGCCGAGGCCAGATCAGCCGCCGTCTCGACCCGCAGGCCCATGCGGCCCAGGGTCAGCACCAGCAGTTCGCGGATATCGCGCTCGTCGTCGACGATCAGGGCACAGCGCGTGGTCGACATGGTCACCTGTCAGGATTCGGGGCTTAGCGGCGGCGCCGCGGGCAGCGGACTTCAAGCCGGCGTGAGGATACGACACCGTCCGGGTTACGTCTCGCCGGGGGGCTGCGCAAAACTGCGGGACTTGGCCAGGGTGATGCGGAAGCAGGCGCCGCCGGCGGGCACCGGCACGTATTCGAGGCTGGCCTGGTTGGCTTCGCAGAGCTGGCGGGCGATGTAGAGGCCGAGCCCCGTGCCGTGCTCGTGGGTCGTGAAAAAGGGCTCAAAGATGCTGGCGGCGACTTTCGCGGGGATGCCCGGGCCACGATCGATCACCTCGACCACCGGCGGGCCGTAGTCCAGCGCCTGGCGGGCACTGACGGTCACGCGTGCGGGCTCGCCCGGCAGGCGCCCATAGCTGAGGGCGTTGCTCACCAGTACGGTCACGGCCTGGTGCAGCTGGGCCGGGTCGACGACGACATACAGCCTCCGCGGCGGCGGAGCTGCAATCAGCTGATCCTGATCGAGGTGATGGCTCGCCTGATAGTCATCGACGAACTGCAGCACCCACTGCGAAAGATCGACCTGCTCCGGGCGCGAGCGCTCGCGCCGCGAAAGATTGAGCACGTTCTCGATGATCCCGTTCATGCGGTGGCAGTGGGAAAGGATGATCTCGACCAGGCGCTTGTCGGTTTCGGGCAGGTCGGGAGACTCCTCCAGCAGCTGGGCGGAATAGCTGATCGCCGCCAGCGGATTGCGCACCTCATGCGCGATGCTGGCCGACAGCCGGCCCAGCGTCGACAGGGTCAACTCTTCGGCGCGCCGCGAGACGAGGCTGGCGTCGTCCAGAAAGATCAGCACCAGGCCGTCGCTGGCGGAGAGTTTGGCGAAGCGCGGAATCACTTCGATGCCCTCGCCCGCCAGCTGCAGCGGCTGGCTGGCGCCTTCGCGGCCGCGCTGCCAATCAGCGAGCCGCCGGGCAAGCGCGGGTGCCACGGTGCCGAGATACTGCTCGGCGGGCGAAGGCTGTCCCAGCAGATTCCAGGCGGCTTCGTTGCTCAGCTGGATCTGGTTGCCGGCATCAACCACCAGCACGCCGGTGCGCATGCGGCGGATGATCAGCTCGTTGAGCTGCGAAAGGTTGGCGAGATCCTCCCCGCGCTGCGCGGCGAGCCGGTTGGCTTCGCGCATCTGCCGGCCCAGCAGGTTGCAGAGGACCGCTGCGGCGAAGTAGCTGATCGCCAGCATCACCGACTCGATCAGGTCGCGCGAACCACCGCGCGTGCCGAAGCCGGTCAGGAAGTACTCGGCGACGCCGCCAAGGGCCATGATCGCTGCAAGGCTGAGGCTGGTCTTCAGCGGCAGCAGCAGCGCGCCGGCGCCGATGTTGACCAGCATCATCAGACTGATCGCGGTGTCGATGCCCTCGGAAACATGGAAGAACAGCAGGGCGATACCGATGTCGAGCGCGAGCCCCACGGCCGCCTGCAGCTGCAGACGCAGGCGCAGGTGGCTGGCGGCGATGACCAGGGCCAGACCGAGCACGAGATAGCTGACCGCAGCGCCACGCGCAACGACCGGTGAGTCCAGCTGCACCAGATCGGCGGCGAACGCGCTGAACATCACGAAGACCAGCAGCGCACCTTCGAGCGCGCGGTACAAAGCGAAGAAATAGAGCTCGCGGCGCAAGCCCAGCTCGGTTGCCGAATCGACGGCCTTCGCGGCGTCCGCGCCCTGCTCGCTCATGCCCTGGTCCGACCGCCGATGACGGCGCCGAGTATAGGCCGGGCCAGGTGGCTGCGATCCCGCGCCAGAGCCCCTCAAGCGCGCTGGCGGCGGCCCCCGTCTTCGACGCCGGCCAGATCATCCACGCGACAGTGCGCTCCGAGGCTGCGCGCGCGGGCGCGGGCGGCTTCGACGATGGCCCGCGCCACCCGCAGGCGGGCATGCACGCGGCTGCCCACCGGGACCGTTGGCAGAGTCGCAGCCAGCCAGTCGGCCGCTTCTGCGAGGCCGGACGCGTCACGCTCGATGCCAACCCAATCCCACATGAGATGGCGCAGCCGAAGCTGCACGGCATGGGCGTCGGCGGGTTCGTTGGCCAGCGCTGTGGCCCGCCAGCGCCGCGGTGCGGGCAGCTCAGCGCAGACCAGCCTCAGCCCGGCGCGACGACCGAAGGCGAGACCTTCGAGCAACGAATTGCTGGCCAGTCGATTGGCCCCATGCACGCCGGTGCAGGCGCACTCGCCGATCGCGTACAGCCCCGCGACCGCGCTTCGGCCCTCAGCGTCGGCGACGATGCCGCCCATGTGGTAGTGCTCGGCCGGCGCTACCGGCAGCGGCTCCATACGCGGATCCAGACCATGCCGCTGCGCGAGCGCGAATACCGCCGGAAAACGCTGCGGAAACTCTGCGCCAACTGCCGCACGTGTATCCAGCCAGACGGGTCCCTGCCGCAGCTGCCGATACACCGCACGCGCCACCACATCGCGCGGCGCCAGCTCGGCGCCGGGCGTGTCCAGCAGAAAGCGGCGTCCGGCGTGATCGAGCAGCACGGCGCCGGCGCCGCGCAGGGCTTCGGTCAGCAGCGGCAGCGGCGCGGGATCGAGCCCGCGCACCGCCAGCGCCGTGGGATGGAACTGCACGAATTCCAGATCGCGCAGCTCGGCGCCCACATCCAGGGCCATCGCCAAGCCGCTGCCGTCCGCATGGGCCGGGTTGGTGGTGTAGCGGTAAAGCTGGCCGATGCCGCCTGTTGCCAGCACGACCGCGCCTGCAGTGAGCGCGTAGCGGCGGCCGCTGCGGTCCTCGGCGAGCACGCCTGTCACCCGCGACTCTGCATGCAGCAGTGCGCGCGCTTCAAAGCCTTCGCGCACCTCGATGTGCGGGGCGCGACGCGCCGCAGCCGACAGCGTGCGCATCACCTCGGCGCCGGTGGCGTCGCCGTGTGCATGCACGATGCGGCCCGCCGAGTGCGCGGCTTCGCGGCCCAGGCTGAAGGCACCGCCGGCAGCGCGATCAAAGCGCGCGCCGAGTCCAGCCAACCACTCGATCAGTTCGGGCGCAGCGGCAGTGAGCGAATGCACCCGCTCAAGGTCGTTGTGGCCGGCGCCGGCAGCCACGGTGTCCTGCGCGTGCAGCTGCGGGCTGTCGCCGGCGCCAAGCGCCGCCGCAATGCCACCCTGCGCCCAGTGGCTGGCACCATCCAGACCCAGTCGCCCGGGCGTCAGGATCAGCACGCGGCGCGGTGCAGCAGCGAGTGCCGCGCTGAGCGCAGCAATGCCGGAACCGACGATCAGAACCTCGGCGCGCATCGCGCCTACGCCGCCTCGCGCCGACCGATGTCGAGCATGCGCTGCACCGCCTGCCGGGCGCGGCGCGCGGTCTCGGCGTCGACCTGCACTTCGTGCTGGCCCAGACGCAGGGCGTCGAGGATCTTCGGCAGGGTGATCCGCTTCATGTGCGGACACAGGTTGCAGGGGCGGGTGAACTCGATGTCCGGAAAGTTGACCGCGACGTTGTCGCTCATCGAGCACTCGGTCACCATGACCACGCGCTTCGGCCGCTTGGCGTCGAGGTGGTGGATCATGGCCGCGGTGCTGCCGACGAAATCGGCTTCGGCCAGCACGTCCTGCGGGCATTCGGGGTGGGCGAGGATGTGCACATCCCCCTGCGCTGCGCGGTAGTCGCGCAGTTCCGCACCGGTGAAGCGCTCGTGCACCTCGCAGCTGCCCTGCCAGAGGATGACCTCGACCTGGGTCTTCGAGGCCACGTACTGGCCCAGGTACTGATCAGGCAGGAACAGCACGCGGTCCACGCCCAGCGACTCGACCACATGCACCGCGTTCGCCGAGGTGCAGCAGACATCGCTCTCGGCCTTCACTTCGGCCGTCGTGTTGACATAGGTCACCACCGGCACGCCGGGATAGCGCTGGCGCAGCAGGCGGATGTCCTCGGCGGTAATGCCAGTGGCCAACGAGCAGCCGGCGGCGGTGTCCGGAATCAGCACGGTCTTGGCCGGGTTCATGATCTTGGCGGTCTCGGCCATGAAGTGGACACCGGCCATGACGATGATGTCGGCATCCACGTTGACCGCCTGCTGGGCCAGCGCCAACGAGTCGCCGACGATGTCGGCGACGCCGTGGAAGATCTCCGGCGTCTGGTAGTTGTGGGCCAGGATGACCGCGCGCTTCTCCTTTTTGAGGCGCTGGATCGCATCGATGTAGGGCAGGTGCAGGGCCCATTCGGCATCGGAGATCACTGGGCGGGTGCGCTCGCGCAGCGCGGCGTGGCGACGCGCCATGGCGTCATCGGCGGTGGGCAGGGTCGACAGGCTGGCTGGGCTCATGGGCACTCCGGAGTTCGGGTCGCGCGGCGGCGTTTGGCGCTGGCTCTGCGTTGAAGCCGCCGCGACTTATGCTCGACCTGAGCATAACGAGGGCGTAATGCTAGGTTTGAGCATAAGGGGCGTCAAGCGCGGAACGGGCGACATGCCGCTCCGGGTTCAGCCCGCTCCGGTTTCGGCCCCGCGCGGGCGAGGAGCCCGTGCGGCGGAAGCGATGCGGGCGAGAGGGCGACTGCGCGGCCCGTGGTTCCGCTGGTTCTTGGCCTGCAGCCCCCGACAGGCCTGCGAATCGTCGAGACCGTTCTCCCGATTCACGCTGTCGCGTCGATGGCTTCTGCAGCGCAGGCTCCCAGGTTCGTCTCGACCCGGCTCAGAGTGTTTCGCCTGCGCCCTTGACCTCGCTCCAGTCGATCTCGATGTCGGCCAGCGCCGCCAGCACTTGCCGGTGCTGGCGCGCCTCGTGACGCTCGAACAGCAGCACTTCGATCGGCCGCCACAGGGCGACCCAGCCGAGCACCAGCAGGCCCTCGATCAAGACCTCGCTGCCGGCGCTGTGCCAGCCCTCGATCAATCGGCGCAGCACCAAGCTGACCGCCAGTACGGCAAAGCCCACGATCACCACCCCGCGGTAGCGTCGCTGACTGGCGCGGTGGCGACGCTCGACCTGCTGCAGCAGGAAGCGGAAGTGGGCACGGATGGCCGACTCGATGTCTGCGCCGCGCTCGCGCAGCTGGGCGGGCGCCTGGATGTGCAGGCGCAGGCGCGTGCCCGGCGAGTGCTCACCGGCGCAGTCGCGCAGATAGGTCTCGAAATCGACGTCCAGCGACTTCTCGCGGAAGGGCGAAGGGTCGAGCGAATCGAACAGCTGCTCGATGCGCTGCACGCGGATCTCGATGTCGGCTGTCTCGACGGCCATAGGCTCCGCGGGGAAGTTCGTGAATACGTATTCAACGCAGCTGCACAACGGGCGGCTCGGCCCCAGCGGTTAGCGTACGCCGCGGGCCGCGGGGGCGGCCATGGAGTCATCGCATGTCGAGCGG
Source organism: Lysobacterales bacterium (assembly GCA_014946745.1). NCBI lineage: Bacteria > Pseudomonadati > Pseudomonadota > Gammaproteobacteria > Lysobacterales > Lysobacterales bacterium. The sequence goes on along the minus strand of JADCRD010000001.1, from coordinate 19,007 downwards.
CGCGCTGCAGTGGAGCATCTTCATCGGTCTGACCGCTCTGGTCGCCGGACTGACCTGGTGGCGCTGCCGCCGCGCCGAGCGTTCGAACGAGGCCTCGCGCGAGTTCTTTCTGGCCGGCGGCGGACTGACCTGGCCGATCGTCGCCGGCTCGCTGCTGCTGACCAACATCTCGGCCGAGCAGATCGTCGGCATGAACGGCGCGCAGATGGCGCTGGTGGCGTGGTGGGAGTTCGGCGCCTTTGTCGCCCTGATCGTGCTGGCCAAGGTGCTGGTGCCGCTGTACTACAAGTACGGCTGCACGACCACGACCGAACTGCTGGAGCATCGCTTCGGCGACGCCGGCATCCGCGCGGGCGTGGGCCTGCTGTTCCTGTTCGGCTACCAGTTCATCCTGCTGCCGGTGGTGCTCTACACCGGCGCGGTGTTCATGAAGTCGATGTTCGCGCTGGAGTTCTCGGTGCTCAGCATCTCGGCCGTGTTCGCCCTGGCGGGACTGGCCTATGCGGCCTTTGGTGGCCTCCGCGCGATCGCGATTTCCGACACCTTCAACGGCGTCGGCTTGCTGGTGATGGGGCTCACGGTCACCGCCTTCGCGATGGCGGCGATCGATTGGGATCTTTCAGGCATCCCCGCCGAGCGCCTGACCCTGATCGGCGACGCTGACTCGGACATCCCCTGGACCACCCTGCTGACCGGCATGTTCTTCGCCCACCTGTTCTACTGGGGCACGAACATGGTGATTGTGCAGCGGGCAATGGCGGCGAAGACCCTGCGCGAAGCGCAGAAGGGCATCTACGCGGCGGCGGCGTTCAAGCTGATTCTGCCGCTGATCGTGGTGCTGCCCGGAATCATCGCCTTCAAGCTGTACGGCGACGTCGATGACGTGGCCTACGGCCGCCTGGTCGGCGACGTGCTGCCGCCTTGGCTGTCGGGCGCGTTCGCGGCGGTGATCACGGGCGCCGTGCTGTCCAGCTACAACTCCATTCTCAACTCGGCGGCGGCGCTGTACACGCTGGATCTGCACGTGCGCTACATCGACGCCCACGCCAACGTGCGAAGAATCGGACAAGCGGTGGCCGTGGTGGCAACGGTGGTTTCGGTGGCCCTGGTGCCGCTGTACCAGAACGCGGAGAGCATCATCGCCACCCTGCAGCAGTTGAATGGCCTGTACTCGATGCCGGTGCTGGCGGTGTTCCTGGCCGCGGTGTTCTTCCAGCGCCCCGACCCGCGGGCAGCGAAAATCGCGTTGGCATTCGGCACCGCCCTGTATGCCTGCTTCGCCTTCTGGTGGACGCCCCTGCACTACCTGCACCTGATGTTCATCACCCTGTTCTCGGCGCTCGGCCTGATCTGGGTGTTGGGACGAGTGCTGCCGCCGCGCGCAGCCGCAGCGGCCCGCTGACGGCCATGCCGCAGAGGGGATCAACCACAACATCTTGGGTTGACTCACAGCAAGAACCCCAATAGCTTGTGCGGCGTCGGTGCCGCACCCTCCCGGGTCGGCTTAATAGGGAAGCCGGTGTGACTCCGGCGCTGCCCCGCAGCGGTATGTGGAAACGACCGCCGTCATTGGCACTGGGGCTCAAGGCCCCGGGAAGCGACGGCCAGTAGGTGCCCGGATGCAACCCGGCCTGTCCACGAGCCCGAAGACCTGCCGACAGCCGTGCGAAGCACACACGCACGGTCCCGGCATCAGGGCTTCCGCGGGGAAGCAGCCGGACGCTTGGGCTCGGGCCAGACGTGCTCGCGCTGCGTCCTGCTGCGCATTCCGTGGAGACTCCAGCGCCCGAGGGGGCGTTGCCGCAGCCGCATGCGCGATCGACCGCCCGGTCGGCGCTTGCGTCTGTGTCGACGCTCGCTCAAGCGCGCGCCCCCGCGAGGGAGGGGACGCGCACCGTGCGTCACACGGACCCAGCCCATGCACACCCAGGACACACCGACCGCTGCGACGAAAGCGCAGGGAACGGCGTCGCTCGACGCCAGCTCAGCGGGCTCGACTCGCGACACCGGCCGCGAGGCCCCGGCTCCGCCCTCCCTTGAGCTGCGCCCCCCGCACGATGCGCCCGGCATGTGCGTCACCAAACGCAGCGGACGCCGCGAACCCGTCGATCTGAGCAAGATCGTGCGCGCGGTGATGCGCTGCTGCGACGGTCTCTACGCGGTCGACCCGATGCGGGTCGCCACGCGCACCATCTCCGGCCTGTACGACGGCGCCAGCACCCGCGAACTGGACGAGCTTTCCATTCGCACCGCGGCGCTGCTGACCGCTGAAGAGCCCGAGTACGGCCGTCTCGCGGCCCGCCTGCTGGCCCAGGTGATCGAGAAGGAAGTCACCGGGCAAGAGATCCACGCCTTTTCGCAGTCGGTCAGCCGCGGCCATGAGCTCGGCCTGATCAAAGCGCGCCTGCTCGGCTTCGTGCAGGCCCATGCGCGCAAGCTCAATGACGCGATCGACACGTCGCTTGACCGCGGCTTCGACTACTTCGGTCTGCGCACCCTCTACGATCGCTATCTGCTGCGCCATCCGCATACGCGCAGCGTGATCGAGACGCCGCAGCAGTTCTTCCTGCGCGTGGCCTGCGCGCTGAGCGAGGACGTGCCGGATGCCCTGGCGCTGTACCGGCGCATGGCCCAGCTCGACTACCTGCCAAGCTCGCCGACGCTGTTCAACAGCGGCACCACGCATGAGCAGCTTTCGTCCTGCTTCTTGCTCGACTCGCCTGCCGACTCGCTGGAGTCGATCTACCAGCGCTACGGCGATATCGCCCAGCTGTCCAAGTTCAGCGGCGGCATCGGCGTCAGCTACTCGCGGGTGCGCTCGCGCGGCTCGCTGATCCGCTCGACCAACGGCCACAGCAACGGCATCGTGCCTTGGCTGAAGACGCTGGATTCGTCGGTGGCCGCGGTCAACCAGGGGGGCAAGCGCAAAGGCGCCGCCTGCGTGTACCTGGAGACCTGGCACGCCGACGTCGAGGACTTTCTGGAGCTGCGCGACAACGCCGGCGACGAGGCGCGACGCACCCACAATCTGAACCTGGCGAACTGGGTGCCCGATCTCTTTATGAATCGCGTCGAAGCCGACCGGGATTGGTCGCTGTTCGATCCGAGGGTTGTGCCCGAGCTGACCGACCTCTACGGCGACGCCTTTGAGCGCGCCTACGCGCAGGCGGAGGCCCAGGGCAAGGCTGCGAAAACGGTGCCTGCGCGCAAGCTCTACGCGCGGATGATGCGCACGCTGGCCGAGACCGGCAACGGTTGGATGACCTTCAAGGACCGCTGCAACACGACCAGCAACCAGACGGCCAAGCCCGGCAACATCATCCATCTGTCGAATCTGTGCACCGAGATTCTGGAGGTCACCTCGGCCGAGGAAACCGCGGTCTGCAATCTCGGCTCGATCAATCTCGCCCGCCACCTCGATGCCGACGGTCAGTTCGACTTCGAGGCGCTGGCCGAGACCGTGCGGCTGGCCGTGCGTCAGCTCGATCGCGTGATCGATCTGAACTTCTATCCGATCGAATCGGCGCGCCGCGGCAACCTGCGCTGGCGGCCGGTGGGCTTGGGCTGCATGGGGCTGCAGGACCTGTTTTTCCGCCTGCGCCTGCCCTTCGACAGCGAGGCTGCACGCGCGCTGTCGGCGCGCATCGCCGAAGAGATCTACTTCCATGCGCTGGACACTTCGGTCGAGCTCGCGCAGACGCGCGGCGCGCACCCCGCTTTCGCGGACACGCGTGCGGCCCGCGGCGCGCTGCAGTTCGACGCCTGGGGCCTAACGCCGGCGAATGCCGATCGCTGGAATGCCCTGCGCGCACGCATCCAGCAGCACGGCCTGCGCAACTCGCTGCTGATCGCGATCGCCCCCACCGCCACGATCGCCTCCATCGCCGGCTGCTACGAATGCATCGAGCCGCAGGTCAGCAACCTGTTCAAGCGCGAAACCTTGTCGGGCGACTTCCTGCAGGTCAATCGCTACCTCGTCGATGAACTGAAGGCGCTGGGCCTGTGGACCGCCGACATGCGCGACGCCATCAAGCGCGCCGAGGGCTCGATCCAGAACCTGCCGCAGATCCCGGAGCCCCTGCGGCAGATCTACCGGACCGCCTGGGAGCTGCCGATGCGTTCGCTGATCGACATGGCCGCCGAGCGCGGCCCCTTCATCGACCAGTCGGCCTCGCTAAACCTCTTCATGGAGAGCCCGAACATCGGTGCACTGTCGTCCATGTACATGTACGCCTGGAAGCAGGGACTGAAAACCACCTACTACCTGCGCTCGCGCCCGGCAACGAGGATCGCCAAGGCCACTGTGTCGGCCTATACGCCGGTCGAGGCGGTGGTGTGTTCGCTGGAGAACCCGGAGGCGTGTGAGGCGTGTCAGTGAGGCGGGAAAGAGTGGAGAGGAAAGAGGAACGAGTCCAGAGCGAAGAGCGAAGAGCAAGGAGGAAAGAGGAAAGAGGAAGGAGGAGAGAGTCTGGAGGTTGGCGGAGTGTCTGTCTGTGCTCAGGCGGGTGATCTGAATCGCCGTCTCAGGGTCGTGAGCATGCGGCTGACTTCATCGATCAACTCGTGCGCCTCCAGGTTCTTCTCGTGATCCAGCCAGTGCAGGCGTTCGCACAGAAGCAGCTGCGTGTGGAGTTCGGCGAGTGAGCCCTGCGCTATGGCGAGGAACTGCGCCTTCTCTCGAACGGATTCGCGGGCCCAGCCCTCCGCGATGTTGCTGGGCACAGACACGGCAGCACGTGTGATCTGCGCGCGAATCCCGAATTTCTCAATCGCTGGTAGACCCGTCGACGTTCGACAGATCCGCTCTGCCAAGGCCATTGCCTTGTTCCACACCATGGCGTCTCGGTAGTGCATCAACCACTCCCATTTCCATCGCTGACCTCATCGTCGCAGCCCGGCGCGACACAGCCCATCAGAGAATTACTCATGCAGCCCCCAGAAAAAGCCCCCACCCAACTCGTTGCTCGTTCCTCCGCACTCGTTCCTGACGCTCCTCGCCTCCTAGATCCAGGCTTCGAGCTCACTCTCCGCCCCATGCGCTATCCGCAGTTCTACGAGATGTATCGCGATGCGATCAAGAATTCGTGGACGGTGGATGAGATCAACTTCCAAATCGATATCAGCGACCTGCACTCGAAGCTGACCCCTGCCGATCGGCACCTGATCCACCGGCTGGTCGCGTTCTTCGCGACCGGCGATTCGATCGTGTCGAACAACCTGGTGCTGAACCTCTACCAGCATCTCAACGCGCCCGAGGCGCGGATGTATCTGTCGCGGCAGCTCTACGAGGAAGCGCTGCACGTGCAGTTCTACCTGACCCTGCTCGACAACTATCTGCCTGACCCGTCAGAACGCATCAAGGCCTTCGCTGCGGTGGAGAACATTCCGTCGATCCGCAAGAAGGCCGAGTTCTGCTTCCGGTGGATCGACAGCCTGCAGCAGCTGCGGCGCGCCGAGACTCGCGAGCAGCGGCGGCAGTTCCTGCTCAACCAGATCTGCTTCGCCACCTGCATCGAAGGGCTGTTTTTCTTTGCCGCCTTCGCCTACGTGTACTACTTCCGCTCGCGGGGTCTGCTGCCAGGTCTGGCGTCGGGCACCAACTGGGTGTTCCGCGACGAGAGCTGCCATATGGCCTTCGCCTTCGAGTGCGTGCGCACGATTCGCAGCGAAGAGCCCGAACTGTTCGACGCAGCCATGCAGCAGCAGGTGTACGCGATGCTGGAAGAGGCCATCGAGTGCGAGATTCAGTTCGCCGAGGATGTGCTTTCAGGCGGTGTGGCGGGCATCTCGATGCGCGACATGCGGCAGTACCTGCAGCACTGCGCGGATCAGCATTTCGCCAAGCTCGGCCTGCCGCTGCGCTATCACGTGCGCAACCCGCTGCCCTTCATGGAGCTGCAGGACGTTCAGGAGCTGACGAACTTTTTCGAGCGGCGGGTCTCGGCCTATCAGGTCGGGGTCAGCGGCGATGTCGCCTTCGACCACGCGTTCTGATCGCCCCATCGCGCGCCGCTGAAATGCGAAAGGCCCGGCGTGGCCGGGCCTTTCGCTTGCAAGCTCGCTGGAGCGCCTACTTCACGCCCAACTGGTCAAGCAGGAAGGCGTAGTACTCGGCCGCCTCGCGGAAGCGCTGGAAGCGGCCCGACTTGCCGCCATGGCCGGCTTCCATGTTGGTGCGGAACACCAGCAGGTTGTCGTCGGTCTTCTTCGCGCGCAGGCGGGCGACGTACTTGGCAGGCTCCCAGTACTGGACCTGGCTGTCCCACAGGCCGGTACCGACAAACGTCGCCGGGTAGGCCTTGGCTTCGATCTGATCGTAGGGCGAGTAGGCCAGCATGTAGTCGTAGTAGGTCTTGTCCTCGGGGTTGCCCCACTCGTCGTACTCGTTGGTGGTCAGCGGAATGCTCGGGTCGAGCATGGTGGTGACCACGTCGACGAAGGGCACCTGGCTGACGATGGCGCGGTACTTCTCTGGCGCCATGTTGGCGATCGCGCCCATCAGCAGGCCGCCCGCGCTGCCGCCCATGGCCGAGATGCGATCGGCCGCGGCGAACTTCTCCGCCACCAGGAAATCGGTGACGTCGATGAAGTCGGTGAAGGTGTTGACCTTCTTCAGCAGCTTGCCGTCCTCGTACCAGGCGCGGCCCATCTCCTGTCCGCCGCGAATGTGGGCGATTGCATAGACCATGCCGCGATCGACCAGGGACAGCACGTTCGAGTTGAAGTTCGGGTCCATCGAGGCGCCGTAGCTGCCGTAGCCGTACTGCAGCAAGGCGGCAGTGCCATCGCGCTTGAAGTCGGCGCGATGCAGCACGGTGACCGGCACGCGCGTGCCATCGCGGGCGGTGGCCCAGAGGCGCTCGGTGACGTAGTTCTTCTTGTCGAAGCCGCCCAGCACCGGCTGTTCCTTCAGCAGCTTGCGCTCGCCGGTCACGACATTGAGCTCGAAGGTGGTCGCCGGCGTGGTCAGCGAGGTGTAGGTGTAGCGCAGCCAGTCGCTCGCGGGCTCAGCGTTGACCGACAAACCCATCGAATAGGCGGTCTCATCGGCGGCGACGTACTGCTCGCTGCCGTCGTTTTTGCGCAGGCGCAGACGGGTCAGCCCCTCCGAGCGCTCCTCGACCGCGAGAAAGCCTTCAAACAGAGCGAATTCCTCGATGAACACCTTGTCGTCGTGCGGGATCAGGTCCTTCCACTCGGTGCGCGCGCGCACGTCGTTCTCGCTGGCCTGCATCAGGCGGAAGTTCTTCGCCTCCCAGTTGGTGCGGATCACCCAGCGCTCGCCCAGATGGTCGGCCGAGTACTCGAAGTCGCGCTCGCGCGGCGCGAGGATCTCGAAGTCTCCCGGCTGCGCCGCCAGCGTGCAGCGGGTCTCCGACGACACCGTGCTGTTGACGCTGATGCAGATGTACTTGTCCGACGTCGTCTTGCCTACGCCCATGTAGAAGCTGGGGTCACGCTCCTCGTACACCAAGCGGTCGTTGCCCTCGGCGAGACCCAGCGTATGCAGGCGCACGCGCGTGGTCAGCAGGGTCTCGGGGTCATTCTCGACGTAGTAGAAGCTGCTGCTGTCCGCGGTCCAGGCGATGCTGGCAGAAAGACCCTTGATCTCGACCGGCAGCAGCTCGCCGGTTTCCAGATTCTTGACCTTGAGCGTGTACTGGCGACGGCCGCTGGTGTCCTCGAAGTAGGCCAGCAGGCGGTTGTCCGGGCTGATCTCGTAGCGCGCGATCTGGTAGAACCCCTGCCCTTCGGCCAGGGTGTTCACGTCGAGCAGCACCTCTTCGGCTGCCTCCATGCTGCCCTTGCGACGGGCGTGAATCGGGTACTCGCGCCCTTCCTCGAAGCGGGTGTAGTACCAGTAGCCGTTCTCCAGGAAGGGCACGCTGGCATCGTCCTGCTTGATGCGGCCGACCAGTTCGCCGTAGAGCTGCTCCTTCACCGCGGCCAGCGGCGCCAGCATGGCGTCGGCATAGGCGTTCTCGGCCTGCAGATACGCCAGCATCTGCGGATCCTTGCGGGCGTCGTCGCGCAGCCAGTAGTACTCATCCTGACGCACTGCGCCGTGCGGCGCCTTGACCTCATGCGGCCGGGTCTCGGCGACCGGGGGCTTCAGCACGTCAGCGGCAGGATTGCCGGCAGCACCAGCATCGGCGTCGGGGCCGCGCGTGCAGCCGGCGACGGCAAGGATGGAAGCCGCCAGCGCGGCGAGCCGCGGCAGCTGGCGATAGGGGGCGTGCATGCTCATGGGGTCTCCTTCCATGCAGAACCCCGGCGTGCGCGGGCAGGCCGGGGTCGGGTGTGGGTTCTAGCAGCGTGTTGAAAAACTCCCTTCCGGGAAGTTTTTCAAGTCGGCGGTCCGGCGCAGGTCCGTACCGCCTCACGACAAAGCCATCGCTTACGCGCTTGCTTCGTCGTCCCGGCCATCCCTGGCCGGGCTAGCAGGCTGTTATTCAACAGCCTGCTAGGGCGCGTGTTCGCCGCAGCCGGCGGAGTCTACGCCGGCTGCGGGAGGAACGCGTTCAGCCCTTGGGGAACAGGTGCTGGCGCAGGAAGCTGTAGGCGATGGCCTGCATGTAGGCGCGCTGGCCGTTGTCGGCCGCACCGCCGTGGCCGCCCTCGATGTTCTCGTAGTAGGCGACGCTGTGGCCCTGCTCCTGCATGCGCGCGAACATCTTGCGGGCGTGGCCCGGATGCACGCGGTCGTCGCGGGTCGAGGTGGTGAACAGCACCGGCGGGTACTTCGCGTCCGCCTTGACGTTCTGGTAGGGCGAGTACTGCTGCAGGAACTCCCAGTCGGCGGTGTCGGGGTTGCCGTACTCGGCCATCCACGACGCGCCAGCCAGCAAGAGGTGGTAGCGCTTCATGTCGAGCAGCGGCACCTGACAGACCACAGCGCCGAACAGCTCCGGGTACATCACGGTCATGTTGCCCATCAGCAGGCCGCCGTTGCTGCCGCCCTGCATGCCGAGATGCGCCGGCGCGGTGATGTTCTGTGCGATGAGCTCCTTCGCGACCGCCGCGAAGTCCTCGTAAGCCTTGTTGCGGTTGGCCTTCAGCGCGGCCTGGTGCCAGCGCGGGCCGTACTCACCGCCGCCGCGGATGTTGGCGACCACGTAGACACCGCCGTCCTGCAGCCAGGCGCGGCCAACCGCGCCGGAGTAGCCGGGAGTGAGCGAGACCTCGAAACCGCCGTAGCCATACAGCAGGGTCGGGTTCTTGCCGTTACGCTCAAGGCCCTGGCGCGCCACCATGAAGTACGGCACCCGGGTACCGTCCTCGCTGGTCGCGAAGCCCTGGGTGATTTCGAGGCCTTCCTTGTCGAAGAACGAGGGCATCTCCTTGAGCTTGGCCTTCTCGCCCAGCAGCTCACCGAGGTAGAGCGTGGTCGGAGTCAGGTAGTCGGTGCTGGTCATCCACACCAGATCGGACTTCTCCTCGTCGTAGGCGCTTACCGAAACCGTGCCAAAAGCGGGCGCGCCCGGCAGCGGCTGTGAGGGCCAAGCCTCGCCGGCTTCGGCGGCAGGCGTCAGCACGCTCAAGCGGTTCTTGACGTCCTCCAGAACGTTCAACACCAGATGGTTGGCGGTGAAGCTGTAGCCGGCCAGCGAGGTGGTGTCGCTGGGCTGGAAGAGCACGGTGAACTTGCGTTCGCCGGCGAGAAAGGCGTCGAGCTTGGCCGCCAGCAGACTGCCTGCAGCGAAGGTGGTCTCCGCCACCGTCAGCGGCTCGCGCAGCTCCAGCAGCAGCCAATCCTTGTGCACCGACTTGTTGGCGCTGTTCGGCGCGTCGATCTTGGTGAGCTGGCCGCCCTCGCCGAGCAGGTACAGCTCGTCGTTGTAGAAGGCCAGCGTGCGCGAGACGAAGCTGCGCTCATAGCCGGGCGTGTCGTCATGGGTGGCGGCGATGTACATGTCATCGGCCTTGCCCTCGTACACGGTCTCGGCAGTGGCCAGCTCCGTGCCGCGCTTCCAGCGCTTGGCGATGCGCGGATAGCCCGAGCTGGTCATCGAGCCGTCGCCGAAATCGGTGTAGACGAAGACCGTGTCCAGGTCGATCCAGCCCATGCCGCCCTTGGCTTCGGGGCGGAAGAAGCCGCCTTCGACGAAGGACTTGCTCGCAGTATCGAACTCGCGGGTGACGTTGGCGTCGGCGCCGCCGCGCGACAGCGACAGCAGGCAGCGCGTGTACTCGGGCCGCAGGCAGTCCGAGCCCGCCCACACCCAGTTCTCGCCCTCGGCCTTGTTCAACGCATCGAGGTCGAGGATCACTTCCCACTCCGGCGCGGCCGAGCGATAGCTCTCCAGCGTGGTGCGGCGCCACAGCCCGCGCGGGTTGTTGGCGTCCTGCCAGAAGTTGTAGAGGTAGCCGCCCATTTCGCGGACGAAGGGAATCTTGTCGTTGGAGTCCAGAATCGCGCGCAGGTCGTCACGCAGCTGGACAAAGCCCTCGATACCTTCCAGCGACGCCTTGGAGGCGGCGTTTTGGGCGCGCACCCAATCGAGCGCCTTGTCGCCCTCGACGTCCTCCAGCCAGAGATAGGGGTCTTCGGCCGCGCTCACGCTGTTCTCCTCGGTCTCGGTCTTGGCGGGTGCTGCCGGCGCGGCAGCGGGTTCGGGTGCGGTGCCGCCGCAGCCGGCGAGGAACAGGGCAGCTAGGGCCGCGGGCAGCAGGGCGCGCGTGGAACGGGATCGCGAGGTCATGCGGGTCTCCGATGGTGTTTTGGCAAGGCTAGGCGGACGGGCCAGCGCGGTGCAGGGCTTGAAGTCACGAGGCCGGCTCATTCCCCCATGAACCGGCGATGCGCGTTGACCGACATGATGATTCCGAAGCCGGCCAGCAGAGATACGGCAGAGGTGCCGCCATAGCTCATCAGCGGCATGGGCACGCCGACCACGGGCAGGACGCCCGAGATCATGCCGCTGTTGAGCACGACGAACAGGAAGAAGGTCATGGCCAGCGAGCTGCCGACCAGGCGGGCGAAGGTGTCGCGCGACTGCGCGACGATCCAAAGGCTGCGCCCAATGATGAAGGCGAACAACAGCAACATGCCGATCACGCCGACGAGGCCGAACTCCTCGGCGAATACCGAGAAGATGAAGTCGGTGGTGTGCTCGGGCAGGAAATCAAGGCGCGACTGCGTGCCTTCGCCCCAGCCCTTGCCGAACACCCCGCCCGAGCCGACCGCAATCTTCGACTGGATGATGTTCCATCCGGTGCCCAGGGGATCGCTCTCCGGATCAAGAAAGGTGGTGAGCCGCGCCCGCTGGTACTCCTTAAGGAAGAACCAGCCCACCGGTGCAGCCAGCATGCCGATGCAGGCGAACAGGGCGATTCGCGACCAGGCCAAACCGGCGAAGAAGATCACGAAGCCCCCCGAGGCTGCGACCGTGACCGCGCCGCCGAGATCCGGCTGGATGGCAATCAGTGCCGCCGGCACAGCGATGATGGGCGCGCAGACCAGCAGACTGGTCCAGCGCGGCGGCAGCGGCTGCCCGTGCAGAAAGGCGGCCACCGCCATCGGCAGGGTGAGCTTCACCAGCTCTGCCGGCTGCAGATAGAACACGCCGAGATTGAGCCAGTGACGCCCGCTGCGGCCGGTGCCAAGCACCGGCACGAGCAGCAGCAGGATCAGGCTGATCGCGAATAGCCAAGGCGTCCACAAGCGCAGCTGCTGTGGTGGCACCAGGGCGATTGCCCACAGCGCGGCGAAGCCGACCGCGAAGCGCAGAGCCTGCGCGGTGAACAGGGCGGGATTGCCGTGGGTCGCGCTGTGCAGGGTCAGCAGGCCCGCTGCGGCCAGAGCCAGGAGGCCGGCCAGAAGCGGCACATCCATGCGCGGCACTAATGCGGCCAGCAGTCCGCTGAGTGGTCGGATCGGGCGATTCAAGGCGATGCCTCCCGCAGGATCCAAGCGTCCAGGATCTGCCGCGCCACGGGAGCGGCCGCACGCGTTCCCGAACCGCCCGCTTCGATCACAAGGGCGAGCGCGATCGTCGGCTCCTTCGCCGGGGCGAATGCGATGAAGAGCGCCTGGTTGCGCTGGTTCGCCGTGAGCCGCGAGGGGTCGATGTCGGTGTCGCCGCTTCGGCTGACGCGCTGGGCCGTGCCGGTCTTGCTGGCGATCCGATACGACAGCCCTTCGCCCATGGCCCGCGCGGTGCCGGTCGGGCCATGCATCACCGCCTCCATGCCGTCGACGATCGCCTCGAGATGGGCGCGCTCGACCGAAAGCCGTGGCTCCAGCGTGGGCACCTGGACCGGCAGAATTTCAGCGTCAAACCCAGCTTGGACGGAACGCAGCAGATGCGGCGGGTGGCGTTCGCCGCCTGACGCCAGGATGGCGGTGGCGTAGGCCAACTGGAGCGGTGTGGTGACCCAGAATCCCTGACCGATCCCGGCAATCACCGTCTCACCCGGATACCACGGCTGGTTGCGCGCGGCACGCTTCCACGCAGGGGTTGGCAGGATGCCGCTGGACTCTCCAATAAGGTCGATGCCCGTCTGCTCACCAAAGCCGAACTGGGAGACGTACCCGGTGAGCCGCTCGATCCCGAGATCCAGGGCCAGCTGGTAGTAGTAGGTGTTGACCGACTGCGCCAGCGATTCGCGCAGATCGATTCTTCCATGCCCTCCTCGACGCCAGTCGCGGTACTCGCGCTGCTGGCCCGGAAGCCTGAAGGCGCCGGTCGAGAGCACCGTGTCTTCGGGACTTCGCAGGCCAAGCTCCAGCCCCGCAAGGCCGATGAAGGGCTTCATCGTCGAGCCTGGCTCATAGCCGCCGAGCAGCACACGGTTGAACAAGGGCCGCGCGGAGGAGTTCAGCAGCTCGGTGTAGGCGGCGCGCCCGATGCCATTGACGAAAGGATTGGGGTCGAAGCTGGGTAGGCTGACCATGGCCAAGACCTCGCCTGTTCGCGGATCCATGGCAACCGCTGCCCCCGACTGCCCAGCAAAGGCCGCCACGACAGCCTGCTGCAGTTCAAGATCCAGGCTGAGATAGAGGTGATCGCCGGATTCCGCAGCCTGGCGTTCAAGCACGCGCAGCGTGCGGCCCTCGGCATTGATTTCGACCCGCTCGATGCCGACCTGGCCGTGCAGACGGCTTTCGTACTGGCGCTCGATACCGGACTTTCCGACATGCGTGGCGCCGCGATAGCGAGCGGGGTCGAGCTTTTCCTGATCCTCGGCATCAATTCGCCCCACGTAGCCAATCACATGGGCCAACAGCTCGCCATAGGGGTAGCTGCGCGTGAGATAGGGCACCACATCCACACCGGGAAACTCATGCCGTCGCACGGCGAATCGGGCGACTTCCGATTCGGACAGACGCAGCTTCAAGGGCACCGCTTGGAAACCCCGCATTGAACGCCGATCGGTTTCGAAGCTCTGCAGTTCATCCTCGGTCAGCTGCAGCAGCTCGGTGAGCGCCTGCAGCGTCTTGTCGAGATCCTTCACCTGTTCTGGGACGATTTCGAGCCTGTAGGCTGGGACGTTATCGGCCAGCAATTTGCCTGCTCGGTCGTAAATCAGCCCCCGCGCGGGCACGATCGGCCGCGAGCGGATCCGATTTGCCTCGGACTCGGTGGCGTATTCCTGGTGGCGCAGCACCTGCAGATAGCCGAACCGCGTCGCCAAGGCCGAGAGCACCACCAGCGCCAGCACGAAGGCAACTGCCGCACGCGATCGGAACATGCGGGCCTCTGCAGCCGGATCGCGCAGCCGACGTCCGCTTGGCATGCTCAGCCGCCTCGCTGCCGGGCGCGCAGCCGCAGGCCATCAAGCGCGAGGAACAACCAAGGCCACAGCGCCATGCCCACCAACGGCGACAGCCAGAAAGCCAGCGGCGGCATAGCCTCTCCACTGAAGCCACGAATCATCAGCACGACCACCCGGTCGTTCAACAGCATCGCTCCCACGGCCAGCGCCTGCTGCCAAAGGGTGAAGAAGCGCAGACGCGCGCGGAATCGAAGGACGATGAAGGCGAGCATGCAGAGCCTGAGTGCATGCTCACCGAGCAGGCTACCGTGGACGACGTCAGCGGCGATGCCGACGGCAAAGGCCACCCCAAGACCCACCCGCTCAGGCGCCTCGAGAAGCCAGTAGCAGATCACCAGTGCCAGCCAGAATGGCTTCAAGCCAGCAAGCTCAGAAGGAATCGGAAGCAGCCCCAGCAGCAAAGCGACAGCCAGGGAAGCCGGAAACAGGGCGTAGGGGCGTAGCCGCATCAGGGCACCTTCGATGGCGGCGACATGAGTTCGATCGGCGGGCCAAACTCCGGCAGTGAGTCGCTCATGGAGAGCAGTAGCACTTCGCCACTGCGATCCAGGCGCGCGGCAGGTCGAGCGCTCGCGACCAGAAACAGGCGCGTGTCATCGGCAGTGATGGCGGTCACCTCACCCACTGCGAGACCGGCGGGGAATCGGCCTCCGATTCCCGATGTCACCAGTTGATCTCCGACGACGAGATCAGCGCTTTGCGGGATGCTCGGCAGAACCAGCTCATCCGTTCTCCCGGTGCCGTAGGCGATCGTCCTGAGCCCTGTGCGAACAACCTGCACAGGCACGCTGTGGTTGGGGTCGGAGATCAGCAGGGCGGTCGAGGCGAACGAAGACACCTCAAGAATCTGGCCAACGACTCCGCCCGCATCGAGCAGCGCCATGCCCTCACGAGCGCCGCGCTGTGCCCCTGCGTCGAGCAGGATGCGGTGACGGAAGGGATCAAGGTCCACATCCATCACCGAGGCGACCTGCACGCTGAGCTGCAGGCCTCGCGTGCCGTTCAGAAGTTCCCGCAGGCGCAAGTTCTCGATCTGCACAGCCTGCAAGCGACTGAGTCGCGCCTCAGCGACGAGCAGCTGCCGCTGGAGTTCGTCGCGTTCGACCTGTAGCCGTTCTCTCGAAGCGAACACGTCGGAGGCCGCCCCGACGGCCAGCGAGGGCAATCCCGCCACGAGGTAGATTGGCTGGACCAAGGCGAGCGCATGGCTGCGCGACCGTTCAAGCAGCGAAGTGCGGTGGTCAGCCACCATCAGACCGACTGCTGCTAGGAGATACAGCAGCAGGCGAATGGGTCCCACACCGGTATCGGCGAACAAGCCGGGGGTCTGGCGAGGGTTGTAGTTCACGAACAGGCGTCTGCGGGAACCGAAGCATCTACGGCGAGGGAAGCATTGGCAGGGCGAGGCCAAGGGCTGAGCGCCCGAAGGCCTGCCAAGCGAGCAAGCGGTCCGCGGAAATCGTGCCCTCGCGCGTGGGCTGAGCGCGGGCTCACTTCAGCCCAGGCGCTCTGCTCACTCAGGAGCGAAGAAGTCGTTGCCATGCATGTCGATCAGCTCGAGGGCGCGGCCGCCCCCACGCGCGACGCAGGTCAGCGGATCGTCCGCCACATGGACGTGCAAGCCCGTTTCTTCGGAGATCAACCGGTCCAGGTCGCGCAGCAAGGCTCCGCCCCCGGTCAACACGATGCCGCGCTCGGCGACGTCAGCGCACAGTTCGGGTGGCGTCTGCTCAAGGGCAGCACGCACCGCGCTGGTGATGCCTGCGAGCGGCTCATGAAGCGCCTCAAGCACTTCGTTCGAGTTCATCGTGAAATTGCGCGGCACGCCCTCGGCAAGGTTGCGGCCGGAGAATTCGATCTCACGGACCTCGGCCTGCGGGAACGCACAGCCGATCTCGATCTTGATCTTCTCGGCAGTCGTCTCGCCGATGAGGGTGCCGTGGTTGCGCCGCACGTAGCTGATGATCGCTTCGTCAAAGCGGTCACCACCGATGCGCACGGACTGCGAATAGACGATCCCGTTGAGCGAGATCACCGCAACCTCCGAGGTGCCTCCACCGATATCCAGGACCATGGCCCCCCGCGCCTCATGGACCGGGATACCTGCGCCGATCGCAGCAGCCATGGGCTCTTCGATCAGAAAGACTTCGCGCGCGCCTGCTTCCTCAGCTGACTCTTTGATCGCGCGACGCTCAACCTGAGTGGAGCCGCAAGGAACACAGATCAGTACCCGGGGGCTGGGTCGCAGGAAACGAGAGCGGTGCACCTTGCGGATGAAGTGCTTCAGCATTTCCTCGGTCGTGCTGAAGTCGGCGATCACGCCATCCTTCATGGGCCGGATCGTCGAGATGTTGCCGGGTGTACGTCCAAGCATTCGCTTCGCCTCGTGACCGACGGCAGCGACTGACTTGTGGGAGCCCGGCCCCCGGTCCTGACGGATCGCCACGACCGATGGCTCGTTCAGCACGATGCCCTGATTCCTTACATAAATCAGGGTGTTGGCGGTGCCAAGATCGATCGACAGATCGTTGGAGAAGAGGCCTCGAAGGCTCTTGAACATGGCGCAGCGCGCTCCGGAAGAAAAGCACGCAAGCCTAGCAAGCGCGTCCTGCATCAGCAAGGAACAGGAAAGAGAGATCGACCCACATCGTCGGACTGTGTCCTAGATCCGACCACGGTGGTTGCTGCCGGCCTGATCAGGCGTGGCGAGCCTCCAGTTCTTCCTGACGCTCCTCGGATCGCAGGTCGCTGCTTGCGCCGCGCAGAGCAACTGTGCAGTGCGAGGCGCTACAAGTGTTTCTGCACTGGGCCAGTGCGCTCTGGTTCGCTCACAAGGGCACATCGTTCCTGTTCGCAGTGCAGAGAGATGCGGTGGGCGCTCGCATGCTTCAAACTTGCAGATCCGTCGGTCTAGGCCGACCCACACTGTCATCGAGCGCTGCTAGTCAGTCTCGAACCGGAGCTTTATATGCCTGCGCTGATCTGTGGTTCCCTCGCTTACGACACCATCATGGTGTTTCAAGACCAGTTCAAGAACCACATCCTCCCGGACAAAGTTCATATTCTGAATGTCTCTTTCCTGGTTCCGCGCATGCGACGGGAGTTTGGAGGTTGTGCAGGCAACATTGCGTACAACCTCAAGCTGCTGGGCGGCAGCCCGATCCCTATGGCGACCGTTGGTCAGGACTTCGGGCCCTATCGCGAGCATTTCACGAGTTGCGGAATCAGTCTTGAGCACGTCAAGGTGATTGAGGACCTGTTTACTGCGCAAGCCTTCATCACTACCGACCTTGACGATAATCAGATCACCGCCTTTCATCCGGGCGCGATGATGCGTTCGTACGAGAACCACGTGCGCGATGTCGCTGCCATCGAGTTTGGCATCGTAGGGCCCGATGGCTACGAAGCGATGCTCCAGAACTCGCGAGAGTTCGCGGAGCTGGGCATTCCATTTATCTTCGATCCGGGTCAGGCGATGCCGTTGTTCAATTGCGACGAGCTGCGTCAGATGATCGAGGCAGCGACGTACGTCACGGTCAACGACTACGAATCGAGTCTACTGCAGGAAAAGAGTGGTCTGAGTGCCAAACAGATTGCAGAGCGAGTTCAGGCCTACATCATCACCCGCGGGCCGAAAGGCTCCGAGGTTCACACGGCAGCAGGGGTCATGCAGGTTCCCGCTGCCAACGCGATGCGCGTGGTGGATCCCACTGGCTGCGGCGACGCCTACCGTGCAGGACTGATCTTCGGGCTCATGAACGGGATGGATCTCGCGACCGCCGGCCGCATCGCTTCTCTGATGGGGGCACTAAAGATTGAACATCTTGGGCCACAGAATCAGCGGTTCGACTACGAAGAGTTTGCAGAACAGTTTAGACAGCAGTTCGGGTACGCACTGAAGTAGAGCAGGCGTTCTCCAGCGAACTTCCGAAGCCCGCGATGAGCGGGCTTCTTTTTGCGGTCGGTTGAAGCGTAAGCTCTCCCGTCAAGCCGTAAGCTCTCCCGTCAAGCGGACAAGGAATTCCTAGAACCTTCGGCTGCTTGGGCTTTGCGCTCGGCGGGTGTCATCCCGTCGAGGGCGTCATGGGGTCGTTCCTCGTTGTAGTCGAGCATCCACCACCACGCCGCCTCGCGGACGTCGTCCAAGCGAGAGAACAGGTGCGGGTCCAGGACCTCCTCGCGGAATGTCCGGTTGAAGCGCTCGATGTAGGCGTTTTGATTGGGCTTGCCGGGCTGGATGTACTGGATGGCCATACCTTGGGACTTCGCCCAAGCCACGAATGCTTCGCCGAGAAACTCAGGGCCGTTGTCGGTGCGCAGCACCTGCGGCAGCCCACGCTCGCGCTGCAGGCGCTCGAAGACGCGGATCAGGCGCTGCGCGTTGATCGAGGTGTCGACCTCGATGTGCAAGGCCTCGCGGTTGAAGTCGTCGATCACGTTGAAGGTGCGGAAGCGTCGCCCGCAGGTGAGCGCGTCGCTCATGAAGTCCGCCGACCACACGCTGTCGGGCAGTTGCGGCACGTACAGCGGCACGCGCTCGCGTTTGGGCAGACGGCGCTTGGCGGGGCGGCGCAGGTTGAGCTTCATGGCCTTGTACACGCGATAGATGCGCTTGGGATTCCAGTCGGGACGGCAGCGCCGCAGCAGGTCCGAGCACTTCCAGAAACCTCGGCTCGGCCGCTCGCGCACAGCCTCTGAAAGCGCTGCGATCAGTTCGGCATCGCGCACCGTCCAGTCCAGTGGCGGGGCGTACCAGGCCGAGCGCGACAGCCCGATGCAGGCGCAGGACCGACGCAGCGGCAGGCGATGGGCTTCCGAGAGGAAACGCACCGCCTCGCGCTTCTGCGCCGGCGCTACAACTTTTTTGCGATCAGGTCCTTCATCGCCGAGTTCTCCAGCGCGAGGTCGGCGTACAGGCGCTTGAGGCGGCTGTTTTCCTCCTCGAGCTCGCGCACGCGCTTGAGCTCCGAGGCTTCCATGCCACCGAACTTCGACTTCCACTGGTAGTACGTCGCCACACTGATCCCGGCCTGCCGGCAAACGTCCTTGACCGGCATACCCGCATCGGCCTGCTTGAGGATCGAGACGATCTGCGTCTCGCTGAACTTTGACTTGCGCATCTGAACCTCCTGGCTGGGAAACCTTGCCAGAAAGTTCTAGAAACCTGTGTCCGCAGTACCGGGGAGCTTACGAAGTGAGCGCCGCACTCGTTGCGGCAAAGGAAAAGG